>JAFOIY010000186.1 GCA_017420505.1 Solobacterium sp. | reverse complement strand
GCCGGCAGAGTCTGGGTGGTAGAGGAAGTGGATCATCAGCGGAGGGAAGTGTACTGTACCTTGGTGAAGGGCAATATACCGGCCTATTTCGGCGATGTTGCGGGAGATATCCATACTCGGATCCTGGAACGGATGTACGGTGTACTGGCGGAGGACAGGACGTATCCGTATCTGATGCGCCATGCGGTCTTCCGCCTGCAGGAAGCCAGGAATACCTTCCGCAAAGCCGGTATGATGGACCACCCGTTGGTGCCCCTCGGTGAGCATATGTATGTTCTGTTCCCGTGGCTGGGCAGCTATGCGTTCCTGGCTTTGGAGCGCTTCCTGAAGCTGCGCTGCGCACACAGGCTGGGTCTGCGGGGTCTGGATACCTCCCGGCCATACTATATGCAGTTCACGATGCGGGTGAGTGAAGAAGAGTTCTTCCGCATCCTGGCAGAGGAAGCAGAAAAGGACTTTGATCCGCTGGAACTGGTGTATCCGAACGAAGTGCCTGTTTTTGACAAGTATGATGAGTACCTGCCGGCAGAGCTGGTGCGCAAGGGCTTTGCGTACGGTGTGCTGGATATTGAAGGCATGAAAGAGCGTGTGCTCGGCTGGTACAGCAAAAACATGGAACAAAAAGGAGAAGACCATGTATCCTGACAGGGAAACGGCAGAGCGGATACTGGAGGAAGGGGAACGATGCCGTCCGGGATCCTGGGCGGACCACAGCCGGATCACAGCCCGCTGTGCGGAAAGAATAGCCCGGAATGCCGGCCTGGATCCGGATAAGGCATACGTCCTGGGACTGCTGCACGATATCGGCAGGAAGTTCGGGACCGGGCAGATGAGGCATATCTATGACGGCTATTCGTACATGATGTCGCTTGGATACGATGATGCGGCAAGGATCTGCCTGACCCACTCCTTCAACGGAAAGAGGATCGAGGAATATCCCGGAGCGATTGATACAACGGAAGAAGAGACAGCGTGCATTGTTTCCGGGCTGGAAAAGGCAGAGTATGACGATTACGACAGACTGATCCAGCTCTGTGATGCAATCGCCGGCACCGAAGGCGTTATGGATATCATGGACAGAATGAATGATGTGAAGAAACGCTACGGTGCATATGACCGGCATAAATGGGATACGAACCTGGCACTGAAGAAATACTTCGAGGAAAAGATGGGCATGGATCTGGCGGAAGCCATCGCAGAGGACACAGAAAAAGGACGGATATGATCCGTCCTTTTATCTGAATGGTCTCCTGTTTGTTCCGGCTGCTATTCGTGTATGACGCTGTCCGCTGAGCGGATGTTCTCAATGATCGGCACTGCTTCTTCGCTCATCAGCCAGCTGAGGGTCGTCTGCGGCAGATAGTCGCTGAGGACAGCTGTATTTCCTTCCTTGATCAGGGAACGCACTGTAGAAGCGCTGATGATGCCGTAGCTGTTTTCCCGGCGGGGAAGAACGATGCATTCGATCCCGTGCTCCGGCAGTTCCTGTTTCATTATTTCATTGTATACAGCGGTTGTGCGGCTGCCGGGTTCGTCTCCGACGAAGCGGGCAGTGATGCCGATGGCTTCTGCGATCTTTACGAATACAGCCAGATCCACAGCGGCGTGGGAGCGGATGACAGCGTCTTCATCCTTCTGGAAATAGGAAGGGAAGGTGGCTGAACTGATGATATAGGAACCTGAATCATGGCAGATGACATTCTTAAGATGGGCAGTTCCTGCAATGACCAGCTTCTTCCGGATTTCAAAGGGAATCAGGCTCCGGTCTTCACTCACGATGAACAGATGGACGGTGCTGTACTGCTCTGCGGCGGTTTCCACAAGATACCGGTGGCCGAGTGTGAAGGGATTGGCGTTCATTACGATGGCTGCTGAAGGGCCTTCTGTGCGGAAAGCACGCAGTTTCTGCAGGTAGGAACGGAAGCCGCTGCGTTTGTTCTCCATGAAGACGATCTCTCCGGAGCGTACGATTTCATGGAATCCCAGATCACCGAAGTAGCGGGCAGACGACGGTTTGGTATACAGGAACACGTGTGTATTGCCCCGGCTGTACTGCTCCTCCATCAGCCGGGTCATCAGGATATTGGTCAGACCTTCCCCGGTGTACCCGCTGCTTACGGCAATGCACCGGAGCGTATTCCCGCAGATACTGCCGGTTGCGGCGGTGTTCCTGTCCTCATCCAGGATGACCCAGGTCTCTTCCGCAGAACCATCAAAACGCAGCCCCTGGCTGTTCAGGAGACGATAGACGCTTTCCATGGTTTTCGTATCATCAGGACGGACCCGGGAAACCGTGAAGTTCATTCCGTATATCCTCCGTTCTTGATCTGCTGGATCACTTTGCGGCAGATATCGATCAGATCGCGGGCATATCCGGGCAGGGATTTGGAAGCCATGCTGCAGGCGTAGAAGTGCCGGTGGTTTTCATAGTTCTCGATCGGAAAGAATACACCGCGGCTGCGGGCATAGTCGTCGACGAAAATATCCGAGCTGATCATGCAGGTGCCGGTTTCCAGGGCAATCCTCTTGCAGAGCTCGAATGAATCGGTTTCGAGCAGGATCTTCGGGGAGATGCCGGATTCATGGAACAGCTTGTCCTGGATGACACGGACACTGTGACCGTGGCGGAGATTGACGAATGTTTCATTCTGAAGATCCGCTGCAGTGACCGTGTCTTTTGCGTGGTTCTTTGCCAGCGCAGAATCCCTTCCGGCAAGAACACCGATCGTTTCTGATTCGATCAGGTCATAGCGGATCAGCGGGTTGGCCGGTTCGGACACCGCAAGCGCAAGATCCAGCTTTCCGTCCAGCAGGAGCTCCTCCAGTGTCGTACTTCCCTG
>JAFOIY010000185.1 GCA_017420505.1 Solobacterium sp. | reverse complement strand
GCACCCGGACCGAATCCCTCATACCGGCACTCGATATGGTTCTCATCACTGCCGCCCTTTGCCTTGTCGATCGCTCTCTTGATGACATCCGCAGGCACCTGGTTGGACTTCGCTTCCTGGATCTTGCGCCGCAGTGCCAGGTTCATATCGGGGTCAGGCACACCGGACTTTGCCGCAATGTAAAGTTCTTTGCCGAACCGAGAGTATAGCTTGGATTTCTTGGCCGCTGTCTTTGCCATGGACGCGGCACGTACTTCATGTGCTCTTCCCATAAATGATCTACCACCTTTTGAATTACTACGGTATTATATCAAAGCGGCCCTGTAAAATAAAGTGCCTGCGCAGAAACGGAGTTTTGTCAATGGCGGTCTATGCAATCAGCGATATCCACGGATGCAGTGCGGAGTTCAAGGAACTGCTCAATGCTGTATCGTTTTCTGAATACGATGAACTGTATGTCATCGGGGATGCCGTGGACCGTGGACCGGATCCGATCGGTGTACTGCGGATGATCATGGATGATCCACGGATGCACTTTCTGTACGGAAACCATGATGATATGTTCTTCCGCCGCATCCCCGACCTGATCAGGGAAATACAGACACCGGGGTATCTGCAGATGGACGATGATCTGTTCCGCTGGGTTCATCTGAACGGCGGTCTGACCACGATGGACCGTTTCCTTGAGCTGACTCTGCCGGAGTGCTATGACATCTACGCCTTTCTGAGCAATCGGGTCTACTACAAGGAGCTGCAGGCCGGCGGACGGAAATTCCTTCTCTGCCATGCCGGTACGGATGAGCATTGCCGGCGTGGTGTACAGCCGGCGGAAATACCGCCGGAAGAGCTCATGTGGAGCCGGATCGGGCTGGATGACAATCCCTGGCCGGACAGGTGGCTCGTCACCGGGCATATGCCTACCTTCATCTACGGTGATGAATATGAAGGCAGGATCATCCGGCGCGAAGAGAGCAGATCGCTGCACATTGACTGTGGCTGCGTCTTCGGAAGAACGATGGGCATGGTGCGGCTGGATGATCTGCAGGAATTCTACGTTCCTTCCCGCAATTGAAAAAGAGAACCGTTCAGTTCTCTTCAATCCATTCATTCAGATAATCCACAATAACAGATGTGTTGCTGCGGAAAGGCTGGGGTGTGAAATCCCCGGCTTTTCTGATATATTCCGGGAGCTTCTCCAGATCGTGCATGTAGATCAGATAGCCCTTTTCCTCAAATGCCGTCAGCAGCTGGATCTGGTGATCATTGACGTGCTCATGATACTTTGCCAGCCGGGCAGCTCCGAGAATGCGCTTGCCCTTCTTCAGGGCGGTCATGATCGTTCCTGCACCGCCGTGGGTGATGATGAGATCCGCTTCATCCATCAGCTTTTCGAACTGTTCCCCCGGAATGCTGGAGAAGACCTCCATGCGCTCACTGTGATAGTCCGTGAATCCTGCCTGCACCACGACTCTGTCTGTGATCGTACCGTCTTCCATGGCTTTTTCCACAGCCTTCAGCAGCCGTTCAAAGCTTTTATCGTTTGTACCGAGACTTACCAGTATCATCAGAACAGCCACCCCTTGTATACCGCTTCCGGATAGACCTCCAGCATGCTCTCCCACTGCACCAGGAACAGATCGGCGATCGGATAGATCATCTCCCCCGCTCTGGTTGGTGTCGTCGTATTCGCAAAGGTTTCGATCCAGATGACTTTCTTACCGTGCCTGTGCATGATCCGGCACATCGGCACGGCGGTATGCGTGCCGGTCGTGATGACATAATCCGGTTTCAGCCGGTAGTACAGAATCAATGATTTCAGGCAGTTCCAGGTGAATTTGAAGAGATAGGAAAACAGGTGCGACTTTGTGCCGTATACCAGATAGTCCACCCGGTCCTCTCCGTATACATCCTTCAGCCATTGATTGGCTTCTGTGTTCTCTGTGATCAGATGATAGTCATACTGCGGGAACATTTCCTTCAGCTGCAGAAGCTCCGTCAGATGACCGCCTGTACTGGAAATAAACAGTATCTTCTTCATTTCAGCATGTATTCCTTGATGCAGGCTATGACTTCTTCCTGCGAACTGAGCTCCATTACCTTACGGGCAAGCGGAACCGTTTCACTGTAGTCCAGGGAACGGATCTGCTTCCTTGCCTGGAGCACGGATCCGGCACTCATGGAGAATTCATCGAGCCCCAGTCCCAGCAGGACAGGGATTGCCAGTTCATCACTGGCCATTTCACCGCACATGGCGCATCTGCGTCCGTGCTTGTGCGCACCCTCGATCGTCATCCGGATCATCCGGAGCACGGCCGGGTTGAAAGGTTCGTACAGATAGGCAACCTTATCGTTCGTCCGGTCCGCAGCCATGACGTACTGGATCAGGTCATTCGTACCGATGGAGAAGAAATCCGCTTCCTCCGCCAGCTGGTCTGCTATGACAGCCGCTGCCGGTATTTCGATCATGACACCGATCTCTGTGGAATCCGCCATCGGGATCTCTGCCTGCTTCAGCTTTTCACGCTCTTCCAGCCAGATCTCCTTTGCCCGGCGGAATTCCGTCGTCGTGGCGATCATCGGGAAGAGAACAGCCAGTTTTCCGTGCGCGGAAGCACGGATCAGGGCACGGAACTGGGTACGCAGTACATCTTCGTGCGCCAGGCAGAAACGCATGGCACGGGCTCCGAGGAACGGATTCATTTCCCGTTCGAAGCTGTGATAGGCCAGCTGCTTGTCGCCGCCGATGTCCAGCGTACGGATGACAACGCGCCGGTCCTCCATCCTCTCCAGTACCGAGCGGTAGGCTTCGTACTGTGTGTTTTCATCGGGGAATCCGGTCTCATTGCGCATATAAAGGAATTCCGAACGGAACAGCCCTATACCGTCTGCTCCGTTCGCTATAATGCTTCCGGTATCGTCTGGAGAACCGATGTTGCCGCAGATTTCCACGTGATGCCCGTCTCTGGTGACGCTTTCTTCCTGCTTCAGTACTTTCAGGGATTCTCTTTCTCCCCGCCAGGCATCCGCGTAGACACTGTAGGCAGCACTCTGCTCTGCCGAAGGATCCGCGATCAATGTACCTGTAACTGCATCGAGAATGACCTGATCACCGTCCTTGACGGTATTCATCAGGTCCTTCACACCGACCAGCGCAGGGATCTCCATTGACCTCGCCATGATTGCTGTATGACTCGTCCGGCCGCCCAGCTCTGTAGCAAAACCGAGCACAAAGCGGCGGTCCAGGGAACCTGTGTCCGAAGGGCTCAGGTCCTTGGCGACGATGATCACCGGTTCATCGATCAGCTTCACATCGGGCAGCGCTCTGTCTGCCAGATGGCAGAGCAGGCGGAATGTTACATCCTTGACATCGGCAGCCCTTTCCTGGAAATACGTATCATCCATGGTCTCGAACTCATGGATCATCCTTCCGGATACTTCCTGAACAGCAGCTTCTGCATTGATATGCTCATTGCGGATAATATCTTCCACGCCGTTGACAAATGACGCATCCCTGATCAGCAGCAGATGCATCTCGAAAATCGCCAGTTCCTTCGGTGAAAGCCTGTCGGATGCCAGACGGCGGATCTTCTCTATATCATTGACCGTTTCTCCGGAAGCCTTCCGGAAACGCTGCAGTTCTGTATCGGGGTCGGCCGTTGTTCTGATGATGCGCAGAACGGGAGGCTCGATCTTTCTGACCTTCCCGACCGCTATGCCCTGTGATGCGGGTATTCCTTTCAACATAACTTCTACCTTGATCCTGTATAGGTCCTATACCGGGAGTTCTTTCCTTGGTTCAGTTTACCATCTTTCAGATGTCTAAACAACGCAGGAATTCCAGGTACGCTGTATGCCTGTGACGGTAGTATGTCGTGGTTGTGTAGTAGCGCCGGTACCATTTCGGCTCCGGTTTACGGAACACTTCATTCCTCAGAATGATCTGTGCGTCCGGTGAACAGTAGGACAGGCCTTTCTCCATCTTCTTCAGGAATTCCATCTTGTCCTCATAGTCCTGACGGTTGCGGTCAATGGTTCCCATCTCTTCATAGATCTGTGTCTGCGTCTTCACGGAACGGTATGTCTCTCCTCCAGCGTTTACCAGCGCCGCTGCAGCAGCGGGATCGTCCTTGCAGATTTCGTAAGCTTTCATAGTTTTTCTCCTCCTATTTGTTGTACGGACAATTCAAAAACCGAAGAATACCGTTCCTGAACACGCGCAATCTTTCCGTAGAAATTGATATCTAAAAGTTTGCAATGAATTGTTCCTTCACTTATGATATTTGCAGAAAGCACGGAAAGACCCCTCTTTCAGGAGAAAAAAGTGACGGAGTATTACATTTCAAGGCTGTCAAACAAAAGAATCATCCTGTCGATGCTGATGATTTTTCTTCTGCGTCCGCTGGCGATGCTGGTCGAGCACCTGATCCAGGATACGACCATAGCCTGGATGTTCGCCCTCAATGTAATGGGCGGTCTGCTCATCATGTATGACTGGAACCTGTTCGGCATCCACTACAACCGTGCGAAGGCCAACAAGGGGGATTTCCTGATCTACGGTGCGCTCGGTCTGTTCCTGATCGGGGGCTGGATGATCATCAATATCCGTTGGATCCACGGCAGTATTCCCCTTCCTGACAGAGCTGTCATGAAGGACGACCTGTTCGCCCTGCCGGCCATTCTGGCTGCCTACAGTTTCCTGCAGAGCAGCATTGTGAACATCGGCTTCAAGTGCCTGACGGATCATCTGAAGGTACGTTCCAACGAACTGCAGATCATCCTGCTGTCCGGCATTCTGTTCGGTACGGTCTACACCCTGATCTTCCTGCCGCAGCTCTCTGTACTGCTTCCGACACTGCTGTACAACGTTGTACTGGTTTGGATTCTCTCCTACCTCTACAACCAGAGCAATTCCTTCATGCCGGGCCTGAGCGCGATGACGATCATCTACTTCCTGCTTCAGCTGACATTGATGAGATAGAAAAAGGATCCCTGAAGGACCCTTCCATGCCTGCTGTGCAGGCTTTTTTATTCCCAGACGTTGCCCAGCCACACATCCGGCAGGTATTCCTCTGCTATGCGCTTCAGCTGCTTCATGACACTGACATCCGTCGGCGGAATGGTGCAGCGGTATGCCGGAAAATAGCGGCTGAGGTGCAGTACAGGTACAGGATCCAGCTGTGCCAGCCAGTCTGCTTCCCTGCGGATGAACGCTTCATTGTCATTCTTGCCGGGTACAAGCAGTACTGTAACCTCAATGTGGCAGGCCGAAGAAGCCAGCCGGATCGTATTCTTCACCGTTTCACAGTCTCCGCCCAGTTCCCTGTAGTACGCTTCATCCCCCTTCAGGTCAATGTTCATTGCGTCCAGGTACGGCAGTAGTTCCTTGAGAATGTGCTCCTCCACGCATCCGTTGGTTACAAGCACGCTCTTCTGCCCGTTCTGCTTGAGCAGCTTTGCTGTATCCCGGACGAATTCCCAGCCGATGAGCGGTTCATTGTAGGTGAACGCGATCCCGATGCTTTCGGGATGCTTCAGGGAGAGTTCCACCAGATCTTCAGGGGATACATGATAGGAAATGGTTTCCTCCCCGTGCATGGAAATCTCATGGTTCTGGCAGAAGGAACAGGCCATGCTGCAGCCGAAGCTGCCGATGGAAAGAATCCAGGAACCCGGGCAGAAGCGGACCAAGGGCTTCTTCTCGATCGGATCGACATTGATGGACGTAATCCGGCCGTAGTTGATACAGACATTCCTGCCTTCGATGTTTTTTCTGGCATGGCAGAAACCGGTCTGTCCTTCCTTCAGACGGCAATGATGCGGACAGACGTCGCAGATGATCTCAGGCATGGCGCACCACCTCGAAACGTTCGAGCACCAGATCTTCATCATCCGGGTCGATTCTTCCCTTGGAACAGGCAATGGAAATCTGCTGCTCCACCGTATCCACACCGTCGAGATCCGGCAGAAGCAGTCCCTTCCTGCCTCGGCAGGTGCAGATAACACCGTACTTCCTGACATCCAGCTGCGATGCATCCTGGATCACTTCCGGCTCACCGAGTACGTCCACACTGATCTCCAGCCAGTCCAGTTCCTCTTCCGCAACCGGATCAAAGCGTGGATCCCTGCTGCAGGCGCTCGCTCCGTTCTCGATGATTTCTTCCGCGAGGCTGTTCTGCACCGGTGCGATCGTTCCGATGCAGCCGCGCAGTTCACCCTGCTTATGGATGGACACGAACGCTCCGGCTCTGTTCTTCAGCATTTCTTCCGGCAGTCCTTCCGGCAGAGCCAGCGGATGCCCGGTCAATACAGCATGCTCCACAGCCCGGTAGGCCAGCCGGACATACGCATCTCCGTTCTCCTTGATCCTGCGGATCCGCTCCTTCTCTTCCTGTTCATACTGTGCCAGGAAGTGCCGGTTCTCATCCCGTCCGAGAATATCGTAGGATACGATGCCGTAGCCAACACCGAACGGCGCTTCGTGGGACAGGACCTGCGCCTGTACGGCCAGACCGTCCAGGATGCCGGCCATGATGGCAAACGAACGGTGTCCGCACTCCATTGCCTTTTCCAGAAAGTCCGGTGCATAGGAGAACAGTTCGCCGAAATCCGCACTGCCCATGGTCTTCATGATCCGTTCATCATAGGCCGGTCCTTCCGGACGGTAGCCGTACGGACCTTCCTCCTTCTGGCAGTGGGCAAGATCTCCGCTGCCGATGACCGCTGCTCTTCTGCCCAGCTTCTCCACCGTCTCAGCGATATACATGCCGAGCTCATAGTGCATGGCCAGCGGCAGACCGCTCAGACCGATCCTGACCAGGCGGTAGTCCCGGTACTGTTTGTCCAGAAAGTACAGCGGCACCATCGTACCGTGATCCAGCTGCTTCTCCCTGTCGTATTCCGTCCCGCCGGGAAAGCCCGCTTCATACAGACGTTCACTCAGGGTCTGGGTGAATTCTTCATCGTACTCCTTCTCGAATGCCGCTGCCGGTGCACCGAAGCCACCCATATCACCGTACGCTTCCTTCCCGCCGGAAACATTGAACCAGTCCCGGTACATCAGAGCGTGCGGTGACAGGACAATAACCGTATCCGGCTTTGCCTGCGCGATCTGCTTTGCGGTTTCAGCGTACGCGTCCAGGGTAGCCTGCATGCCTGCTTCCTCCCCGTGCCCTACTTCCGGCAGCGCAATCGGCGGATGCGGTACCATAATTGCTTTTACGATCATATTCCACCTCTGTATTCATCTACACTGTAACACGCCGGATACGGTTTGTCAGAGTATGAAAAAGGATCCGATATGTACCGGATCCTTCCGATGCCTGCCAATGCAGGCAGTTGCTCTATTCAGCTGTTTCGATCAGTCCGTATCCGGCTCTGCCGCGGCGGTAGACCACCGAAATCCTTCCCGATTCCTCATCCCGGAAGAGATAGAAGTCATGGTCGGACAGTTCCATCTGCATGATCGCTTCATCAAGATCCATTTCATCGACCATGATCGTCTTTGTCCTGACCGGAATATCCTCCTCTTCCTCTTCCTGCTCAGCGTAGAAGGCTTCCGCAAGGGAATCCCGGTGCCGGCGGCTCAGCCTGGTCTTCTGCCGGCGGATCTGGTCCTCCAGCTTGTCGACTGCGAGATCAATCGCTGCATACAGATCATCGTTCTCCACCTCTGTACGCAGCACACCTACTTTGGTCGGAATCGTCACCTCGATCTTCTGGCTCGTAGGATGAACCTTGGTCACGACCCTGGCGTGGGTTTCACCGTCAATGATCAGGTACTTCTCGAGAATGCTCAGCTTTTTCTCGATCTTTTCCCGCATTGTGTCGGTGACGGTAATGTTTCTGCCAATGATTTCAAAACGCATATGATTACCTCCTGATCTATATCACGGATTTATGAAGAAAACACCTGCCTGGCAGCGCTATTCTCTCCATGATCCGTCATTGCTTTCCTGTTATCTGTATTATAGCACTCTGCTGCATGAATAAACAGGGCTCTCTTC
>JAFOIY010000184.1 GCA_017420505.1 Solobacterium sp. | reverse complement strand
TAAAACCCGGCGATGCAAAAACATCTTACCGGGCTCACCCGACATCTTATCTGACAGGCGGCCTGCAAACCATTCAGTTTACGATCCCCTGTGCTACGGCACACTGTCCTCCGATGCGGTTACCATTCTATCAATATCCCGCTGTAAAGGCAAATCTCCCTGTTTTTTCACTCCCATGACACTCCATCCTGCGTACAGCACAGGATCCGATTCCTCATGCCGCAATGACGTTCGTGCTGACCTGCAGAATATTGTATCAATAGCCTGTTCACCGCTCACTCAATGATCAGCCCTTCCGGCATCCGGGCACCGAAAACCCGTCTGTCTATCTTCAGGTTCTTGTTTTCTACTGTAATGGTCCGCAATGAATCACACTCGGCAAATGCCATGAATCCGATCTCTTCCACACTCTCCGGAATCGTGATCTGCACCAGGCTCTCACAGGTTCTGAATGCCTGGTCTTCGATGGTCTTTACTCCCTTGCGGATTGTGACATTCCTGAGGCTGTAACAGTTCCGGAACGCTTCCGCTCCTATTCGCTCCACACTGTCCGGAATCGCAATGCTCGTAAGCTCTGTACAGACACTGAATGCCATTGGACCGATGGTCTTCACAGTATCCGGAATCGCTGCGCCTGTGATCCTGGCAAACTGAAAAGCTCCGGCTCCGATCTCTGTGACGCCGTACGGGATGACCACATCGCCTCCTCTTCCGTTGTATTTGATCAGAACATCGTTTTCAATTTCAAACTCTTTTTCCTTTACCATGAATTGTCTCCTTTCAGGATTCAGCCGGCTTTCATCCAGCCAGTCATCTTTATCCTCATAGCCTTACGGTTCCCACTCTTCTGCAGGCAGATCATCCCTGTGGTTCCGTTCCCGGAAGCTGTTTCCAGCCATTTCAGCATAGGATTCCTCTCTACTCCTATTGTGCCATTTTTCTACTACCGGAAAAACACATAACAGAAAAAAGCGGGTCATTGAGTGATGCCCGCTGCAATGGTCCCGGTTCATAATGAACCTGCGTAAACCATCGCTTTTCAGTCATTGGTTTCAAACCGGTCGACTTCTGTATCGTCTATGTAGTCATCCTTCAGACTGCTCAGCCTGGCAAAGTGCGGCTGCCTCGTATGCTTGGCAAGCGCTTCAGCATCCCGCCATTTTTCCATCAGCAGCAGAATATCATCGCCATCAACAGGCAGGAAGTATTCATACCGGAAGTTGCCGCTCTCTGCACGGCTTGCGATATCGATGCCCTCTGTTCTGATCCTGTCCAGAAACGCTTCTCTCATTCCCGGCTTGCATTTGTAGGTAACGTTCAGTACTATCATTTGATTTCTCCTTGCAGATCTGTCACTTCATTGCCTTTCCCGATCCGGATCACTCCGGGCTCTTTACTTCTTCGCCTGTATAAAGATACCTCAGATGAAAACCTGCCGGAGCATCACTGAGATCCGAGTACCCGATGCTTACCCCGTAGGCTTCCGATACATCCAGTGCTTTATCACCGATGCCGTATACAAAGTGATAATGAGGGTGGGCATCCTTGATCAGTCTGGGCTTCCTGTCCTTTACCCACTCCGCATCCTGCATGAAATATGCCCTTTCCTCTGCACGTTTGATGGTACTGCCCGCGGGCATATCCTTGACGGTTTTCTTCTTTCCTTTTCCCTTGATCAAACGGTCGGTCCATACACCATCCTTGACTGTTCCGATGTATGTTTCCTTAACGGACTGGTCCTGCATGATCACAAACCAGTATGTATCCCCTTTGCCGCCGATGATCCAGTCAACCTCATCGCGGAAAGCCTGATAGAATTCGAATCCTTTTTCTCTTTCCACGAGTTCCATAAAGCGGTTGGTGCCCATGATCCTGTTCCTCCTTCCGGTCGGTCATTGTACTGTGTGCTTCTGCCTTTATCATACGGTATTTGCCCCGCACGAATCTAACCAGTTGTTTCCTGATAGAACTCCTTCAGGTAGTCTTCCATGAACGAATGGCGCATCTCCGCAATCCGCCTGGCTTCTTCCGTGTTCATTTCGTCTTTCAGAAGCAGCAGTTTTTCATAGAAGTGCTGCAGTGTATCCTCCAGTGACCTGCCGTTCCGTCCACCGAACGCAAAGGTTCTGGCAATGCCGATTGCCCCGATGGCATCCAGCCGGTCTGCGTCCTGAACGATCGCTGCCTCAATGGTACCGGGTCGTCTGCCGCGGTTCTTGCTGAAGGATACCGAATTGATGGCTTCACAGATCTGCTCAATGTGTTCAGCATCCACATTCTGCTCCTGCAGAAAGCTCCGTGCATTTGCGTTGTTCTGCGTGCGGAACAGTTTATGGTCGTCTGCGTCATGCAGCAAAGCCGCCAGTGAAACCACAAACCGATCACTGTCCGGATACGCCTCGGCAATCTTCAGAGCATTCGTATACACTCTGAGCGAGTGGGCTGCATCGTGCCCGTCCGAATTGCCGCGGAATAACGTATCGATGTATTCTTCTGCGTTCTTGATTATGGTTTCCGTATCATCATGAATGCCGTGTTCTTTCTTTCCTGCAGCCAGGTATTCACCCGCCTGCACTTCAGCAATCACCCGGCAGGGCAGACCGCTCATCTCCGCGTAGCTCATGGGATACGTATGCATACGGCACTTTCCCCCTGCCTCTAGGACCGCTTTCAGATTGCACAGGTTCTCGATGATGAACACACCCCGGTCTGCACAGTACTGGTCTTTCGGAGTATGTTCCTTTCCACGGCGTACTCCGGCACAGTCCACTCCGATCAGGGAAACACCGCGGTCCAGCAATGCATCGATCAGATCATCGGAAAGCTGCGGGTGCTCTGTAAAGTACTTCCTGCTGCCATAGTCTTCCTTTTCCTGAAAACCGGTGCAGAAGGTCGCAAACATACCGGCTCTGACCTGATCCAGATCAATATCACCGGTATCTATATCCCTGCCGGATACTCCGGAGACATCGAATACAATTCCCTCCCGTTCGGTAAAGTCCAGCGGGAACTCCTTGTCCATCACATCGAAATGCGTGCCGAGATGGCCGGACAGGGCTTTCCTTTCATTGCCCTGGGCATCCCTGATCATTCCGGGTGTAATCTTCAGTGTGATATCGATACGCATGGTACCACCTCTCTGCAGCGCTTCCCGGACCTTGAGCAGATATTCCGGGCAGTCAGAACGCTCACCAATCCATTCCTTTCTGCTTTGCTTCTCCTGTTACGAACATCAGGATTGATCAACCGGCTGATCCGGGTTCTTTTTCTTCCTGATATGAGAACCTATCATAGCCATTGCACTGACAACGATGAACAGCCCTGTATAGTTGATGAAAATATCCCTGTACGCGCTCTCGGCCAAAGGCTCAATGAACTGGTTCAGCCACACAAACCCGAAAGCCAGTCCCATTGTCGGCACATAGATCAGTACGGACCGCAGCAGAACGTTCTTCACCGGAAGCCGGTTTGCCATCTCATAGGCCGCAACACCGATCAGAACAATGACCGCACGTGTCAGTTCATGCCAGTTGCCGCTCGGATCATTCCTGTATCCCTGCGCAAGATACAGCACACTGTTCAGTACCGTCACAATCGTATAGACAGCACAGTAAATAAATGCGCTTTCCTTCAACCAGCCATCCTTTGTTTTTCCACTCATTTTCGGGCACCTCCGCCAATAAATGCAAGACCTATCATAATATATGACCCTGCTGTATGTCATCGTCCTGCCGAAAACAATCCTGAAGCTCATCGGTACGGCTGTCTTTGAATCCCTTCCCCTGCCCGTATAGTGTTTATGTTTTTCCGATCACAAAACCCGGGAGCGACGCTCTCCGGGTTCTTCTACTGTTTTCCGTATCCCGGCCATCCCCGGACGACCTTCGCCACTGCAATGCCATCGCCGATCCCACTGTAGTACTTCACCGCAAAGCGCGGCTCCACCATCAGCCAGTCCCGGAACTGCTTGATCTTCCGGGTCATCTGCAGAGTACTGCGGTTATGTGACTTCGAAGGATCATCCAC
>JAFOIY010000183.1 GCA_017420505.1 Solobacterium sp. | reverse complement strand
TCATCGTTCACCTCAATGCTGCTGAGCACGGACAGTTCGGTCCGGTTCGGCTTCAGTGCACAGATCCGTCCCGCATACGGCCGGATCTTCCCTGCATAGATGTCCGACACCGGATCCACAAAGATCTTCTGCCCGTACTTTTCCACCAGGTAGTCCAGGCATTCCTCCGTCAGGGAAGGATCCACAACAATCGCCTTCGCCCCTTCCAGCAGGTCCTTCCGTTCCTTCAGGTAATCTGTATTGATATGCTCCATGATCCGCATATCGCACAGGGCAATGTACATATCGTTGTTTTCGTTCTGCACCTGCATGAAGATGCCGGTCGCTGCACCGGGTACCGTCTTTGCGGCAGAGATGTCGATCTTCCTCTCAATGCAGCTCTTCCTGAGCATTTCTCCGTAGATATCGTCACCGAAGACCGTCATAAAGCGCACCGGAATATCCAGCCTTGCCAGATTGTCCATGATGTTGCGGGTAACACCGCCCGCTCCGGTAAAGATCTCTGCCGGATGATCCATCCCCTGACGGATCGGTACATCGCTTCTGCCGTAGATATCGATGTTGGCCGCACCGATTCCGGCTACATAGCCTTTCTTGTTCATATCCTCATTATAGCGTTTTGCCCGAAGAAAAACCCGGTGTTTCCACCGGATTCTCCATCAGTCGTATTTGTCTTCGTGGTAGCGGTCCAGGTACAGTTTGCCGACAGTCCTGCGGGCCCATTTGAGCGCTTCCTGCGCCTGTGCTTTCGTATAGTCGCTGAGGTAGACCGCAGCCGCTTCGGGATCCACTGCCGCAAGTGCTTTGTACGCACTCTCAACGGCATCCGCTTCCTTCGCCCACTTGGCTTCGATCGCATCGATGCATTCCCGGATCGGTTTGTGGGTCACCCGGTAGTTGAAGTCCGTCAGGAACTGTACATTCTTGAAAGCCCACCATGCTTTGGAAGGATCGAACTCATACTCTTCTTCATCCCAGCGGAAGTGGGAAGGCTGTGCTTCCTTGGCGGTATTCCAGGCATAGCCGTCGGGGATCTCCTTCAGTGCGACCGGATACCAGGGTACATACGGTGAGAGGCAGGGCTTCGGTGTGGCTTTGAACATCTTCAGCAGGTTGATGTCCTCATTGAATACGAACACGGTACTCTCTACGGTCATATTGTTGCAGATGCAGAGGAGGTCATTGAAGCCTCTGTGCGGGTTGGCTGTACCGCCTTCTGTACGGTCCACCCACATGCCTTCGCCATGGGAACGCAGTACAGCCTTGACATCATCCGGACTGAATCTGCGCGGTGCTTTCAGAGCCGTGATCTTGAGATCCAGTCCTTCCGGTTCCAGACCGGCGATCATCTTCCAGGCGATGGATGCCCGGTTGATGTTGGCTGTTGGCATGGTCTCATAGTTGTCCTGATAAGCCTTGGCAAAGTCGAAGTCACTGTAGTCGCCTTCCTTCGCCGGTGTGTACCATCCCTGTTCGATGGCAAATGTGATCAGGTCCGGGGAAGCATAGTAGTTGTCCGGATCATCCATCGGTACTTCGTGGATGATGTAGTGGTTGGGAATGTAGTAGACTTCATCATCCTGTACACGTCTGGCGACGAGGCGGAATCCCTTAGGTACTGATACTGTCCAGGCTTCATTCTTGTCCGCAATGTGATAGGTACGGGAGGAGAAATAGCCGAACTCTTCTACGAGCTTTGCCATGACCTCTACGCCTTCTCTGGCGGTATGCGCACGCTCGGCTGCCAGTCTGCGCAGAGCATAGCCGAGTCCGTAGGCTTCCCGGTTGTCTGTCTTCTTTCCGGTTGCGTCCTTGCTGGGGCGGCAGGCATTGGATACGATCGCAACGCCGCATTCATTCACATATCCGTCCGCGAACGAGATGCCGCCGTCGCATTTGACTTCCGACCAGTAGTAGGCCAGTGTCTCTTCCACCTGAGGGATGATGGCCTTTCCGTCTTCAAAGGTGATCATCTCCCCTGCTTTGTGCTTGATGCGGGGTACGAGGTGCGCCTGCACGACACAGTCTGTATCGTCTTCGTTATGGCCCATGATGACCTTGCCGGTCGTAGAGGCGTTCTTTCCGACGATCATGGTGCTGCAGCTTCCGTGCTCCAGTCCGGAGTAGTTGTAGTAAATATCCTTCATACTGCTTTCTCCCTTTTTTATCATTATGGCAAATGACTGCAGAAAAAAACAGATCATTGATCTGTTCTTATTCTTCACTGCGCCAGGCTTTTTCCAGCCCTGTACGGTCCACAACCTTGATCCTGCCCTGTCCGGTACGCTTGATGAGCCCTTCCTTCTCCATGCGGGAGATATTTCGGCTGATCGTCTCCGGCCGCAGATCGATGCTGGCAGAGATATCATCCAGCTTGAGGCGGATCTCCGGTCCGCATTCCTTCCGGTCCTGGTCCAGCAGGAAGCCTGCCAGACGCTGGTAGGGATTCTTCACGGACAGCAGTACGGACTTTTCATTGGCGCTGAGCAGTTCTGTGCTCAGTTCCAGCAGAAGCTCGGTCGCTTCTTCCGGAAACTGGGCAATGACCTCCACCAGGTCCTGCCGGCGTACAACAGCCACTGCGACATCCGTCAGGCATTCTGCTGTATAGGGATAGGTTCCGTTCTCCAGGAACATGGTGCGCCAGATGGCCGAGCCGTCCTTGACCAGCTCAATGATGTGCTCTTCCCCGTCTTCTTCCTGCTGGACAAGGCGGACATTCCCCTTGAGGACAATAACAATGGAACGGACCGGATCCCCGGTACGGAAGATGAAGCTGCCCTGCTTGTAGACAAAGTGGGATACTTTCCTCTCCAGACTGCGCTGCAGATTGTCCGGCAGCCGGTTCAGGATCGGAATCTGGGCAAGACAGGTTGTTTTGTTGCGGGTGAATACACAACCGAGACTGCTTGTATCAAGTTCAATCATAGACAGACCTTTATTCGGAGCGCAGCGCTGCGACAGGGTCGCTCTTCGCTGCCTGGCGGGAAGGAATGATTCCGCCGATCAATGTAAGTATAACACTCAGCATGACCAGTACAATCGCGGTAGACAGCGGCAGGAAGCCGTTGACTTCGGGATGATCCGTCACTACATGTACGATGTGATTGATCGGAATCAGAGACAGGACGGCTGCTGTAACGCCGAATGTACCGGAAAGAAGACCGATGATGAAGGTCTCCGCGTTGAAGACCTGGGAAATGTTCCGTTTCGAAGCACCCATGGCCCGCAGGATACCGATCTCCTTGCGCCTTTCGAGAACACTGATGTAGGTGATGACACCGATCATGATCGAGGAAACAATGAGGGATATGCTGACAAACGCGATCAGAACATAGCTGATGGTGTTGACGATATCCGTAACAGCGGAGGTCAGGGCAGCGGAGATATCCGTGAACGTAATGACTTTATCGTCCTGCTCTGTATCCGCCATCAGTGTATTGTAGTCATTCAGGATCTTGATGATCTGTTCCTTGGAATCAAAATCCCGCGGATAGATCGTGATCATATCCGGTACGAGTATGTCGGCGTATCCGAGCTTAACCAGGTTGCCGGCATAGGAATCCTGTTCCGTACCCATCATGGAGGTGAGCAGATTCGTCAGCTGGTTTTCATCGAGATTCAGCCGGATTGCGTCCCGGAAGGCATCCGCGTTGAAATGGAATGCATTGCTCATCTGGGAGGACATGCTTTCCATCGTCCGGGTCATAGCGCTCTGGATGTTGTCCGCAATGGCTTTGCCGATCTTCTCCATTGCGCTGCCCATCATCGACTGCAGGGAAGACGCCAGGGAAGCCGACATGGACGCCATCATTTTCTGCATCTCCTTCTCCACTTCCGTGGTGTCGATGAAGGACGATACTTTCTTCATGAGTGCTGCCTGGGCTTCTTCACTGTTGATGTATTCATCAAAGGACTCCTGGAACTTGGACGGCATGGGCATGCTGTTCTCTTCCGCCCAGTTCTCGTATCCTGTGCTCAGGTCATTGACAAGTCCGGCGATGACTTCCTGCGGCACAGCAATGCCGGCGATGTGCTCCTGCACTTCTGCCATGAAGCCGTTCATGATGGCCTGTGCGCTGTCCGATGCGAGATAGTCATCGATATACTGTCCGGTATTCTCCGGATCGCTGTATCCGTTTTCGATCATGTACTGCTGATAGCCCTGGATCAGGTCCCTCAGCAGCTTCTGCAGCATCTCACCGCTGATCAGTTCCTGAGCATGTTCGTTCCATACCGAAGCCAGCGCCGCATTCAGGATATCCTCGACCTCCTGGGTCTGCATGTATTCCCTTACGGAATCCGGAAGCTTTTCGTAGTCCGTGGAAGGATCCTCGGCAGCGTACTCCACATAGGATTCGGCTGTTTCCTGAAGCAGATCCAGTACATCTTCCACCGTAGCGGTAATCCGCACCTTCAGCAGCAGGTTCTGCAGGCTGGAAGGATCAAGGCCCGACATTGCGTCGGTAAAGTCTGCAGGATCGATGACATCGGAGAAATCTACATTGGAGAAATCCATGTTCTGGAACGCTGATGTATCCAGGCTCAGTGCGCTTGCATCAAAGGAGAACGCTCTCTCCATCGCGGCTGTATTCACGGTAAAAAGATTCCCCAGATCCAGGCTGACATTCTGCTCACCGAACGGATTGCCTGTCATTACGTTTGTGTCCGGATCCGCCAGCTGCAGGTTCGTGACTTCACAGGATGTAGACTGGCTGATGACATGATCCCGCAGATCCGGCAGATAATTGATGCCGGTATAGAGCGCGCTGCTGTAGTTGCCTTCCTTCGGCTGCACTACACCGACAATCGTCAGGGTTTCTCCTTTGCTGACAAGATCGTAGAGGAAGTCCGGATCATCCGTTTTGTCCAGCCACACTTTATACTCCGGATCATACCGGTAGTAGGAACAGCTGCTCACCAGCTTGAATTCCAGACCGATCAGATCTTCGTAGTCAAATGCCTGCGGCTTTCCGGGGACGACAATCTCTTCTCCGCGGGAGAACTCCTTGAGCATTTCATCCAGTTCGTGGGCATCCTTGAGACCGAGTGTATACAGTGCCAGGTCGGATATGAATCCGTAGGAAGTCAGTACGACGACCAGTTCATCCCTGCCTGTCGGCCATCTTCCGGCCTTGATGTCGTACTGGGAGAGATACAGGTCTGTATTGCGCGGCATTTCGGCGAAGACTCCGGTACTGACGCTGAACATGTTTGATATGCTGAAGCCCATGGACGAGAACGTGGAATCCGGGTTGACCTTGCGCACTTCCCTGCCGTCCAGGCGGAAGATCTGCGGGGTTACGTTATAGCCGTATTCTACGGAAGTGGCATATCTGCTGATGCCGCTCTGCGGGCTGTCCAGATACGCTTTAAGGGATTCCAGATCGTTGTAGCTCAGGCGTCCGAACATCCGGGTCAGGGTACGCATTTC
>JAFOIY010000182.1 GCA_017420505.1 Solobacterium sp. | reverse complement strand
CCGGTCAGCAGATTGACCAGGATCGGTCCCATGATGGTAATGATCGGGATCAGTGTGTTTCTCAGTGCATGCTTCAGGATCACATTGTTCTGGCGTACGCCTTTGGACTCTACCAGCTGGATGTAGTCGGAACCAAGTACATCGATCATTTCGGAACGGGTGAACCGCGATACACTGGCCATCGGGCTCATCGCCAGAGCCAGCATCGGTCCGATAAAGCTTCTCAGTACGTTTTTGGAACTGTACAGGATGGGAATCCATCCGAGCTTGAATCCAACGAAATAGGCCAGCAGAAGGGCGAATACATAGGATGGCACGGATACACCGAGAATGGATACAACAGAACACAGTGTATCAACCCAGGTGTTGTGCTTCAGCGCTGCAGCAATGCCCAGCAGCAGACCGAGCGCTGTTCCCAGCAGCATACCCATGGCACCGACCTTCAGTGAAACAACCAGCGGTCCCTTGATCATATCGGTAACAGCCTTGTTCTTGTTCAGAACGTAGGAGAAACCAAGATCACCGTGGAGTACAGCCCCGACGTATTTCCCGAAGCGGATGAAGAAAGGCTGATCCAGTCCGTACTTGGCGTACAGCAGGGCTTTCTGCGCTGCTGTCAGCTTTTCGTCGTTGAAAGGGGAGCCCGGCATATAATCCAGCATCAGGAACAGTACGAACAATATGGCCAGAAGCGTCAGAATACTGATCAGCACTCTCTTCAGTACATATTTGGACATATTCTTTCCTTTCTGTATTTCATAACAACGCAATAGAGCGGAACGCACCGCTCTATTGCACTGTTCTCTTTAGTACAGAGAGATTCGTGATCAGTCTACTCTCTTGATATGACGGTAGGAATCTACACCGGCACTGTGGAATTCAATGCCTGTGATGTTCGGATTGATGAGCATTGCGGAACCCATCTGGAAGACAGGAATCATAGCGACGTCATCCAGCAGCATTTTTTCTGCTTCAACCATATCTGCCCAGCGCTTTTCCAGATCCGTGGAGTCTTCTCCTGTTTCTGCCTTGTTCATCAATGCGTTGAATTCGTCATTGAAGTACGCACCGTTGTATCCGGAGATATCGGATTTGTAGAGATCCAGGTAGGTCTGCGGGTCAGCGTAGTCAGGACCCCAGCGTGTCAGACCGAGATCGTAGTCCAGATTGTTCATCATCTGCAGCCTTTCCTTCTTTGTCTTCGGAAGCAGAGTAACCTCAATGCCGAGATTCTCCTTCCACATGGACTGCAGGTTGATTGCGACCTTGCCGGGCGCTTCAGAGTCTGTCTCATAGAGCAGGGTGATTGAGAAGTTGTCAACGCCGAGCTCCTTCTTGGCTTCTTCGAGCGCAGCCTGAGCCGCCTCGACATCGAATGTCAGCAGATCACCGGCTGTATCGCGGTAGTCTGTACCATCCGGTCCGAACGCGAACTGCATCGGGATGAAGCCGACTGCTGCGACGGAACCATCCTTCAGTACATCGTTCGCGATGACATCGCGGTCGATGGACAGTGTCAGCGCCTTGCGGAAGTTCAGGTTATCGAAGATACCGGACTCCTGCTGCTGGTTGATGGAAACTCTCCAGGCAAAGCCTTCCAGTCTCTGTGTGAAGCCAGGATCATCCTTGTACTGATCGACCAGGTCACCGGACAGCTTTACAGCGTCGATATCGCCCTGCTGGTAGGCCAGCGCAGCGGACTGTGACTCGGAAACGAAGCGGAATACAACCTCGTCCATGTCATCCGTGCAGTTTGCCGCATCCCAGTATTCCGGGTTCTTGGTGAATGTATATTCCGTGTTCTCTTCCCACTTTGTGAATGTGTAGGGACCGCAGTAGAGCAGATCATCGATGCTCTGGGCATAGGTTGCTTCATGAGCCTCGAAGAATTCCTGGTTCAGCGGGAAGAAGGACGGGAAGGACATCAGTGACAGCAGGAATCCGCAGGGCTGGTCCAGTGTAACAACGAATGTCTTGTCGTCCACTGCTTCAACACCCATGTCTTCCAGCGGTACTTCTCCCTTATGGGCAGCAGCCGCGTTCTTGACACCGATGGTCTCCAGAATGAATGCATATTCGGAAGCGAGTTCCGGATCGTTCAGCCGTCTCCAGCCGTAAACGAAGTCATGTGCGGTCAGCGGTGTGCCGTTAGACCAGTTGACACCGTCTCTGATATAGAACGTATAGACAGTACCGTCTTCGCTGACTTCCCAGTTTTCCGCCAGATCATAGATCGGCTGGCCTTCTGAGTCGAGCGCAGCCAGTCCGCCGATGCACATGGACTGCATAATGAATGATGTTCCGTCTGTAGCGACATGGTGGTCCATTGTGTTCAGATCGGACTCAATCGTAACAACTACCGAGTTGCCGGAATCACCGGACTCTCCCTCGCCGCCGGATCCACATCCGACGATGAGCAGGCCTGCAAGCAGGACACTCACAGTTCTCTTCAGTTTCATATTTCCCTCCTTGAAAGATATGTGCAATATTATCATGAAATCCAGAGATTGTGACAGGTTTGTGAAAACGAATTGAAAACGGGAAAAGAAAAATTAATCATTACTGTAAAAATTTTCATGAAAGCACTTACAAAAAGCGGATTACAGTAAATCCGCTATTTCTTTGCCCGCCATCCCGATCCTTGTACGCAGCTCCCGGGCACTCATCCGCAGCCCGCCGTGCGCCATGACACTGTTCTGGATCAGTCCGTCGCTGGTTGCGGCAGTGAAGCGGTACTGGCCCTTCAGATCGCTTGTGATCTTCTCGATGTAGCTGTCGGCGGTCTGATCCGCCCTGGTGTATACAATGGTCAGTCCGGGGTATTCCGTCCTGGTGCCGGTATTGCCCTGTACATGATAGCCGTCGAAGACAATGATCATCTTCACTTTGGTATATGCCTGATAGTTGGCCAGGATATCGATCAGATGTTCCCGGGCGCCGGAGATATTGTGCTTCGCTTCTTCCTTCAGATCATCCCAGTCATAGATCATGTTGTATCCGTCCACGATCAGGCATTCCGGCAGGATCTTCGAAGCGATTACCTTCTTCGGCTTTTCTTCTTCCTTCTTTTCCCTCGGCTTCAGGTGCTTCTTTTCGTTGCGGTTCCTTCCGGATTCTCCTTCCGTAAGGTGTTTCAGATCTTCCTCCGACACCCGGTATCCGGTACTGCGGTAGACGGAGGAAAAAGAAGATTCCTTTCTCTCCTGGATATGCATCAGAGCGTCTGCTTCATCCCACGGGACGTAGTAGCCAGCACCGTGCGCGCAGAATACCGAACCCGTCGGATTGTGCAGGTCCTTCTCCGGATCATAGGCTTTTGCAGCGATGATCCGTTCACTGTTGTGGGCAGGCATGTAGGCGTCCGGTACGGCGGTGAAACGGCCCTTGCCCTTGGTCCAGGCAACGGCCTCCTGCTGGTAGTTCGTCAGCTGTGCGGCAGGACCGCTGCCTTCCAGCACAACGGTTTCATCCGCATCCTTGACCTGTACGCTGCAGCCGCGCTGTTCCAGATCATAGAGCGCCCGGCTCAGGCTTTCCTTCGGCAGGGTGAACGTAAAGCGGAACCAGGGCTCCAGCAGAACGTTCTCTGCCTTCATCAATGCCTGGCGTACGGCTCTTGTGGCTGCCTGGCGGAAATCACCGCCTTCGGTATGATGCAGCGATCCTTTCCCGTCCGTCAGGGTAATCCGCACGTCGGTCAGAGGACTGCCGGTCAGCACACCGCGGTGATGCTTGCCTTTCAGCGCAGTGATAATGGACTTCTGCCACGCAGAGTTCAGCCGGTCCGTAGGACAGACAGAGTTCACTTCAATGCCGGATCCGGGGGGTAGAGGCGTCAGCCTGACATGGACTTCAGCGTAGTGCCGCAGCGGTTCGAAGTGACCGGCACCTTTGACCGTGTCCGCAATGGTCTCCCGGTAGAGGATTTCTCCTGCTCCGAATTCCACGTGGACACCGCACCTGTCCTCGATCTGCTTCTGCAGTACTTCCATCTGCATCTCACCCATGATATGCACGGTAATGCGTCCGGTTTCCTGGTCAATATTGATTTCCAGCCGGGGATCTTCTTCACCTAGTTTCCGGCAGGTTTCACTCAGCGCGAGCCTGTCCACGTCCTTCGGTACCAGCAGTGTATATTCCATGAATGCACTGAGCAGGGGCTCTTCACTGTTCTCTTCGAAACCGAGTCCGCTGCCGGCTTCTGCTTCGCTCAGACCCTTGACGCAGCAGATGGTACCGGCGTCAGCCCGCTGGACCATTTCGTAGCTTCTGCCGCTGTAGATGCGGATCTGGTCCGCTTTGTCCGTTTCACTGATCTTCTGCCTTGCGTACAGGCTTCCCCCGGTGATCCGCATATGGGTCAGCCGGTTTCCCTGTTCATCCTGGGAGATCTTGTATACCCGCGCGCCGAAATCATCGGGGTATTCCTTTTCCTCGGTCAGTGCGGCGATGAGATCCATCAGTTCCGTAATTCCCTGTGATTTCAGCGCGGCACCGAACAGCACCGGAAAATACTTCCGGTTCCGGAAGGCATCCCGGATGGCTTCTTCCTCCAGAGACCCTTCTTCAATGAACATCTCCAGCAGGGATTCATCGCACATCGCCAGCTTCTCAGCAAAGTCCGGGTCCCCGGGCATCAGGCATCCCTCGCTGCAGTGCTTCTGCAGGTCTCTCAGCAGTTCTTCCTGGCTGTAGTGGGAGATATCCATCTTGTTCACGAAGATGATTGCCGGTATCCGGTAGTGCTGTACACACTTCCAGATCGTCTCTGTGTGGCTTTGTACACCGTCCTGTCCGTTGATCAGGATGACCGCGGTATCCAGCACGCTGAGCGCACGCTCCATCTCGGCGCTGAAGTCCACATGCCCCGGTGTATCAATGACGTAGATCTCAGTATCCTTCCAGGTGAAAAACGCTTCCTTGGCATAGATGGTAATGCCATGGTCCCGCTCCTGTGCGTCGTAGTCCAGTACGGTATCCCGGTGATCCACACGTCCCATGCGGCGGATCCGGCCGGAAAGATACAGCATGTTTTCAATGCAGGTGGTCTTTCCTGCATCTACATGCGCAAGGATTCCGATGACATTTTTTCTTCCTGATTTCATACCAATGCTAATATTAACATGAAAGAGAGGACGGAACGATGCGTTTGGTCAAAGGGGATATTATCCCGGATTTCACATTCTCGACAGCCTACGAACAGAACAGGTCCTTCTACAGTGCACTGAAAGGAAAGACGGTGCTATGGGTGCTGCGCTATATCGGCTGCCCCATGTGCCGCCTGGATATGCATGATATTGCGCAGAACTACAGCAGCTTTACGGAAAAGAACACCCAGGTGTTCGTTGTGATGCAGAGTGATGCAGAGCATTTGAAAAAGGAACTGACGGATACGCCTGTTCCCTTTGAGATCATCAGTGATCCGGAATACAGCATCTATCATCTGTTCGAGATCGAACCAGCAAAGAATATGCTGGCGCTGGCAGGCAATCCGCTGCGTGCGGCAGGAAAGCTGCGGGCTGTATCCAAAGCCGGATTCAAGCATGGTGACTACGAGGGCATTGAAACGCAGCTGCCGGCTGTATTCGTCCTCGATGAAACCGGAAAGGTCCTCTACGCGCACTACGCGAGGAATCTGACGGATATGCCGTCCGTACAGGAAATCCTCGAACTCCTATAGTCTCTTCAGGTAGCGGTAGACGGTAGGCACTGAGATATCAAGCATGGCTGCGATCTGCGGAACGCAGCCTTTCATGTCCATGATGCCCTGTGCCTGCAGTTTCCGCAGGATCTCCAACTTCTGTGCCCGGTTCATCCGCTCCGGCCGGATTCCGCTCTCATCAATGGTCTCCTGGATCCTGTCCTCCATCCAGCCTGAAAGGGTGGATGCCCTGTCCTTTACTCCTTCGTCGTCCGGCAGGCTGTAAAGGCTCTTCAGTCTGCTGAGCACATCGCTCAGATCCGACAGTACGCTCAGGTCTCTGTGGATGCACAGCAGACCGATGAGCCGGCTGTCATTCCGCACAGGCCAGGTATCGGGCGGGAAGTCTTCGTCTGTGCGGTACGGCACAGCAGGCCCGTTTCCGGTGATGAGCGAGGCGGCGTAATCCACCGTCGGTGCGGGAACGGTCCGTCCGTCAGGACCGGGGAATTCATAGACAGCGGAGGATTCGGGTCTGTGGATGTCGTACAGAAGAAGGCTGCAGGGCGTGCCGCACAGACGGACCAGAAAAGGCAGAAAGCTCCGGTATACCTCCATGATTTCTTGATCTTTCATGATTTTCGTTTTGTCCTTTGTCTGTATCATAGCATAAATGAACGGAAGCCATTGAGCGGTCCTGCGGAATGGACTATCATATAAAAAACGACAAGGAGACTGAAAGAAATGCTGAAAGATGAGATCATTCTGCGGGAAGCAGAAGAACTGCGGGACTATACAACGGAGCTCCGCAGAACATTCCATCGCATTGCGGAAACAAGCAATCATGAATTCAGAACCAGTGCACGGATCCAGGAAGAACTGAATACCCTGGGCATTCCGTTCGTTAAAGTACCGGGTACAGGCCTGATCGGTATCATTGATACCGGAAAGCCCGGTCTGCATCTTGCGCTGAGAACGGATATCGACGCTCTGCCGGTGCCGGAGAATGAGTGCAACCTGGCAAAGGAAAGGGTTGTACGCAGTGAAACACCGGAAACGACATGCCATGCCTGCGGCCATGATGCCCACATGGCGATGTGCCTGACAGCCGGAAGGATCCTGAACAGCCATAAGGATGAACTGGAAGGCATCATCTACCTCTGCTTCGAAGAGGGAGAAGAAAACAACACCGGATGGCCGGCGATGCTGAAGGAACTGGAGAAGTACGCGATCGATGCCGTATGGGGCATCCACGTCTGGTCTGCGATGGACAGCGGTACGCTCTGTGTGCAGCCGGGTCCCCGCATGGCAGGCATGAGCTGGGTGCAGCCGCACTTCCACGGCAGGGGAGGCCACGGTTCCCGTCCTGATCTGTCAATCAACCCGACGATCTGCGCTGCGAACTATCTGGTCAATGCCGCAACCGCTATGACGCAGAAGATCACTGCCGGTGAAACCGTCACCTGCGGATTCACTTCCCTCAAGGGCGGTGTGGTAGGCAATGTTATCCCGGATGACTGCAAGGTTCTGGGTACATTCCGTTTCTTCAATATGGAAGAAGGAAAGAAGGCAGTACGTCTGGTAAGCGATATTGCGGAGCATACCGCTGCGATGTACGGGTGCACTGTAGATGAACTGCCGGATCTGGATGAAATCATCCCGCCGACGGTCAACGATCCCTATATCGCCGGCATCCTGGAGGATGCGTTCGGAAAGATGCTGCCGGAAGGCACTGTAGTCAGCCATGAACCGTGGTACGCTACAGAGACCTTTGCCAACTACCTCATGAAGTATCCCGGGGCGTTCATGCATCTGGGCATCCGCAACAAGGAACTGGGTTCCGGTGCGGAACACCACAATACCTTCTTCGATGTCGATGAATCTGTCCTGCCGACCGGTGTCGAGTGCACCGTCAGATTCGTCACAGCGATGATTGAAAAAGGACTGAAGAAGTAGAACAGAGCCGGTGCTGAAAACACCGGCTTTCACTGTATAAGACTGCTGTTTGAACTGGATCTGAAGGACTATGATCCCCAGGCACCTGTATATGAACGTCCTTCAGCCCGTGCCCTGATCATCCGGAACGGCAGAATCGCTATGGTGCACAGCCTGCTGTATCATTACTACAAGTTCCCGGGCGGTGGGATGGAAGCGGGGGAAGCCCCGCAGGACGCAATGATGCGGGAAACTGCCGAGGAAGCAGGCCTGCAGGTCATTCCGGCATCCATTGCCCCCTACGGCCGTGTCCGCCGCATCCAGAAAAGAGAGCAGGGGGATACCTTCCTGCAGGACAATTACTACTTCCTGTGCGATGTTCTGGATGAACCGGTGGAACGTAAGTTGGATGAATACGAAGACAGGGAACGGTTCACACTGGAGTGGGTCGTTCCTGCACAGGCAATTGAAGAGAACCGTACCATGGACCACGGACCCTGGGATCCTTTGATGCTGGAGAGAGAATGCCTTGTGCTGGAACGGCTGATGGCAGAAGGGTATTTCTGATGGAAGAAAGAATCATTGATGAAGAAATCATTCTGACAACGGATTTCCCCGAGGAGTCCATCATGCTTGCGTGGTATCAGGATCCCATCCTGTGCCGGCAGGTGGACAATACAGATACGGTATATACACTGGAGCGGCTGCGTGCCATGTACAGCTGGCTGAAGGAACACGGACAGTGCTGGTGCATCATGTACCGCGGGATACCGGTAGGAGACTGTACGCTGCAGGACAGCGGGGAAATCGCCATTGTGATCAGTACACCCTACCAGAACCGGCACATCGGACGCAGATGCGTCAGGGAGATGTGCAGACTGGCAGCGGAAAACGGTATGGAGCGGGTCACAGCGCGTATCTATAGTTTCAATGAACAGAGCAGGAGGATGTTCCTGTCTGCCGGATTCCGGCAGACGGATGATGAATGGTATACCTTCACGGTAGAATAAAACCCGCACTGCGGCGGGTTCAGGCTGCTTCGCTTACCGTCTGTCGGTAGGCTTCGGTAATCTTCTGAAGGATATCGGTGTGTTCGAAATCCTTGTTGTATACAATACGGGCCTCTCTTGCCATAGAGAGGTTTTCAATCGGCAGGGCAGTCAGTTTGTGCTTCCGGATTTCATCCATGCAGGCACTTCTGGGCAAGATGGATACGCCGAGTCCTTTACGGATCAGGTCCTTGATCGTTGCGACGTTGTCCATCTCCATGGCAATGTCATAGTTGTCGATGGAATCGTTCAGGCTCTCCAGTGTGGAATCGAACAGCTGGCGGGTTGCACTGGTCGGCAGGCGCAGGATCATACGCTCATTCTTCAGCTCGCTCAGAGTGACCATGTTCCGGCGGGACAGGGGATTGCTGTTGGACATGACGCATACCAGATAGTCAGTATCCAGCATCACGGAATTGAATTCATGGTCGATGACCGGTCCTTCCACAATGGCGATGTCCACTTCATAGCTGCGCAGACGGTCGTAGAGGTTCTTGATGGTATCCGTGATGATCGTAATGCTCAAGTCTCTGCCGGAGCACTTCGCAAGCGCTTCCGAGGTACGGTTGCTTTCGGAGGTGTGGGTAATGCCGACACGCAGGCTGGTCAGATTGTGCTCTGTATCCTGCAGTTCCCGCATCATCTGTTTCTCCATAGCGGCCATGCGGCGTGCATAGCGCAGAGCAATTTCGCCTTCATGGGTAATGATCAGACCGCTCTTTCTGCGGATGAGCAGCGTAGCGTGCAGTTCCTGTTCCAGGGTATTGATCTGATGGCTGACGGCGGGCTGTGTCAGATTGAGCGCCGCGGCAGCCTTGGTGAAATTGCCGAGTTCAGCGACGGTTATCAGCGTTTCCAGTTTCTGATTGATCATAGATACCTCACATAAAAGTATTTTATATAAAACGGTATTTTAATCAATCATTATTTATAAAAAAAGGACCATGCAGTGCATGATCCTTTCTGCAATCAATCGTCGAATACCATCTCCACAACGTATTCTCTGGATACAGCGGTAACCAGCGGCTGGAAGATCTCATAGGTCTTCAGCAGGGCGAGCGTGTCGGCTTCTTCATAGCGGTCGGGCTGGTCCAGTCTCTCCCGCATCGCTTCCTCTACGCTTCTTTCCAGTTCATTCTGCTCCTCCGTGGTCATCTTGATATCACCGAAGGCCAGCAGCCCTTTTTCTGTATCTTCGAACTCCGTCGCTTCCAGATCGGGAACGACGTACTGGAGATAGGTGTGGGGTATGCGGATGGTCACTGTCTTCGTGTCCTGGTCGACTTTGATGTGCCTGCGGTCGATATGACTCAGATCGACTGTATAGACACCGGTACCGTAGTAGGTGACGTTCTTGACTTTGGAAAAGATGTTCAGATTGCCCAGGCCTGCCCGGGTAATGGTCGTCAGGATCGATACCGGCTGTTCCATGACCACCAGCTCCTGGTGCTCACTGATTCCTCCGAGCACGGCATCTTCGAAATCAGCGGCTGTGTAGCCGAGGAAGCCATCGTCATCCACGACAGCGTCCGCGGTTTCCTGTCCTTCCAGGTGCCCCCAGACCATCGGCTCCTTCGGCTTCATGATCTGGAACATGCAGAAGGCACCGACCAGCAGTCCGATCAATGCACCGAGGAAGAAGGATCTGATCTTCCCGCCGGTCTTCCTGGCCGCACCGGCTGTCGTAACAGCAGCTGCCGCCAGGCCGACACCGGCCTTCAGCACATCCGCGCTGACGTTCTTCCGGTTCAGTTCGGCTTCTTCCGCTTCCTGCTGCCTGCGGGCTTCTTCCTCCAGGCGCTTCGCTTCCGCTTCAGCCCTGGCCTGCTCCGCTTTCGCCCGGTCTTCTTCCATCCGTCTGCGGATCTTGTCCGCTTCTTCTTTCTGCGACTGTGTTTTTTCGTTTTCGATGGTTTCCGCCTGTGAAGTGAAACCGATGTTCTTGTTTTCACTCATAACCGTATCCCTCCAATGCCATTATACCTTATCCGGAATCCTGTGTATGCATGGTACAGCAGTATGCTATGATACTGTCATGAATATCAGCAATCGTCTGACATCTGCTCTGCTGGCACTGCTGGTCCTGCTTTTCGGCACCGGTCTTGCCTGGCGGCTTACCCATTCAGAACCGGCTCCGGCAGAAACGGTTAACGAAGAGCCTGTGGAAGAAACCGTGGAGGAACCGGAAGTCTATACGGCAGAGATGTTCCTGACAGGGGACGGTCTGATCCACGGAGCAATCTACAAGGATGCTTACCGGATCGGCAACGGTACGTATGACTTTACGGGCATGGTGGAGCCTCTGCGGCCGTTCGTGGAGAAGTATGATCTGAAGTACTACAACCAGGAAAGCATGCTCGGCGGTGTGGATCTCGGTCTGTACTGCTATCCGCTCTTCAACAGTCCGCAGGAATTCGGGGATGCTATGGTCGGTCTGGGTTTCAATATGGTATCGACGGCGAACAACCACAGCCTCGATATGGGAGAGGCCGGAATCGAGAAATCACTGGCATACTGGAACTCGAAGGAAGGGGTCATCAATGCCGG
>JAFOIY010000181.1 GCA_017420505.1 Solobacterium sp. | reverse complement strand
TGCTGTCCCATGCCTGTGGCGCAAGATCATGGATTACCAGTTTCATAGATTCCTCATTTCCCGATCAGCGCCTGGAAAGCGGACACAAGGTCCTGCAGATATGACGCTTTGTTCAGCACATTGTCCATTCTGCGCACTTCCGCAATGAGCAGCTGCCTGTCTCTGTCCGTACCCGCTACCATGCCCCAGGCGTTCCACTCTCCGCTGCTGACACGCTGCACCGCTGATTCCTGTTCCAGGAAGCGTCTGATGCTCGGGTGTGCGGCGTTCTCCAGCAGCCAGTCATACTTCGCTGCCCGGCGCATGCCTTCTTCGATCATGCAGAGACGGTAGGACCTGGCAGGCACTGGATCCGTACTGTCCCGTTCATCCGGATAAATCAGGTACGTATCGCCGGCTTCGAAATTCCGGAAGTCAAAGCTGTGCAGCGGATCGGCAGTCCAGGCATTGAGTGCCCAGCGCAGATAGCCGTCCAGCCCCAGAGAGCGGATGTATGCCATCGTCCAGAGGGATTCCTCCGGCTCGCTCACCGCAAACGCGTTCGGATAGACCGTACTGCAGTTGTAGGCCGTTACTTCCGTACCGTTCTCCTGCAGCCTGTGTACTGTGTCATAGAACGGATCCCCGGCTTCCGGCAGTGCCGCAACAGAGAAGGATACATAGTCCATCATTTCCAGCAGCCCCGGATCATCAGGAAGCTTGTTCAGCGCACAGGCCAGTTTCAGGACGTTCCCGTTCTCATCCACGCAGGAACGTATCAGCTCTGCCGCAAGCCGCATATCCTGTTCATTGCGCTCATCAATGAACATGTATGTCCTTTCCAGCCAGCCTTTTTCCTTCAGATGCTCGGTATACTTCTGCAGGAACAGTGTCCAGACACTGTTCCACTGGTAGCTGCCCGGCTCCGGTGTCAGCCGCTCTGTACTGCCGTCCGGCAGATGGATGTACAGCACATTCGCAAACGGCAGAATGCTGAAGGACTCGATGCGTCCGTCCACACCGCACGCTTCACAGAGCTCCACCCAGCGGTCAAAGTACGTGAAATCGAACCAGATGTAGCCGTTGTCATCCCGGTTCCAGGTGATCAGCGATGGTGTATCATAGTACGTCTGATGGCTCCAGGGTTCGTCGATGATGGATACCGTTACCGTCCTGCCGCCAAGGCTCCGGTACAGTTCCATTTCTTTCCGCAGAACGGAAAGATGTTCCTCGCCGAACGGCTCCTTCCCCTGCAGTGCGTCATAGTAGTAATACGAAGACCACGGGTACTGCCAGAGATCCAGGGACATCCGTTCTTCCGGCATGAGCATCCGGCAGACGCTGACCTGGAAGCTGCTGGATGAACTGCCGGAATCACTCTCAAGATGGACTGCGGCCTCGTGGGATCCGGCAGGTGTATCTTCCCCGGTGCATACCTCCACAACGACCCAGGTATCCTCTCCTGCTCGCAGATGCAGCTCCTGCGTTTCCACCATCCTGTCCGGAACATCTACGTGCGGAAACGCATCCGGAGTTCCCATGCCCAGGCTGGCGGATACCGGCTCCAGAACATAGACTGCCCCCTGGAGTGTACCGTCATCGAATTCAGTGCGGATGCGCAGATCTGTATCTTCTTCCGCACGGACCTTCAGCCGCAGACAGGCCTTGTCGTTCCGCCACATGAAAAGCGTGCGGAACGTATCATCCTCTTCCCCGTCCAGCTTTCCCGGATCGGTAAAGGCAACGCTCACCGGCAGATCCTCTGCCTGCAGAGGAAGGACGTGCACGCTTGAAAGGACAGCACAGGCTGCCGCAGCGATCAGTTTTCTGATGGTTTTACCGGGCACGGATCCGCTCCAGTGTTTCCTTCAGCGTATCCGCGTAGTCCGGATCGGTGATCCGGTATTCCCAGTTCGGGGATCCGATGGTACCCGGTGTATTGATGCGTTCCTTGCCGCCGAGCAGATCCTGCACAGCGAAGATCACCATAATGCCCGGCAGATCCAGCGCGTATTTCAGAATGGCATCGTAGACATCCCGGCCGGAGTATTCCCCGCTCAGCCGGCTGTAGATCTTTCTCTGCTCTTCGAGCGGAAGCTCGGTGAACCAGGTGCGCATAGAAGGATTGTCATGCGTACCGATGTAGATGACGTCTTCCTTGCGCGATTCGGACGGGAAATCAAACTGAAGGACCCGCATGCCCGGCAGCTTCCATTTGTCCCGCAGTTCATAGACTTCCGGACGCAGATCGCCCAGGTCTTCCGCAATGATATGAATATCCGGATACTTGTCATACAGTGCTTTGAAGAACGCGTCTCCGTCATTGACGATCCACTTTCCGTTGATCGCCGTCGGTTCACTGGCAGGTATTTTCCAGTAGGTATCAAAAGCCCGGAAATGATCGATCCGGATCAGATCATAGAGCTCTGCATTCGCCCGGATGCGTTCCAGCCACCAAGCATAGCCGTCCTTCTTCATCGCTTCCCAGTTGTAGATCGGGTTGCCCCAGCGCTGTCCGTCCGCCGAGAAGTAATCCGGCGGCACACCGGCAATCCAGTCCGGACGTCCGTCCGTCACCAGGAACATATCCGGGTGGAAATACACATCGTCGGAGTCTCCGCCTGTATAGAACGGCATATCCCCCATCAGGCTGATTCCGGCTTCCTGCAGTTTCTCCTTCAGGGCTGTGAACTGGACATGGAGAATGTACTGGATGAACATCTGGAAGCGGATCTCTTCCCGGTACTGATGCAGAATGTTCCTGGACGGCTTCCTGCGGAATTTGTACGGCCATTCGATAAAGACCCGGTTTCCGTTTGCCTCCTTCCAGGTCTTGAACAGGGTGTATTCCTTCACCCATGTCTGTTCACAGAATTCTTTGAATTCCTCTGTTTCCTGGAAATTGCTGTACGCTTCCCTGAGCAGACTGCGCTTCAGCGCCTGTACTTCTTCATAGTGAATGGTACCGAGCGGCACTTCCTCCGGCAGGCGGGCGATCAGCCCCGCTTCATACAGCAGTTCCGGAGAGACGTACATCTCTTCCAGAGCATGGGAAGAAGCGCACTGGTACGGTGAGTTTCCGTAGCCTACCGGTCCCAGCGGCAGGATCTGCCATACCTGAATACCATTATCCTTCAGTACGTCAATGAATGTCCGGGCACAGGGGCCGAAATCCCCGATGCCGTATTTGGCAGGCAGTGCGCCTACCGGTAACAATATCCCCGTTTTTTTCATGATTGTACCCAATCTTTTCTCCCTTAATGATACACTACAGAAAAAGGAGGAGACCATGAATCCTCAGGAGATTAAGCAAAGAATTGCCAGAGGCAGGGACTTTCTTCGCCCGAATCTGGATGAGCCGACGGACTACCTCTCCGACCAGCAGCTGAAGCGTCCCCAGCCGCCGCTCACCAAAGCAGCGATGCGGGAAGAAGCGATCGGTCTGCCTTCGGATTTCAGTGCTCTACCCATTGACAATGACTTTCTGCATGTCATCAATACAAGAGCTTCCCACCGGGTCTATACCAGGGAAGCCATGTCTCTGCGGGAACTGTCCTACCTTCTCTGGTGCACCCAGGGTGTCAAGGAAATCCGGGGAAGAGCCTACGCTACACTGCGTACGGTACCGTGCGGCGGCGCCAGGCATGAGTTCGAGACCTATATCGCTGTTCTCAATGTCGAAGGACTGAAGCCGGGCATCTACCACTATCTCCCGATGACCCACCAGATCGAACTGCTCAGCGAACCGGAGAACCTGGAGGAATTCGTGGGTGAATCCCTCGACGGCCAGACGTGGGGTGCCAGAGCAAACGCGGTCTTCTACTACAGCGTCGTCAATTACCGCGCAGAGTGGCGCTATGGGATCTTCGCCCACCGGATCATTCTGGTGGATGCCGGACATATCACGGAGAACCTGTACCTCGCAGCGACGTCCGTCGGTCTGGGCAGCTGTGCCATCGGCGCGGTCAACGGAAAGCTCTGCGATGAGACCATCGGACTGGACGGTGAAGAAGAATTCATCATCTATGCCCATACCGTGGGAAAGATCAGTCCTGCGGACAAGGATAAGGAACAGGATTTCTACGCATTCGTAAAGGAACAGAATCTATGAAAAAAGTCGTAACCATGCAGGATATCTCCTGCGCAGGGCGCTGCTCGCTGACGGTAGCGCTGCCGATCATATCGGCCATGGGTGTGGAATGCGCTGTCATACCGACGGCTGTACTGTCCACCCATACCAAGTACAAGCATTTCTCCTTCAAGGATCTGACGGATGAAATCGGTACGATTCTGGATCACTGGAAGCAGGAGGATTTCCGCTTCGATGCGGTCTACGTCGGCTATCTCGGATCATTGGAGCAGCTGGACCTGGCAAAGCGCCTCTTTGCGGAATTCGGCGGGGATGCGCTGAAGCTTGCCGATCCTGCCATGGGTGACAACGGCAGGCTGTATTCCGGGATCTCGGAGGAATTCGCCGGTGAGATGCGCCGTCTCTGTGCGGATGCGGACATCATCGTTCCGAATCTCACAGAAGCCGCCTATCTGCTGAATGAACCATACCTTGGCAATGACTATACCGAAGAACAGATCAAAGAGACACTGAAGAAGCTCACCGGGCTGGGTTGCCGGATGGCGCTTCTGACAGGCATTTCCTTTGAACAGGGAAAGATCGGTGCCTATGGCTATGACAGTGCAGCAGACAGCTATGTCGGCTATTTCACCAATGAACAGCCGGAACACTTCCATGGGACGGGAGACATTTGGGCAAGCACGTTCACCGGTGCGATTGCCCGGGGAAAGACAATGGACGAGGCACTGAAGATCGCTTCGGACTATACCGCCGAGGTCATCCGAGTGACAATACAGGAGCCCGGCCACAACGACTACGAAGGTGTCTGTTTCGAAAAAGCCATACCCTACCTGATCGATCAGCTGTAAGAAAAATCCACCGCAGGGTGGATTCTTTTTTCGGATGTAC
>JAFOIY010000180.1 GCA_017420505.1 Solobacterium sp. | reverse complement strand
TGATCTGATTGCCGAGCATGACGGCCCGGGTATACAGTCTTCTCTGCCCTGCCATGCCGGTATGTACGGCATTCAGATACTGTACCGTTGACTGTTCAGGCAGCGGTACAGGCAGGATGGTCAGACAGTATTTCTGGTCTGTATGTTCATAAAGATCCTGCAGTTCCCCTGTTCCGGGTACAGGCCAGGGTGCCAGCGATACATCCATCATTCACTGATCTTCTTTCTCGCAATGATCCGGACCGGCGTTCCTTCGAAATCGAAGGCATTCCTGAGCTGGTTCTCTATGTAGCGCTGATAGGTAAAGTGCATCAGCTTCGGATCATTGCAGGACAGTACGAATGTCGGAGGATTGACCGACACCTGCGTCGCATAGTAGATGCGGAATCTCTTTCCGTTGCGTGCCGGTGCAGGTGTGGTCACCTGCGCATCGGAGATGACTTCGTTCAGGACGTTGGTCGCAATGCGCCTGGACGCATTCTCATATACACGTTCTGCCTCCGGAAGGACATTCTTCACCCGCTGCTTTGTCTTTGCGCTGACGAAGACTACGGGAGCGTACGAGAGATAGACGAACTGTTTGCGGATCTCCTCTTCAAAGACGTGCATGGTATGTTCGTCCTTCTCCAGAGCGTCCCATTTGTTCACGACAATGATGATGGGCTTGCCTGCGTCCGATGCATAGCCGGCAACATGTTTGTCCTGTTCCCGGATGCCGGCTTCGGCATCGATCAGGAACAGCACAACATCACAGCGGCTGATTGCGCTCATCGCACGCAGGACTGAGTATTTCTCGATATCCTCGTAGACCTTGCCGCGCTTGCGTATACCGGCTGTGTCCACGATGACGTATTTCTTTCCATCCACTTCAAACGGTGTATCCACGGCATCCCGCGTCGTTCCCTGTTCATTGGAAACGATGGATCTCTCCTGGTTCAGGATGGCATTGACGAGCGAGCTCTTGCCGACATTCGGTTCTCCGATGACAGCAATCCTGAGGCCTTCATAGACCGGTGTTTCTTCCTGTTCCGGCATCTCTTTCAAACAGGCGTCCAGTACATCGCCGATTCCGGCACCGTGGATGCCCGAACAGGGTACCGGATCTCCCAGACCCAGAGCGTAGAATTCATAGCTCAATGCGATCTTGGTCGTATCGTCCACCATATTGGCAGCTACAACTACCGGCTTTCCCGAACGCTGCAGCATGGACGCGATATACAGATCATCATCACTCAGTCCGGTTCTGACACTGGTAACCATGAGGATCACATCCGCTTCCTCTACGGCGATCTCCACCTGCGCACGGATCTCTTCCTGGTACGGCTGGTCCGCCAGCTGGATTCCGCCCGTATCAATAAGATGGAATTCCACGCCGGTCCAGCTGCACAGAGCGTACAGCCTGTCACGGGTCACTCCGGGTGTATCGTTGACAATGGAAAGCCGTTCACCGGCAATCCGGTTAAAAATCGTTGACTTCCCGACATTCGGGCGGCCAACGATTGCGATGGTTCCTCTGCTCATGACGCTTCCTCCGCGCAGGCACGGTCTACAAGGGCGCTGATGATCTCTACGACCTCTTCCTTGCTCAGGTCGCTGGAATCCACCAGCACGGCATCCTCTGCCTGCTTCAGCGGTGAATTCTCCCTTCCGGAATCCTGTTCATCCCTTCTGGCGATTTCATCCCGCAGTTCCTCCAGTGTATGTCCGGTGATACCGGCAGCCTGGTTCTGAAGCCATCTGCGCTTCGCCCTGGCTTCCGCGCTGGCTGTCAGGAAGATCTTCACTTCCGCATCGGTCAGGACTACAGTACCGATATCCCTGCCGTCCATGATGAATCCCTTCGCTTCCGCCATCTTCTGCTGGCGGCGCACCATCTCCGCACGTACGTTCTTCCACTTGGATACGTTGCTGGCTAGCATGGATACTTCATCGGCACGGATGGCCTTGCTGACATCCTCGCCGTTCATATACACACTGCCGTCGGTATGCAGCTCGATCTCCGTCTCAGCCAGCAGCCTGCACAGTGCTTCTTCATCCTGGTCGCTGACACCGCTGCGCAGTGCATTCAGTCCAAGGCAGCGGTACATAGCACCTGTATCAAGATGAATGTATCCGTACTTCTCCGCCAGCATGGCCGAAATGGAGCTCTTTCCCGCAGCACTCGGTCCGTCTATTGCAATATTGATCCTGCGCATCAGAGTACTCCCTTCGAGTTCAGAATCCAGTAGATTACCACTGCCAACAGTACGAACAGCACCAGAATCAGCGCAATCAGTACACCGTTCAGTACCTGGTTGGTACGCTGTACACGGTCATTGACTTCTTCCAGGTTATCCTCGTAGGTATCCAGCTGCGCACGCATCTGCGTTGTCTCATTGAGCAGCTGCTGGCGGGCCGTTCTCTCCTCTTCCAGCTGGTAGTCATAGTTGACGGTCCGCGTTTCTTCCTTTGCGGGCTGCGGCTGGTACTGGTTCTGCATCAGGTTCTTCACCTCTGCCGCAATGTCTTCCTTCGTACGGGAAACCGTCGACGCAACAGGTTCGTTCCTGTCCTCAATGAACGGGAAATCCGGCAGATCGAATCCATAGGGATTCGTCGGTTCCGCTTCCACAGGCGCAGGATCCTTCTTTTCCTTTCTGGCGAAGATCGGCGGCAGTTCTGTAGTATCCTCTTCCTTCTGGACAGGTTCCTTGTCCCGGAACGGCTTGACATTGACCGTCTCCACTTCTTCCTTGTCCTTCTTCAGGTCATGAAGAATGTTCATCCGGGTGTTCGTACTGAACGCGACACCCTGGTCTTTGTTGTACCGTTTGACTTCATTGATGTATTCATCCAGGTATTCATTGTCCAGCATGCCGGAAAAACCGCTTGTTCCGAGGAAGGACGGATCAAATGAAGGCTCATGGGCGGATGGCTTCTCCTGTACAGGTACGGTTTCCACCGCAGGCCTGGGTTCATAGTCCTGGGTCCTTCTCTGATGAATCGGGTCGTGGTCGGCTGCGGTATACTCCTGCGGTGCCTTGAAGGCATTGGCATCGATCCGGTTCAGTTTGTCCTCATAAGTGCTCAGATCCTTTCCTCCGGTACCGATCTTTGTATCGGTATCGTTCTGGATCCGGTTTCTCAGTTCTTCATATTTTGCTGTGCGTGAATACTTTGCCATAATCAGATCTCCATAATCTTCAACATTATAGCATGATTAATGGAGCAGCGGGGAGATGCGTTTGTACAGTACGACTGTCAGTATACTGATGACGGCCCCTTTGATCAGATTGAACGGGGTAACGCAGGCAATGACAAACTTCAGCTTCGTATCGATGAACGGGAAGATCGCTGCCCCCATCCCGATGATGATGTTCAGATCCAGGTGATAGAAATAGCTGTAGGCAGGCAGAAGCACAAAGTAGTTGAACACGATGCCCATCAGGGTCATGACCAGAGTGCCGCAGACCAGGCCTTTTATAGCGTTGGCTTTTGTTTTGCAACGGTGGTAGATCATGGATGCCGGAACTGCGAAAGCACAGCCGATGAGGAAGTTGGCAGCTTCACCGACAAACATAGTATCCGTCCCCTGGAACAGAAGATTCAGCAGTACCTTGATGCCTTCGATCATGCAGGCTGCCCCGGGTCCCATAGCGAATCCACCAATCATGACCGCAAGTTCACTGAAGTCCAGTTTGTAGAACGGAGGCGCGACAAAAGGCAGCGGGAATTCGATCATCATCAGTACGAAGGAGACTGCGCCGAGTACAGCAATCCTGGCTGTTCTGCGGATGGTGGACGTGTTTGTGCTTTCAGACATGGTCTTCTCCTCTCCCTCCCGTAAAAAAAGGAGGCTTTGATAAAGTCTCCGGGTAATCTATGCAAAGAATACTCTTCCATCCAGACTGTACTGTCGCCTACGGAGTTTCACCGTATCATGCTCCAGAGAGCTCGCGGGGTATACCGCCGGTCGGGAATTCCACCCTGCCCTGAGTTTTATCAGAACCATTATAATACCTGATTTCTGTTTTAACATAGCCATTGAAATATCAAAGCCTTGAATCCCCCCGGATCCGGTTCTGAATCATGAAAATCATTCATTGTTTCAATTCCGGATCCGTGGTTCTCTGTACATTTCCTGCTTTATTCAAAGAAAGAAGCAGTATCGATTTTTCCGTACCCACCGAAGCTGGAGGGAGCTGCTTCGATCTGTTCTGCCAGATCCTTTCCGAGGAACACCCGGGTTATTTCATTCATCTTGGCGGTGATGTCTATATCCTCGAACCGGTCAGGATAGACCGTTTTAGCGATGAACCAGGTATTGATCAGAGCGATTTCGTAGTTGGTATAGTAGGCATTGTATGCCATTTCCAGATACACCTCACCCTCCTGCCAGGCTTTGCAGGTATCGAACATGGTAGGATCTTCATCATACAGTGGCTTGATGTTCTTGACCGCTGCCGCATCCATGATCATGATATCCATGGTCTCTCCCAGGGATACAAACTTTTCTGCTTCAATCGCCTGTATTCCCGGCGCCTCCAGATCTGTTACAGCATTCCGGACGTTTGCGACATTGAACGCAATATAGTTCTGCGCGGTCATGAGATGATTGGTTGTTCCCCAGTTTCCCAGTCCGCAGATATACACCGCCGGCTTCTCCTCTTCAGGAATGTCCGCTGTACGCTTTGTTATCTCAGCCCTCTCATCTTCGATATACTTGACAAGAGCTTCTGCTTTATCTTCATTCGCAAAAACCACGCCAAGCATCCTCATCGTACCGAAGAAGCTTTCATCGAATACGCCGCCCGGTCCTGCTTTCAGTGTAATTACAGGAACACCAAGCTGTTCCTGCAGTGCATCTTCCTTCTCAACATCCTCATACTCGGAAATGACGATATCCGGATTGCAGGAAAGAATCTTCTCAGCTTCTGCAGCCTGTGCCTGCGGACCTCCGACACCGCAGGAAGGCAGCTTTGCGAATACGTCTCCGTAGGCCAGCATGTAGGGACGGGCTACACCGTCGAACATCTTCGGCCGTTCATCCAGCGAGGTATTGTCGATATCCTCAACACCGCAGAGCAGGTTTACATCACCGATGTAACTGTACATTCTGAGGGCTCCGGCACCGATGCATACTACACGTGTGTAGCTTCCCGGTACAATGGCAACCTCGCGGCCGATCATATCCGTGATTACGGTTTCCTGGGCATCTTCCGGCTCTGTCTGTGCAGGCGTTTCAGCATCACTGTCCTTCTGTCCGCAGGCAGCCACCGGCAGCAGCATCATCGATGCAAGCAATAGTGATAGAATCCTTTTCTTTTTCATGTCATCCTTCCTCCATTTACTATGACTGTTCTATCTTCGGTTTCAATCATGCGCACATCCGCATCGAATGCCTCGCGGATGACTTTTTCCGTAACGATTGACCTGTCCCCTGTACAAAGAACTCTTCCGTCCTTCATGAAGTAGAAACGGTCTCCCAGTTCAAGCGCTTGATTGAAATCGTGAAGTGATACGAGAACAGCAATCTGTTTCTGAGAAACCGTCCTGCGGATTTCCCTCAGAATCAACT
>JAFOIY010000179.1 GCA_017420505.1 Solobacterium sp. | reverse complement strand
CCCGTTGTTCAGCGTCAGGATCGTATAGTAGATCTTTGCCAGTTCTTCAATGTAGTCGGCGTTTTCATATGCTTCGTTCAGGTTCCCACCGACTGCGATGGTACCATGCCGCTCCATCAGTACAAGGTCCGAACGCTTGACCGTTTCCGCAACACTGCGGGCAAGGTCCATAGTGCCGGGCAGTGCGTACGGAGCGACAGGAATCACACCGTTGTCAAGATGGAAGACGAACAGTTCGAAGATAAAGGAGGGAATGGGCCGGTTGAGGCAGGCAAAGGCGCTTGCCATGGCCGAATGGGTATGAACAATTGCCCGGATATCCGGTCTTTCCTTGTAGCACTCAATGTGCATCAGCGTTTCACTGGAAGGTCTGCCTCCTTCGATGCAGTTCAGATCAAAATCAACCACACAGACCTGATCGGGTGTCAGGTAATCACGGTCGACACCGGAAGGGGTGATGCATACGAGACCGGTTTCCGGATCCAGGGCAGAGACATTTCCCGCTTTGTGCTTGCACAGACCGGAATTCTGCGCTTTCCTGGCAATGCGGACGACTTCGGCTTTCAGTTCTTCAAGCATTATTGAACCTCCTTGTTCAGTTCTTCATTCTTCATGAGGACTTTTGTCGCAGTTGTAACATCGGTGATCAGTACATTGGGGATTCCGCCCCGCAAAGCACCGAGGATCGAGGAAACTTTGTAGTCGCCGACGGCTACAGCAACCGTCATGGGATTCTGCTTGACCTTGTCCATCGGCATACTGATGCATTTATCATTCCATTCACAGGGAATGTAGTTTCCATTGATATCATAATAGAGCATACAGACACAGCCGACGGCGCCTTTTTCCTGCAGCTCCTTCGCCTGTGCTTCTGTCTGGTATTCACGGATCATCTCCGCTGTCTTCAGCCGGCTGACATCTATGCCGCCCAGACCGGTCAGGAGCAGATCGCATCCATCCATCATATCAATGACTCTCTTTACGTTCGGATCCTGCAGCAGCATACTGCGGGCGAACGCATTGTCCATGTACACCGGTGTGTTCAGATAATAGCCGGTACCGTGGAACGTCGTTGCCAGGTTGTTGATGATCTCACGGAATTCGATGGCCTGCTGGGCATTGGATACGGTGCCGATCAGCTGGACAACATCAAGCTGGCAGCTATGGATCGGCCGGATCTTCCGGCTGGTTCTGTCCGATGCGTTGCCGCTGCCCAGGCCGATGCGCATCTTTCCTTTCAGCAGGTTGGAAATGTAGATCGATGCAAAATCCGTGACAGCATTGAGTGTCTGGTCGTAGGTATCGCCTTCGAAATTGGTGATGATGACGGCATCCTTGAGACCGAAGTTCCGGCAGAATACTTCCTCAATGGTAGCAACCCGGTCCCGGACATGCTTGACCTCAATGTCTACGATGCCGATCTCCCTTGCCCGGGTCAGAAGCCTGGATACTTTCGAACGCGAGAAATACAGACGCTTGGCAATATCGGCCTGCATCATGTTCTGGTTGTAGTACATATCCGCGACCTGTGAAAGGAACGCGTACTCCTGAAGATCTCTCTGATTGTTCGAAAGCGTTGCGGATTCTACGATATTAAGATCATTGTCTGCCATTTTCAGTGCCTCATCATTCCGTTCGGTATCATCTGTCCGGTCCAGCATTGTTTATATCCTGCCCATCAGAGCAATAATTGCAGGATGCAGGCCCGGAACAGGCTGCAGGGAGAATCCTTTGATTTATTGAAATCATAGCACAGGAATTGTAGTATTTGCACATAATTTCACGGAGAACAGGATTTGTCGGAACTACAGGTCCGAAAACGAGCAGTTTGCCGTGTAAAACAGTGAACATTTGTGCATAATTCTTAAAATCGTTGACCGAGCAAAACGGTTTACTATAGTATGAAGCCATAGGAGATGTAAGCGTATTCAACGCTTATACGGAAGGGAAAGACAAATGAAGAAATTTGCAAAGATCCTTGTTAGCTCTCTTCTCGCAGTTACACTGGCTGCGTGCGGTTCTGCTAACGCTGACAACAGTTCCGATGATTCCGGAACAGATGCAACATCCACAAGCGGAGTCGGTTTCGTAGAGAGGACAAAGAATCCTTACGAAGACGAGATGAGATTCGCATGGATCCCGACAAACGCTACTGAAGCAAACGCTACTGCATGGGGCAACGGTATCCGTGAAGAGCTGAGCTACTGGCCGAACGCAACACTGAACGTATTCGATCCTGAGCGCAGTGCTGAACAGCAGGCGAAGATCGTTTCCGACCTGGTTGCACAGGGCTACGATGGAATCTTCCTGCAGACAATCAACCCGGATATCCTCTCCGCTTCTGTACGTGAAGCTGAGGAAGCAGGCATTCCGGTCGTCTGCATCAACATGGGTACAACAGAGCCGCATGCTGCACTGGTTTCCATGACCGACTTCGAGGCTGGTCAGGTTATCGCCCGCCGCATCGGTGACGCTCTCGGTGGAGAAGGCAACGTTGTTATCATCGAAGCAACAGTAGGTGCTGTACGTGGTGTCAGACTGCAGGATGGCTTCATGTCCGTTATGCAGGCTGAATATCCGAACATCAAGATCCTGGATTCCCAGCCGGCTGACTGGAACATGGAAAAGGCTCAGAACCTGATGAATGACTACCTGACAAAGTACGGCGATGACATCGATGCAGTCTTCGCTCACAACGATCAGATGGCTGAGGGCGCAGGTATGGCTGTCCAGAATGCAGGCAAGCAGGGCGACATCATCATCTGGGGTGCCAACGGCGAAAGAAAGGCTCTTGAGTACATCGAAGACGGTATCATCACCGGAACAGTTTACACAAACTGCAAGGATCAGGGTAAGACAGCTGCACGTATCATGATGCTCTATCTGAACAGCAACCTCGATACAGGTTCCTTCACCAAGACTCCGGTCACAAAGATGCCTCCGATCACAGTTGATGCCAGCAACGTCGACACAATCACAGAGGACATGCGCTGGTAATTCTGCCGGATTGAAGTAATAAGCGAATCGACTGGGCGCAAATCACGCTCAGTCGATTTTCTTAAAAGCTGCCTTTACATAATTAGGAGACTTGAACAAATGAAACAAATGAGACAAGAAACGGTTCGTAGAATTATTTCTCTGGTCCTGCTGGTTGTACTGACCGGTTTCTTCATCGCAACAACGGATACGTTCCTGTCATGGGCGAACATCACATCCATGCTGCGTGAAGCTGCTTTCGTCGGCATTATCGCAATCGGCGTTACGACCTGTATCATCACAGGCGGCAACAACCTGTCAGGCGGCCTTACCATGGGTATGTGCTGCATGGTTTTTGCCCACCTCTACAAATATACAGGTATGTCACTGATCATGCTTGTCCTGATCAGCCTTCTGGCAGGCCTCGCTGCCGGTGCATTCAACGGATTCGTTGTTGCCATCCTGCAGGTTCCTGACTTCGTAGCCACCCTGTCCACAGGTATGATCTTCCAGGGAATCACCTATGTCCTGGCGATCCGCAACCAGTATGGTTCCATCACTTCCGAGATGATCAAGAACCAGACGGTAGCGTCCTGGGGTGGAAAGCTGCCCAACGGCATTTACTACGTTACGATTGCCTGGATCGTTATGAGCCTGATCATGCAGTTCTTCCTGAAGAAGACAAAAACAGGTACATATATCTATGCGATGGGTGCCAACCGCAAGTCCGCGGAGTATTCAGGCATCAGCTATGTAAAGATCAAGATGATCGCGTTCATCATTGCCGGCTTCTGTTCCTTCGTCGGTGCAATGTTCATCCTCGGAAGAAACGGAACCTGTGACGTTACCACCGGTGCAGCGTATTCCCTGCAGGCAATCTCTGCAGCGGTTATCGGCGGTGCAGCGTTCTCGGGCGGCCGCGGCGACATGATCGGAACGTTTATCGGTGTCATGTTCCTGCAGGTCCTGCGCAACGGCGTCCTGAAGTTCAACATGACAACTGCCCAGCAGGCTGTTATCAGCGGCATCATCATCGTCCTCATGCTGGTATTCGATGCGTACTACAACGAATTCATGCAGAAGCGGACAACAAGAGCTGCTGCGATTGCCCGTGAAAAGGAAGGAAAGGGTAAATAAACATGAGTGAGAAGAACGAACTGTTGTTTGAGATGAAGAATATCGAGAAGATATTCGCTCATGTTCATGCACTGGACCATGTCAACTTCGATGTCCGCAAGGGTGAAGTCCACGCTCTGCTCGGTGAAAACGGTGCCGGCAAGTCCACACTGATCAAGATCCTGACAGGTGTATACTCCAAGGACGGCGGACAGATCTTCATGAACGGTGAAGAGATTGAAATCAACAGCCGTGAAGACGCTTCCGAAGCAGGCATCGCGGTTATTTTCCAGGAACTGTCACTGGTTCCGACACTGACGGTCTACCAGAATATCCTGCTCGGCAAGGAAATCAGCAAGTTCGGCATTGTCTCCGACAAAGCAGAAAAGGCACAGATCCAGGAACTGATCGACCGCTACGGATTCCCGCTGAAGACTACAGACGTTGTTGAAACACTGTCGGTAGCGCAGAAGCAGATGGTTGAAATCCTGAAGGCACTGGCAACGGATTCCCGGCTGATCATCATGGATGAGCCGACAGCTTCCCTTTCTTCCAGAGAATCCGAGCTGCTGTACAAGATCATCAACCAGCTGAGAGACAGGGGAGTATCCATCATCTACATCTCCCACCGTCTGGAAGAAGTATTCAACCTGTCCGACCGCATCACGATCCTGCGTGACGGCAAGAACGTCGGTGTTATTGAAAAAGAAGATATCGTTCCTTCCGAAGTCGTCAAGATGATGATCGGCAAGGAGCTCTCCGAGTCCACAGCGTCCCGTGAGCTGAGCACCAGCGACGCGGAAACAGCGCTTGAAGTACGCAACCTGACGCACATCGGCTACTACAACGATGTCAGCTTCGAAGTAAAGAAGGGCGAAGTGCTCGTACTGACCGGACTGGTCGGTTCCGGCCGTACGGAAGTCGTCCGTTCGATCTACGGTGCAGATCCGTATGATTCCGGTGAGATCCTTCTGAACGGCCAGGTCTACAAGCCTACAGTCAAGAGGTCTGTCGCCAACGGCTTCGGTCTGATTCCGGAAGACCGCCGTACACAGGGCTTCTCTCCGCTGCTGTCCGTTACCAAAAACGTATCTCTGACAAGCTATGACAAGATCGCCAAGGGCGGCTTCGTCAACGCCAAGGATGAAGACGATCTCGGCGAAAAGGCTGTCCATCTGACCGATCTTCGTCCGGCAAACCCGAATGTACAGGTCGGCGACCTCTCCGGCGGCAACCAGCAGAAGGCTGTCCTGGGCAAGTGGCTGACACGTGATCTGAAGGTCATCCTGATTGATGAGCCGACCGTCGGTATCGATATCGGCGCAAAGGATGAAATCTACAACATCATCGAAGAACTGGCTTCCCAGGGTGTCGCTGTACTGATGGTATCATCGGATATCGCAGAAGTACTCAGGGTTGCACACCGCATCATCGTCATGCGTGAAGGCCGTATCATCAAGGAATTCAACCATGGTGTAGCTACCCAGGAGGATATCCTGCTCACAAGCTCCGGCTTTGTTTCTGAAGAGGAGGCAGCATAAGTATGACCGCAATGAAGAAAAGCAATCCTGTTATGAAGGCACTGACAAGCAGCAGCCGGATCATCGTTCTGATCGCTCTGGTCCTGATCTTCTCGCTTGCGACAAAAGGAGTCTTCTTCAGCTATAAGAACCTTGTCAACATTCTGTACTCCGTCTCGCTGATCGGTATCATGGTCTGCGGTGCCAGCTTCGCAGTTCTGCTCGGCGGCATCGACCGTACGGTATCCGGCAATGCGGCGCTGTCCGGCGCGATCATTGCCATGACGATCCTGAACCGCGGCGCTACCGGCGGAAACGTAGCCCTGGCGCTCATCCTGGGCCTGGGCGGCGGTGCATTGAGCGGCCTGATTCACGGTCTGATTCTTTCCCGCTTCAATATCCCGGCATTCCTGCTGACACTGGCAACCAATGAAATCCTGTACGGTCTGGTTCAGATGGTTACAGGCAACCTGCTGATCTATATCAAGGGCTGCACACTGATGGACTACATCGGACAGGTCAGATGGCTCGGTATCCCGATCCCGGTATTCATTATGCTGGTATGCATTCTGTTTGCCTACATTGTTCTGAACCACACAGTCTACGGACGTCAGGTCTATGCAGTCGGCGGCAACCGTGAGGCATCCGAGCTCTCCGGTATTCCGACCCGCAGAGTCATCCTGATTGCCTATATCATTTCCGGCTTCATGGGTGCTCTTGCAGGTTTCGTACTCTCCAGTATGAACCAGCAGGCTTCTGCTTCTCAGGCCAACGGCTATGAGAACAACGTTCTGGCAGCGATTGTTGTCGGCGGCGTGTCCATGCGAGGCGGTTCCGGTTCCATCCAGAACGCGATCCTCGGTGTATTCCTGATCGGTGTCATTGAGAACGGTATGAACCTGATGGGTGTTCCTTCCATCTACAAGGATATGGTCAAGGGAATCATCATCATCGTCGCGGTAGCGATGGATATGGCGAATCAGCCGGGTACACCGCTGAACAATCTGAAGAGGCGTTTAAAGACAAAACAGGCATAATCGGAAGGAGAAAACACAATGAGTTTAATCGATGAGATTACAAGAGATTCATGGATCAAGAAAACCTTCCCTGAGTGGGGAACCTGGCTGGTTGAAGAAATCGAAGAAAAGCAGGTACCGGCAGGAAATGTTTCCATGTGGTGGCTTGGCTGTGTCGGTATCTGGCTGAAAACACCGGCTGATACCAACATTACGATTGATCTCTGGACAGGAAACGGCAAACGTACCCACGGTAAGGGTATGATGGCTGTCGGCCACCAGATGGCCAACATGTCCGGTGCCAGAAAGATGCAGCCGAACCTGCGCAACGTACCGTTTGTCATCGACCCGTTTGCGTTCAAGAAGGTGGATGCTGTACTGGCAACGCACTATCATCATGACCACATGAGTGAAGAGTGGGCAGCTCATGTCATCAAATCCGGCATGACAACCACGGACGAAAACGGCAAGGAGATCCCGGTACCGTTCATCGGACCGCTGAAGTCCTGCGAACTGTGGCAGAGCTGGGGTGTTCCCGCAGACCGCTGCATGGTCGTCAAGCCCGGCGATGTCATCAAGTTCAAGGATCTTGAGATCGTCTGCCTGGAAGCCTTCGACCGTACCTGCCTGGTCACAACGGATTCCACCGGACCCGACCGTGAGGAACTGGCAGGCAAGAACCTTCTGACCGATATGGATGAGAAGGCAGTCAACTACCTGATCAAGACACCGGGCGGCAACATCTACCACTCCGGTGATTCCCACTTCTCCATCGGCTTCGCCAAGCACGGCAAGGAACATGACATTGATGTAGCCTTCGGTGCCTTCGGTGAAAACCCGATCGGTATCCAGGACAAAATGACATCCGTTGACATCCTGAGAATGGCAGAGAGCCTCCGCTGCAAGGTTGTCATCCCGATCCACCATGATATCTGGTCCAATTTCCAGGCAGATACGGAAGAAATCCGTCTGCTGTACGACTTCAAGAAGCCCAGGAACAACTACCAGTTCCACCCGTTCTTCTGGCAGGTCGGCGGACAGTACACCTATCCGCAGGACAAGGACGTCATGTACTACCATCACCCGCGCGGATTCGAGGATCACTTCGAGAATCCGAGGAACGTACCGTTCGATTCCATTCTGTAGGAGAAAACCATGGCTCTGATCGATATTAAACTGTTCTCACAGACACTGCATACCAATACGGATATCCGCGTCGTGCTTCCGACACCGGACGAACCGTTCATCTCCGATGACCGCCCGTTCTACAGTGACAGGAAGTACCAGGTGCTGTATCTGCTGCACGGTATGCACGGAGACTGCACCGTATGGACCAGAAATACCGGAATCGAGCGCTATGCACAGGAGAAATGCCTCTGTGTAGTCTCTGCATCGGTTACCAACAGCTGCTATCTGAACATGGAGCACGGAAGTGACTTCATGACCTACATGCTGGAGGAACTGCCGACCTTTATCCAGCAGACCTTCCCGGTATCCCGGAAGAGGGAAGACACCTTCATCGCCGGCCTTTCAATGGGCGGCTATGGAGCGTTCCGTCTGGCCGGGGAGAGACCTGATCTCTTTGCGGCAGCCGTGAGCCTTTCCGGCGGACTGGATATCGCCGGTCACCGTACAGACGGCCGGATTGAAGGCGGTCCCAAGACAGCGATGCCGATGAATGACATCTTCGGAGACAAACCGATCAAGGGAACCGACAACGATCTCTTCGCTCTGTATCCGAGGCTGCACAAGGAAGGGGTTGACCTGCCGAAGCTGTTCATGTGCTGCGGTACGGAAGACTTCCTCTACCAGATCAATCTCCGCTTCCGCGACGCAATGCGGGCAGAAGGAATTGACCTGGTCTATGACGAAGGCCCTGGCATCCACAACTGGGATTTCTGGGATCCGTGGATCAGGAAAGTCGTTGCGGAGTGGCTGCCGCTGAAGGGTACCTTTGTTGAAGGATAGGAACGAGTATGAATACAGATTTTCTGAAAGCGAAAAATGACTTTCTGGAAGCTGCCAAGCGTACGTACGATAGCGGTATACAGACCGGGACAGGCGGCAATCTGAGCGTCCGTATTCCCAATACGGAACTGATGATCGTCAAGCCCAGCGGATTTACCTACGGCAGCTGCACGGAAGACAATCTCTGCATTACCGATTTTGATGGGAATCTCATCGACGGAAAGTTCAAACCGACACGCGAATGCACACTGCACGGAAACATCTACAAACGGTATCCTCATGTCGGCGGTATCGTTCATACCCACAGCGTTTATTCGATCCTGATCTCGATGTACTATGAACAGCTGGAGCTGGTTACACTGCACTCTGAGCTGAAGTTCGGATGCCCGCTGCCGGTTGTCGATGTAGCGACCCAGTCGGTAACACCGGAGGAGCTGCCGAAAGTCTTTGAAGCGATCGATGCTAATCCGGGTGTAATGGGCTTCCTGCTGAAGCGCCATGGACTCGTCGCTATGGACAAAACAGCGGTGAAAGCCGGCCAGACTGCCGAGCTGATCGAAGAGACTGCACAGATTCAGTGGGAAAAGCACAAAATGGATCTGCTGCTGAAGAAATAAGGAGAAACTGTTATGCAGGAATACACAATTATTACCTTGAATACAGGTATCGTTACAGCCAGTAAGAGAAACTATCTGTATCACAACACAACACACAAGTTCTATCTGAAACCGGATGAGGATGATACCGCATATCTCCCTACCGCGTGCTTCTACATTGAAGGAAACGGCAGGAAGATCATGGTGGATACCGGTATGGCTTCCACAGAGATTGCCAACAAGTATCACCATCCCGGCTCTGTCCAGAATGAAGGCCAGAAGGTAACCGAACAGCTGGCTTCCATCGGTGTGGATCCGGCAGAGATCACCGATATCATCTTCACACACCTGCACTGGGACCACGTCTACTACCTCAGCGCATTCCCGAACGCAACGCTGTACGTCCAGCGTACAGAGTACGAGTATGCGAAGAATCCGATCCCTCTGTACTACAAGAGCTATGAAGATCCTCGTCTGACAATCGAGCCGCGCATTCATCCGCAGTGGGAAGGCCGTGAGTTTGTTCTTCTGGATGGTGAGGCAGAAATCTTTGACGGAATCAGTGTCTATCCGACACCGGGCCATTCCGTCGGCCATCAGAATGTTGTCGTTCATACAAAGAAGGGTGACTATCACCTGGCAGGAGACCTGATCTTCACACTGGACAATCTGAAATCCATCCCTGAGATCGGCTATGAGATTACGCCGCCTTCCAGATTCGTCAATATCAACCAGACCTGGAACAGTATCGTTGAGCTGAAGAAGCGCGTTGCATCCCCGGAATTTGTTCTGTGCGCACACGCTCCGGAAATGATGGAACTCGTCGGGAAGAAACTGGGCGAATAAACATGAAGACAGTTGCGATCATTGAATCTCTGGATACCAAACTGGATGAATCTCTCTTCGCAGCGGAATGTATCAATAAGCAGGGTCTGAATACCCTGCTTATTGATAACAGTACCTGGAATCTTGATGTAGAGAAGGGTGATATCACTCCGCTGGAAGTCCTGGCGTACGCATCCGTTGACAGAGAAGCGTTTCTGAGACTCAATAAACCGGAAAAGATCGCTGCGATGACCGCCGGTCTGGAAAAGCTGATTCCGGAGCTGTATGCCCAGGGAAAGATCGATGGTGTAATGTCCGTAGGCGGCGGCCAGAACGGAGCCATGGCGGCACCGGCGATGAAAGCACTCCCGTTCGGTGTGCCGAAGGTCCTGTCTTCGGCCCTGGCCTGCGGAAGCCGGGAAATGGAGCAGTTCGTAGGGGAGAAGGATATCTTTGTTGTACCGACGGTAGCGGATATCGCCGGTCTCAATCCCATCACGAAGACACTGATCCGTTCGGTCTGCGCAGCAGTAACCGGCCTGGTCCAGTACGGTGAGATCTATCACCAGACAGGCGATCATAAAATCATCGCTGCTACAATGCTCGGTGAGACGACAAAAGGCACCATGGAAGCCCTGCGGCTCATCACAGAAGGTACGGATTATGAGCAGGTCGTATTCCACGCCAACGGTGTCGGCGGACGCTGCATGGAAGCGTTGATTGAGGAAGGACAGATCAATGCTGTTCTGGACTACACGCTCCATGAGATTGTCTGTGAACTGTTCGGCGGCTACTGTGCCGGTGCCCGGAACCGTTTGCTGAAATCCCTGGAATACGGGATTCCGACTCTGGTTGTCCCCGGCGGTCTGGACATGAACGATTACTACAATGAATCAACAGGCGCCTGGCTGCCGAAGGATTTCAAGGAACGTAAGTCGGTCCTGCACAACGCCAATATCTGGCATTCCAAGATTACCCGGGCAGAAGCGGAGAAACTCGTCAAGGTTGTCTGCGAACGTCTGGGCACGGCTGTGAAGCCGGTAACCCTGGTCGTACCGACAAAGGGGTGCTGCCAGACGACCGCGGTAGGCGGTCCGATCTACGACCCGGAAATCGATGAACTGATGGTCCGGGCATTCAAGGAACAGGTTCCGCCCAATGTAAAGCTCGTAGTAGCGGAGAGCGGGATCAATGATCCTGAATTCGCGGCGGTTGTGGCGGAGGAATTCAAACTGCTGCTGAAAGAATACGGATGGAACTGAGAGGACAAGAATATGGACAATAAGAATTTCCTTCTTCCTGAAACCGTACAGAAAGAAGATGTGGTCGTTGCCACATACTACATCGAACTGCCTCCCGAGACAGACATCGTACAGAAGGCTGTATCACTGGCAGTAGGACAGACAATCGGTACATGGGTGCCGATTCCCGGCATTACGGAAGAAATCAGGGACAAATACATGGGCAAGGTCGTCAACATCTTTGACGTTCCGCCGATGGAACTGGATGGATCCTGCCCGGATAAAATGGGTTACCTGATCCAGATTGCCTATCCGACAGTCAATTTCGGTTCTGATTTCCCGCTGATGATCACTTCCCTACTGGGCAATGACGCATCCACCAGTGCACAGGTCAAACTGATGGACATTCAGTTCAGTGAAGCGTTCCTGAAGCGTTTCCAAGGACCGCGCTTCGGCATTGAAGGTGTACAGAAGCTCTTCGGCGTCAAGGAACGTCCGCTGCTGTTGAACATGATCAAGCCCTGCACAGGACTGACACCGGAAGAAGGCGCTGGTATCTTCTATCAGTCTGCGCTCGGCGGTGTTGATCTGATCAAGGATGATGAACTGTTCGGCAACCCCGTTTATTCCAGACCGGAGGAGAGAGTCAAAGCCTACAAGGAAGCGGCTGCGAAGGCTGCAGAAGTCACCGGGAAAACCGTAAAGTATTTCGTCAATATTACCGGCGGCGTTTCGGAGCTGAAGGAGACCATTGAAAAGGTGGAAGCAGCAGGGGCTGATGGTCTGATGGTCAACTTCTCTGTCCTCGGCTACAGTGCTCTGAAGTACATTGCGGCCAATACCAGGCTGCCGATCCTGGGACACTCTGCCGGTGCAGGAATGTTCTGTGAAGGCAGTCTCAGCGGCATGGCAACCCCGTTGGCTGTCGGCAAGCTGGCAAGGATCGCCGGCGCGGACATCGTAATGCTGAATACCCCTTACGGAGGCTATCCGCTGCGCAAGCAGAAGTACCTGCAGATCCTTCAGCAGCTGACGCTTCCTCTCGGGGATATCAGACCGACCATGCCCAGCATCGGAGGAGGCGTCCACCCGGGCATTGTCAAACGCTATATCCGTGAAGCAGGCAGAAACATCGTACTGGCAGCCGGCGGATCCATCCAGGGTCACCCGATGGGAACAGCCGCAGGTGCGAGAGCGATGCAGCAGGCCATCGATATTGCTGTACAGGATACGGACTTCTGCAAAGCGGCAGAGGCTTATCCGGAACTGCAGGCATCCCTGGCCAAATGGGGATACGTCGAATAGTTCCCGGAACATGAAAAAAGGATTTCCGCTTTCCGCGGAGATCCTTTTTTGTCTGCGTACGTACAGAAGCGGTTTATTCCGCTCCGGAAGCATAGGCTTTCAGTGCCTGACGGATCAATGCATCGAACTTCGCAGCATCCCACGCAGCTCTGCCGACAAAAAGACCATCGATGTCCTTCTGCACGATCAGCTCCTCAGCATTGCCGGGATTCACGCTTCCGCCGTAAAGAACAGGGATCCGCTCAGCCCGCTCACCGAACAGCTCTGCAAGACATTTCTTGATCTCAAAGTGCATCTCTTCGGCATAGTCTGCGCTGGCAGGCGTACCGTTCACACCGATCGACCATACCGGTTCATAGGCAATCCACAGCCTGTCAGTATCTTCCGGACGGACACCGAACAGTCCGATTTTCAGCTGCTGGCGGAGGATTTCCGTGCTGATGCCGTAGTTCTTCTCATCGGCTGTTTCACCGATGCACAGCAGTGCGGTAAAGCCATGGCTGAGCGCAGCCAGGACCTTCCGGTTTTCTTCGGCATCCTTTTCCCCGAAGACATGCCTTCTCTCGGAATGACCGATCATGACAAGGTCAATTCCCAGTTCCTTGAGCATCAGAGGGGAAATCTCACCGGTGAACTGGCCTTCATCGGCATAGCACATATTCTGCGCGCCGATCATGATGTTCTGATGATCCACGGCTGCCGATGCACGCTCCAGGGTAGTGAAGGAAGGAATGATAAAGCGGGTAATCTTCGGAATATCCTTGGTCTTTTCCTCCAGGTCCTGCAGATAGGATACAGTTGCGGCTGTATTCTTGTACATCTTCAGGTTACTGCCGAAATACAGTTTCTTTGCCATTTCCTTACCGTTTCTTGTCGTATTCTACGTATGCATCTACCTTCGGCTGGGAGGAGCATCCCGGTACGAATTCGTTGGTCAGGAAGGCTTCCACAAGCTCTTCCCTCAGCTTATTGCCGGTAGTGAACGCACCGAGGCAGGCGATGTTGGCATCGTTGCTCAGACGCGCTCTCTTGGCAGAGTATACATCCGAGATCAATGCAGCGTAGGCACCCTTGACCTTGTTGGCCGCAATGGATACACCGATGCCGGTACCGCAGAGCAGAATGCCGCGGTCATAGTCACCGCGGGCGACTGCTTCTGCAACTGCAGCGGCAGCGTGCTGGTAGATAATGTCTTCGGAACCGAAATCCGTTACTTCACCGAGACCTTTTTTGTTGATGAACTCAATGAGCTGCTGTTTTGCTTCTTCTGCGTTGGGATCACATCCGATTGCAATCTTCATAAAACCTCCATTAGCTGTATTCAGCGTTCGGGAACAGCGTGAGCCTTACAGCTGCACCTTCCCCTGTTATATCTTCATTCATTATACCAAGTACCGGCAGACGGTTCACCGCATAAGCCCCTGAAAGGCGTGAAACTATGTGCTGATTTGCCCGGACCCGGTCCGGCGGAAAGGAAAACCCGGTGCTTCCACCGGGTTTATGGATTACTTCAGGAAATCCTTGATCTGGGTATAGATGCCTTCCCCGTCCAGCTGGTACTTGTGGATCAGTTCCGCCGCCGGTCCGGACTCACCGAACCGGTCACGGACACCGATTCTCAGCATCCTGACAGGCAGGGACTCGCTGAGGCACTCAGCCACAGCACTGCCGAGGCCGCCGATGATGCTGTGCTCTTCACACGTTACGACCTTGCCGGTCTTTGCGGCAGATGCGAGAAGCAGTTCGGTATCCAGCGGCTTGATGGTGGAGATGTTGATGACCTCCGCATCCGTTCCCTCAGCCGCAAGGCGCTCAGCAGCTTCCAGCGCACCCGCAACCGTGATGCCGTTCGCAACGATGGTCACATCCTTGCCGGAGCGCAGCACATGGCCTTTTCCGATTTGGAATGTATAGTTATCATCGTTGATCACCGGTACAGCGCTTCTGCCGAATCGCAGGTAGACAGGTCCGTTGTACTCGATCGCTGCCCGTACAGCCTGGCGCGCTTCGATATCATCCGCAGGGCAGATGACAACCATGCCCGGGATGACACGCATCAGCGCGAAGTCTTCCAGGCACTGGTGGCTGGCACCGTCTTCACCGACGGAGATGCCGGCATGGGTAGCGCCGATTTTGACGTTCAGGCGAGGATAGGCAATGGAATTGCGCACCTGCTCGTAGGCTCTGCCGGCCGCGAACATAGCGAATGTACTGGCGAAGGGGATCATACCGGCTGCCGCAAGTCCTGCCGCAATGCCCATCATATTGGACTCAGCGATGCCGCAGTCGATGTGCCTTTCCGGATATACCTTCTTGAAGAGTTCCGTCTTGGTTGCGTTTGCCAGATCGGCATCCAGCACGACAAGCTGCGGGAATTCAGCACCGAGTTCGGCAAGCGCCTTGCCGTAGCTCTCTCTTGTCGCAATCTTTTTGATTTCACTCATGGTCTGCTTCCTCCAGATCTTTCATGGCAATGGCATACTGTTCATCGTTCGGTGCCGTGCCGTGCCATCCTGCCTTGTCTTCCATGAAGGAGACGCCTTTGCCCTTGGTTGTCTTCATGATGATAGCCGTAGGGCATCCCTTTGTCTCACGGGCTTCCTTGAACGCTGAACGGATCTCATCGAATTCATGCCCGTTGATGGTAATGACATGGAATCCGAAGGCGCTGAACTTTTCATCAATCGGATAGGGAGAGTTGACATCCGCAATCCTGCCGTCGATCTGCAGACCGTTGTTGTCAACGATAACTGTCAGATTGTCCAGCTTCTTGGCTGCCGAGAACATCGCTGCTTCCCAGACTTCGCCTTCCTCAAGCTCACCGTCTCCCAGCAGGGTATAGACACGGTAGGTTTTGCCGGAAAGCTTCGCTGCAAGCGCCATGCCCGCAGCTGTGGATACGCCCTGTCCCAGGGAACCGGTGCTCATATCCAGACCGGGGAGATAGATGATGGAAGGGTGTCCCTGCAGGCGGGAACCGACCTTCCGGAGTGTGGTCAGCTCTTCCTTGGGGAAGTAGCCGCGCTCCGCCATGACGGCATAGAGCGCCGGTGCGCAGTGTCCTTTGGAAAGTACAAAACGGTCTCTGTCCTCGTTTGCAGGATCTTCAGGATTGATATTCATTTCTTCAAAATAAAGATAGGTCATCAGATCGGCACAGGAAAGTGAACCGCCCGGATGACCGGATTTTGCCGCATGGACTTCCGTTACAATATCCTTGCGTACAGCATTCGCTGTTCTTTTCAGCTCTTTGTTCTGCAAGATCAGTACTCCTTTCGCTGTTTTCAGTATAATATAAACAGATATGAAAATGTGTTCAAGGAGACCGGCTATGAAGGATTTCGGCACAACAAAGGATGGTAGACGAACAGCGCTTTACTGTCTGGAAAATGAACGCTGGAAAATTGAAGTGACGGATTACGGAGCTTCGCTTGTATCATTCGTGGACAAGGAAACAGGCATTGACATTGTACAGGGATACAACGACGTCAGCGGCTATGAAGAACTATGTCCGTATATGGGCGCAACGGTCGGCAGAGTGTGCAACCGGATCCGTGGAGGAAGGTTTGAACTGGACGGCAAAATCTATCACCTGGAGCAGAATGACCGGGGCAACTGCCTGCACGGCGGCAGTACATCCACTGCGTACAAAGTATGGAAGAAGGAAGAGGATCCGGACGCGCTGGTCTTTTCCTGCTTTTCCCCGGATGGGGAGGGCGGTTTCCCGGGCAATGTGACCATGCGTACAGCCTACCGGCTGGATGAAAACGGCCTGGAGATCACCCTCATAGCCGAGAGTGACCGGGATACCTATATTGCCCTGACCAACCACGCGTTCTTCAACCTGAACGGCCCGCAGTCGGATACAGTCCTGGATCATGAAATGATGCTGGACAGCGATGTACTCTGCTGCATTGATGAAAACGGTCAGACCGGTGAAGAAACCATTGATGTGGAGGATACACCGTTTGATTTCCGGCTGTTCAAGGAAATCGGCCGGGATATCAACGCAGATGATGTACAGCTGCACTACGGCGGTGGCTACGATCATTGTTTCATTGTAAGGGGTGAGGGCTACCGCCATGCCGGAGCGCTGCGTACAGACAGGATCCGCATGGATGTCTGGACGGACCTGCCGGCGCTGCAGGTCTATTCCGGCAACTTCCTCAATGGTGAGGGAGAAGGCAAGGAAGGCGGCACGTTCCCCCGCAGAAGCGCGGTATGCCTGGAAGCGCAGTACGTCCCTGACGCTATGAACTCTGAATGCTGGGACAAGCCGTTGGTAAAAGCAGGTGAACCGCAGACGCATATCATCCGTTTCCGGACAGAGCTGCGCAAGGATAGCGAACAGTAGAAAGAGGACAGGAATGAACTATCTGGGCATTGATGTAGGCGGTACTTTCATCAAATACGCTGAAATGGATGAAACAGGCAGAATCCTGTCCGGCGGAAAAGTACCCACACCGTATACAACACCGGAAGACTATATTGAAACGCTGGTATCCCTGGTGAACAAGGACTATGCAGGCATCTGCATCTCCGCACCGGGATTCATCGATACAGAGCACGGGATCTGTGTTTCCGGCGGCAGTCTGGAATACCTGCCGGCCTATTACCCGCTGGGAGAGCTGCTGGAGAAACGCCTCGGCGTCCCGGTCACAGTGGAGAACGATGCCCGCTGTGCTGCTCTGGCGGAGCTCTGGAAGGGGTCGCTTGCCGGATGCCGCAATGCGCTGACAGTCGTCATCGGAACAGCAGTGGGCATGGTGGTGATCCTGGACGGCAGGATCTACCGCGGTTCCCACAACATCGCCGGTGAAATCGGCTATACACTGATGGAAAATGAATACCGGGACATCTACGATTTCTTCGGCATGCGCTTCAGTACAGCAGGCATGCTTAAGAAGATCGCAGATGTCGATGAAAAATATCAGGATATGAGCGGAGAGGAGGCTATGGAAAGATACCGGAACAAGGACGAAGTCCTTTTCACGGTGATCGACCGGCACCTGCGCGATACGGCACGGGCACTGTACGCGCTCCAGTGCATCTTCGATGTGGAGAAGATCGCTCTGGGCGGCGGCATCAGCCGCAATGAACTGTTCCTGAAGACCCTGCAGGAGAAATACGCAGGGCTCTATGAAGAGATTCCCTACGGGCTGAAGCCCGCACAGATCACAGCCTGTGCCTTCTACAATGATTCCAATCTGATCGGTGCACTGTACCGGCATCTGTATATGCAGTAAGGAGGAGACAATGAAATACAGAGACAATCCGAAGTTCCCTGCTGGATTCATGTGGGGCGCGTCAAGCGCTGCCTGGCAGGTCGAGGGAGGCGTCGCAGAAGGCGGACGCACACCGGCAATCATCGACATCAACTCAAAGACAAAGTATCCCTTCGCGGACAATTCCATTGCGTCCGACCATTATCACCATGTAGAAGAAGATGTAGCTCTGATGGCCAAAGCGGGCTTCAGTTCCTACCGTTTCTCCCTCTCCTGGTCCCGGATCATTCCGGAAGAGGGTGTAGTCAATCCGGAAGGCGTTGCGTTCTACAATAAGCTGATTGACGCACTGGTCGCAAATAACATCACACCGATCGTCACGCTCTACCACTATGACCTCCCTGTCTGGGTGGACGAGAAGTACAAGGGCTGGTATGACCGCGGTGTCATCGACGCGTTTGAATTCTACTGCCGTACCTGCTTCCGGGAGTTCGGGGACCGCGTCAAGTACTGGCTGTCCATCAACGAGCAGAACATGCAGATCCTCTACGGCAACTGGCTCGGCCTCGACAAAGGCTGCAAGGACTGGAACAAGGAAAAGTGGGACATCAACCACACCATGAACCTCTGCCATGCCAAGGCTGTCCTCGCCTGCCATGAAATGGTTGAAGGCGGCAAGATCGGCCCTGTACCGGGCTATGTACCGTTCTATCCGGATTCCTGCCGTCCGCTGGACCAGATTGCGGCGATGGATGCAGAAGAGCTCACCGAAAAGATGTGGGATGACCTCTATGTCTTCGGTGAATACAACGGCTTCATCAAGCGCTACTGGAAGGAAAACGGCATTGAGCCGAAGATCCTGCCGGGCGATATGGAACTGATCAAATCCGCCAAGATCGACTTCTTCGCGATCAACTGCTACCGTTCCAATGTCTGCAAGTACGCTCCGACGGACGCGTCCTACATGGACATTGAACTGAACAAGACCGGTGAGAAGGGCAACTTCAAGTACCCGATCTATCCTGGCCTGTATGAAATGATTCCCAACCCCTTCGTCGAAAGAACCGACTGGGACTGGGACATCGATCCTGTCTGCCTGCGCTACACCATGCGCTATGTCTGGGATCACTATCATCTGCCGATGATGATCACTGAAAACGGCTTCGGTGCCCATGAGTCCATCGGACCGGACGGAAAGATCCACGATGAAGCGAGAATCAAGTTCCTGAACGACCACATCTACCAGCTCGGCCTGGCCATTGAAGACGGCTGTGATGTGATCTCCTTCAACCTCTGGAGCTTCACGGTCCTGCTGTCCACCGGCAACGGTATGGAGAAGCGCTACGGCCTGGTATACGTCGACGTCACGGATGACCAGCTCAACAATGCGAAGTCGCTCGATGAGCTGTCCCTGAAGCGGATACCGAAGGATTCCTTTGATTGGTACAGCAAGGTGATCGCAACCAACGGTGCCTGCCTGAAAGGCCCGGAAGGAGAATAGACATGAGCCGCATAATCGTCGCGATCGCCGGCGGTGAAAACGGACGTCCTCTTCCGGACGGAACACGGACACCCTATGATACAGAAGCCATCGACCGCGCCATCGTCCGGCTCACGGGAAAGGCACATCCTCACTTTCTGATGATCGCGCACTCCCAGCCGACAGCGGACCGCCAGCAGTTCTACTTTGAAGTTATGCGTGACATCTACGAAAGATTCGGATGTGAATGCCGGGACCTGAAGAGTGATGAACTGGAAGACAGGGAAACAGTACAGGAGAAGGTAGACTGGGCGGATATCATCTACGAAGGCGGTGGAGATACGCTGTCCATGATCGCACTGTGGAAGCGCACCGGCTTCGATGAAGTCCTCCGGCAGGCCTGGGAAGACGGCAAAGTACTGTGCGGTCTGTCTGCGGGAGGAAACTGCTGGTTTGAATCCTGCAGTTCCGACTCCCTGAAGATCATCCATGATGACCCCTCACAGCCGTTCATTGAAGTGGAGTGCCTGGGCTTCCTGAAAGGGTACTTCATACCGCACAGCGATGTAGAAGCCACCCGGATTCCCGATGCCAAAGAAAACCTGCGGGAGAACGGCCGCATCGGATTCGCTTTGTCCAACTGCGCAGCACTGGCATTCATCGATGATGAATGCACGGTACTGAAGTCTTCGGATACTGCGTTTGCCAGGAAGATGTACTGGAAGGACGGCGTCTGCGTTGAGCAGGAACTCAGCGGTACAATGACGCTGGAGGAACTGTACAGGAAATAGTGGAAGGCACTCCGAAAGTGACAATTGTCAAGCGGAGTGTCTTTTTAGTATAATTCCTACGGAAAGAAACGGAATTTATGACAAAAGCAGTATTTCTGGACTACAAAGGAACGATTATCCGCCGCAAGGGCAAGGATCTGGAAGAATTCCACGACCGTATTCTGCGCGGCAGCAGAATGAGTGACGAAGCAGCTCTTTCGGAATGGTGGATGACCAACCGGGGAATCATGGAAACAACCTGTTCGGGTGAATCATTCCTGAGCCAGGAAGAGATCTGTGTCGCATTGCTGCACAGAATGGAAAAGGACTACGGACTGCGGGAAAACATCGATGAACTGAAACAGCTGATGATGAACCACTGGATGTATGCCCCGGTCTTCAGCGATGTCCGGGAATTCTTCGAACAGTGCAGTCTGCCGATCTACATCCTGACGAACATCAATGAGCAGTATGTACGTGTCTGCCTGCGCCGCAATGGTCTGCATGTCAATGCAGTGATCTCCGGTGAATCCGTGAAAGCGTACAAGCCGGATCCCCGCCTGTTTGAAAAAGCGCTGCAGATCAGTGAGTGCAGTGCTGAAGATGCGGTATGCATCGGCAGTTCCCTCAGCGCGGATATCACAGCAGCGGAAGCCTGCGGCATCCGCGGAGTGCTCCTCAACCGTCAGCGGGAAGCCATTGAATGTTCCTGCAAGATGATCTACAAGCTCTCTGAAGCGATCAGATATCTCTGAAAACAATAGAAAGACCACTACGGCGGTGTACAGTTCTGCACCGTTTTTATATACCTGCCGGAACAGGACCGGGTGAACGGCAGCCGGTATAGTATAATAATCAGTGATATACCGTTCGGAACAGGGATTCCGGGGAGGATGGAAGGATGCGGCTGAAGGAGTATCTTGACCTGCAGACACAGGAAAGAAGAATACTGATCGTTTCCGATGCGGCGAAGGCCGGTCAATTGTTCCGCCGGTATGAAGGAACGTATCACCGGATGGTCAGGAACGTCTATCCGCTGACGGTAAAGAATGCCGCAGAACAGGTTTTCCATCATATTCAGGCTGAGCAGGGACCGGTACCGGAATACAGGCTGCTGAGCAGTACGGAAGCCATGATGGTATTCCGCAGTGTACTGCAGCAGAACACCCGCAGTCTCCGGTACTTTACAGATGCGCGGATGTTCAATCTGCAGACATCGGTGGAGATCTTCCGGAAAGCGGACCTGATCCGCATGAACGGACGGCTGGAAGGGGCAGACCAGCTGCCGAACTTCCAGGATCTGATTCTCCTGAATGCACTGTATGATCAGGAACTGGAACAGCGCAGAATGCTGGATGATACCGCACTGTACCGGTATGTACTCGACAGAACGGATGAACATACAAAAGAACTGTTCGGCAGTTCATACGGCATTCTGCAGGAAGATACCGACAGGCTGAGTGGAATCCAGCTGGCATTCCTGAAGAAATGCTTCGGGGAGGTACTGGAGCCTGTTGAAGTCTTTGAAGAAGACAAAGCAGAGATCAAGGATGCAGCAGTGCTGCGGAACGCCCGGTTCTTCAAGGGCTATGGACCGTACAACGAAGCGGCGTATATTGCCTGGGATATTGCGGCACACAGCCTGCCGCTCGGCCAGGTGCTGGTGCTTCATACAGCAGAGAGCCAGATCCAGCCTCTTCAGGCTGCCCTGGATGCCAATGGCCTGTATGCCGCCTTTCTATCGCCTCATTCTGCCCGCAGCAATCCCTACATAACCCTCATGCGCAATCTGCTGCAGTGGGCGACCACAGATTATCCGGAAGCCATGCTGGAACGGATCCTGAGCAATCCGGTTTTGGTCATCCGTGCGGTAAATGAAACCGGGGAGACATTCAATCCCGTGGGTGACAGCCGCTACTTTGACTACGTCATCGATGCCGGAAACCGCTACCATGCCGAGGACAAGATGCTGCTGGGGTGGGGATACGAGCGCAATGCCCGGTTCATCCAGCACGAGTCCGCAGAAAAATACGAACAGATTCCGGAGATCCTGGCATTCCATGGAGATCTGCTGAAGGTGTTCGGTGATGGTGAACATCAGTATACAGAAGTCTGTCCGTCTACCGTCTGGAACGCAATGATCTCCTTTGTGAAGAAATACACGGAACGGAAGCCGGAAAGGACGGCTGTACTCAGTACGCTGGAGGATACCGGCAAACCCATTGCGCTGGAGGAGAGAGTACTGCCGTTTGCGGAAGCCGCTGCTCTGCTGGGGGAGATGCTGGAAACCATCAAAGTATCTGCCAAGGAACAGCCTGGTGCCATCGCTGTGCGCCGTCTTTCCGACTGGACCGTCATCGACCGGCCGTATGTCTATGTGATCGGTCTGTCGCTGAAGGATATGCAGGGCAATACCAATGAATCACCGGCAATCCGGGATGACGACATCAACCGGTTCATCGGCGAGGGATGGAAGCCGACCGTCCAGGCAGAAGCGGAATACCGGGAAAGGAACCTGTACCGGACACTGAAGCTGTTCAACGGAACACAGATCTCCTTCGGCTACTCTTTCTTCGATACCATCAATATCCGGGAGAGCGGTTCATCCTCTTTCTACCGTACACTGCAGCAGACGGCCGGCACAAAGGATGAGCAGACATTTGTGTACGGCAATCCGGTGGGTGAAAATGCCATCCTGAAGGAACCGCCGGAGCTGTACCGGTCCTTTGTGCTGCCCGAAAAGACGAGCTACAGTTCATTGTCAGTGCTGCTGGAATGCCCGCGCAGATATTACTACCAGAGAGTACGGGAAATCCCGGAGAACGAATACATCGCAAACGATCCGGAGCACTGGCTGCTGCCGAATGATACCGGCAACTTCTTTCACACCGTTGCGGAGGAATATGTGAACCGGGGTATGAACGCTTCAGGCGGCAATTACAGTAACTTCGCGGACAGAGCGCTTCTGAAGGAACTCTTCGAAGAACAGAAGAGAATCTACATGGTCACATCTCCGGCAGATTCCTATGGCCTGATCGAACAGGAGACGGATGAACTGCTGGCGGATACTGTTCAGTATTTTGACGGGCTTCATGAGGCATTGAGCGGAAAAGACCGCGGCTGGCGGATCCTGTATGCAGAAAAGCACTTCCGCAAGGCACCGTGGACGATTGAATACGATGAAGGCAAACAGCATACCTTCCTGTTCAGCGGAACGATTGACCGCATTGATTACCGTGTGGATGACGACAGCCATGCTGTACGTCTGCGCATTGTGGACTACAAGACCGGATCCGTCCGGAACAAGCAGGAAGAAGACAGCAGCGCTGTACTGCTGCAGCACGCAATCTACTACCATGCGCTGATGGACAACCTGGCGGAAACCAGCGAAGGAGAAAAGCTGCTGGATCATATCCGGAACGTAGTCAGTGAACGGGAGGGCAGGGATCTCCGTGGATGGAACTGGCTGTTCGATCGGTTCCAGTATGACTTCCCCCGTGACAAGGATCCCCGGTATCCGGAGAAGAACTACAGTATTACCCGGGAAAACCTGGAGGGACAGAATACCATCAGGCTGAAGATGACGATGAAGGCGGCGGAAACAGCCGGATACTATCCGGATGTACCGGAACTGTACCGTCTCTGCAGCGGGATTTTCGAAGGGGATTCATCAGCTGAAGAAATCCTCGGTATCCTGGAGAAGGCGGCAGAGCATGCGCTTAAGGACAGCGGACCCTGCCGGTTCTGCAGCTACAGACGGCTCTGCAGCAGAAAGGGGACGGACGAAGATGGACAGCACTGAAACGAGGAACCGGGCAATGCTGCGGCTGGAAATCCCGGGAGAAGGCCATAGAAACTACAGCATCGTAGCCGGTGCCGGAGGCGGCAAGACGACAATGCTGAGCGAGCGCATCAGCCGGCAGATTGAGCTGGGTACACCGATCGATGAATTCGTGGTCATTACCTATACCAATGCAGCAGCCAATGAACTGCGTGACAAAATCGCATCCAGACTGTCGGGCAAGCTCAAGGCGGACCCGGAGAACAAGACTCTGCAGGACGCTCTGGCCAATGTCGAACTGATGCAGATTTCAACCATCCATTCCTTTCTGCTGAAGATTCTGCGGGAATACGCTTTTGAGTCCCATGTAGCGCTCGGAGCGGAACTGCTCGAAGATGAATATGATCTGAACCGGAAGAAAGCTTTCTTCGGGCAGTGGCGCCGTGCGCACTATCAGGAGATCTACCGGATGTTCCGGGATGACTGGCTGACCAAAGGGACCGGCAGACGCTTCTACTGGAATGTACTGCAGACGACCTTCCTTGAGCTTTCCGATATCCGTGAGGAAGTCATTCTGCATGATCTTCCCACCTATGAAGAGATCATCGGCTCAGCGAAGAGCTGTGTAAACAGCCTGCTTGGTCCGATGGTGCAGCTGGCAGAACAGCTCACCGCGACAAAACAGTACAGACCGCGTACAAAGGACGGCAAAGGGGAAAAGAAGTTCCTTAAGGATACCCAGTCGTTCATCGACAGTATGAACAAAGTAAAGGAAGCAGACCTGTCCACAGACGGAGCCATCATGCTGGCGGCACAGGCGCTCGCTCCCTGGTTTTCCTGTGTCCAGCAGTGGCATGCAGGTGAAAAAGCCTACTACCAGCGCGGAAATCCGGATCCTTTCTACGATGAAGTGGCACAGGCAGAAGAAGCCGTCCTGTCCCGGCTGGATACCGGTGCAATGTACATGGATCTGGAAACGGTATTTGAAACCTACAAAGCCAGGAAGGCTGTCCGGTATGTACAGCGGATCCAGCAAGCCTATCAGGAAGCGTATGCCGAGGAACCGCTGCAGCTGAACAACAACGAGATCCTGGTCCGGGCGGAACAGTTCCTTCTGGCACATCCGGAAGTACTGGACAGGCTCAGGAACAGATATACAAAGATCTATGTGGATGAGTTCCAGGATACAACCGGTCTGCAGACCCGCATCGTAGAGATGCTGGCGGAGAAGCCCGGTACAGCGCCGGAGGATACCCTTCTGGCCGAGGATAAGCTGGTTGTGGTCGGTGATCCCAAGCAGTCCATCTACCGCTTTACAGGGGCGGAAATCGCCGTCTACGAAGATGTCAACCGGATGATGACGCGTACTCCGGGCTGTGAGGTCATTCAGCTGAACTACAACTTCCGTTCCAACAAGGCAATCATTGATTGGGTCAATGCGGTCTATACGGATCTCATGGATAACTATGAGCCGATGAAGACAGAGTGGATCACTCAGGATGAGCGGGCTCTGCACGGTGTATTCGCCTATCCCAGGAATGAGGGAGAGAAGAACAGCAAGGACAATCCGACCGATGCCCGGTGGACAGTCGGACTGATCCAGGCGCTTGTCAGCAGTCCTGCCTGCTTCCTCGAAGAAAAGAACGGAAGGAAGCGCAGGCTGCAGTATTCCGACTTCATGGTTATAACCCGGAATACAACGAATATGTCATTGTACGCTGATGAATTCTATGCCAGGGGCATTCCTGTCAGCATCGCCGGAAAGATCAGCGTTGCCAGGGACAAGGTACTGGAGAACTTCACCGGACTGCTGTCCTGGTTTGCCAATGCCAAAAACCTGCAGAACCGTTATACGGCAATCCAGGTCTGCTCCGGTGATGAAATCAGCCGTATTTCCGAGGAAGAGATCCTTGGCACAGAGAACAGACTGCGTACACTGTATGCCCTGTTTGAACGGCAGGGTGCGGATCCAGCCGCCATCGTACAGTATCTGATGAACCATGAAGAGTACTACGTCCCGAAGAATACGGTTTACTCTGAACAGGAAGTCCGCCAGTACCGGATTCATCTGCATCAGATGATCGAAGCCTGCCTGGAGAACAAGGATGTACACAATCTGACGGAACTGGTGGACGCAATGGAACAATACCGTACTGCCTATGTTGAACGTGATCTGCCGCTGGAGAGCGGTGAAAACGCTGTACGTCTGATGAATGTACATAAGTCCAAAGGCCTGACAGCGAACGTAGTAATCATTGCGGACCGTACGAAAAAGGAAGAACCTTCCTACAGCGGCTTCCGCAAGGCAGGAAAGTACTATCCTGCTGCGGATTACCGCTTTGATCTGGGCAGAACAACCCATGTACCGACGTTCAGGGATGATCCGGATACCTACCGGATGGCAGGGGAAGATGAAACGGCCGAAGCCATCCGTCTGCAGTATGTTGCGGCAACCAGGGCTGCCCATGCATTGATCTTCATGCCGGCATGGGACAAGGACAAGCAGTGCTGGTTCGCTGATGAGCGCTACTGTACCGAAGACCTGCCGCTGATTACAGACTGGTACCAGGAGCGGAAAGAGGACTTGGAAGGGACTGTTCCTGCAGAGGAGCCGGAAAGGAAAGGATTCCTGACCCTGGAGGATCTGCGGGAACAGACCGATCATCTGAGCGATGCCGTATACACAGTGGATACACTCACAGTATCACCGAGCCAGCTGGAAGGAGACGGACTGTCCGGCTATACCGCCATGGATGAAGGATACCTTCCGGAGGACAGACCGTCCGGAAAGGGCCTCGGTCTGGTGATGCACAAGGCGTTTGAGCTTCTTGTGTGCAGGTACAGGATACTGGACCGTACAGACGAGGAAAAGGCAGTAGAGCGCATTCTGAATGAGGCTGTGATGAGTGAAAGGGATGAGATGCTGGAGAGCGATGATCCGCAGCGCATCACCGCTTTCCTGAAACCGGTACTGGTGAAGT
>JAFOIY010000021.1 GCA_017420505.1 Solobacterium sp. | reverse complement strand
GACTGCCTGATCTCCGGCATCTCTGTTACCAACAGTTCTTTAGCGGGAATCCATGTCTGCGGCAGAAACAACCGGATTGAGCGCTGCTCTGCATACAGGAATAAAGATACAGGCATCCTGATCTGTGCCTGGCCGGGAGAAGACCGCTCTGAGTGGCCGTCCGGCAACTGTATACTCAACTGCGATGCCTGGGACAACTGTGATGAAGCCCGCTCCAACGCTGACGGATTCGGGGCCAAGCTGACCATCGGGGAAGGAAACGTCCTGGAAGGGTGCCTTGCGCATCATAACATAGATGACGGATTTGACCTCTTTACCAAAGGGATCCACGGACCGACCGGACCGGTACGCATGGTTGGCTGTGCTGCGTGGCAGAATGGTTTCCTGAGCACAGACACAGAACGGGGAGACGGAAGGACCGGCACCGGATTCAAGCTCGGCGGTGACCGGCAGAGTGTTGAGCACCGAGTGGAACACTGCATCGCGTGGGACAATGATGGCTACGGATTCTCCACCAACTCCAATCCTTCCGGTATACTGCACAGTCTGGTTTCGGTATACAACAGAAAAGGGGATTACCTTCTTTCTGCCTACCGGAAGGATCCGGCGCCTTCCTGGAATTGCAGGGATCTGTTCCCTGAAAACAGCATCCGGGCGTTCTGCGATGATATCGTACTGGAAAAGAACAGAATGACGCAGGAAGAATACAATGCCGCGTGCAGGGAAAGGGCATTGCCCGACAGGGACCTGCCGCTGCAGCGTGCGGAAGACGGTTCATTGAACCTGGATCCGTTCTTTCCACCGGCAATGCGCGGCAGAAGGATTCTGTTCATCGTACCGAGAATCTCAGGCGGCGGAGCAGAAAAAGTCATGACAGCGCTGGCATCGGAACTGGCGGAAAACAATGATGTCTGCATTGTTGAAACCATCAGTAAAAACGGAAACGAAGAGTATCCGGTATCGCCCCGGGTCAGCCTCAGAAGCATACCGGTTGAGAATGAACAGCAGACAAACACCATTGTAAAGCGTCTGGCCAAGCTCATTCTGCCCGGATTCCTGAAAGCATGGCTGTCAGAGCAGGGCCAGCGCTCACGCGTTCAGGCCTTGAAGGAGATCAAGCAAGCATTCCGGCCGGACTGCTCCATCAGCTTCCTGAACTCAGCAAACTGGCTGAATGCAGCGTCCTCCATCGGCGAGCGTGCCATCGTATCAATCAGAAGCTATCCTGCCGGCAGGTACGCACCGGCAGAACTGCGCAGGGCAGAAGGACGGATCCTGCTGCAGAAAGCTTGCCGCAAAGCGGATACAGTTGCAGCGGTATCCAGGGAGACAGGATACAGAATGGTACAGAGCTTCGGGGTGGATCCTGCAAAGCTGCAGGTTATTTACAATGCCTGTGATGCAGAAGCCATCCGGAAAAGGAGTGAAGAACCGCTGCCGGAAGATCTGCCGTTCCGCCTGGATGATGGAGGATTCACTTTCTTCAACACAGGACGCCTGACGGAGAAGAAGGGCCAGTGGCACCTTGTCAGAGCCTTCCGCATGGTGGTGGACAAGCATCCGGAAGCCAGGCTCGTCATTCTCGGCAGAAGAGGCAAAGGAAAGGAAGATACCTGGGATCTGGTTGAGGACACCATCAGAAACAATCACCTGGAGAACCATGTATTCCTTGTGGGATTCCGGATGAATCCGTACGCATATCTTTCCAAAGGGAACGCCTATGTCTTGGCATCCTTCAATGAAGGATTTCCGAATGCCCTGATCGAAGCGATGGCGCTGTCCTTGCCGGTCATTGCGGCGGACTGCAGCGCCGGTCCGCGGGAAATCCTCGCCCCGGATACCGACTGCCGGCGAAAGACCTGTACCATTGAGTATGCAGACTATGGTATTCTTGTGCCGGAGTGCTCAGGAAGAAAAGCACTGCCTGACCGGCTGGAAAATGAAGAAAGAATCCTGGGTGAAGCCATGATCAGACTGATGGAAGACAAAGACCTGCACCAGCAGTACAGCATCAGAGCAGCCTATCGGGCGAATCGGTTCGATAAGCAGAAGATCCTCAACCAATGGTCAGCACTGATAGAGAAGGGAGGCCGGCAGAATGACTGAATCCGGACTGAAAGGAAAAACCATACTGATTACCGGCGCAGCCGGCTTTATCGGCGCAGCCCTGGCATACCGCCTGCTGCAGCAGGAACCGGAGATCCGGATCATCGGCATCGACAATCTGAACGATTACTATGACCCGGCCCTGAAGGAAGCGAGGCTCAGCCGGCTGAAGGACGACCGCTTTGCATTCATCAAAGCAGACATCGCAGACCCGGAAACACTCCCGGCTCTCTTTGCACAATACCATCCGCAGCTGGTCATCCACCTTGCAGCCCAGGCAGGCGTCAGGTATTCCATCGACCATCCGGAAGCCTATATCCAATCGAATATCGTCGGCTTTTTCCGCATTCTGGAAGCCTGCCGGCACAATCATACAGAACACCTGGTCTATGCCTCCAGCTCCTCTGTCTACGGAGACAGTGATGTCTTTCCCTTTGGCGAAGAGCAGAACACAGACCACCCGGTATCCCTCTACGCCGCAACAAAGAAAAGCGATGAAATGCTCGCGGAATCCTATGCTGCCCTGTACGGCATTCCGGCAACCGGGCTGCGCTTATTTACGGTATACGGTCCCTGGGGCAGACCGGATATGGCATACTTCAGCTTCGCCGACCGCCTGACGCACGGGGAAACGATCAGACTCTTCAACTACGGCAACTGTGACCGTGATTTCACTTACATTGATGACATCACGGAAGGCATCTGCAGCGTGCTTTTATATCCTCCTGAGGCAGCAGTGCCCCATCGTATTTTCAACATTGGAAAAGGTTCTCCTGACCGTCTGCTTGATTTTGTGTCTGTACTGGCTGAAAAGCTGAAAGAATCCGGATCGCTGCCGCAGGACTTTGACCTGGAAGCACATACGGAATACCTGCCGATGCAGAAAGGGGATGTCAGGACAACGTACGCAGATACCTCGCAGCTGGAAGCTGTTACGGGATATCACCCGCATACCGATCTGAAAACAGGGCTGGAGGAATTCAGCAAATGGTATACAGCATACCGGAAGAAATGACCAATGCATTTAATGTTTCTGATTGACAGTATGGAAGGCGGCGGAGCGGAACGGGCCTGCCTGAATATCGCCAACCATCTCTGCGGCAAGCATCATGTAAGCCTTGTCGCTATGTTTGACGCTGAGAATCCCGGATACAGAATGGATCCCCGGATTGACTACTATCAGTTGCACATCCGTAAGAACCACGCACTGTACCGCAAGCCGGATATCTACTTCCGTGAGATCAGTATGCTCCGTAAGCTGAAGAAAAGGCTGCATACAGACTGCTGCATCAGTTTTCTGGAAACAGCAAATTTCCTGAACGTACTCTCATGCACTGGAGAAAAGACGATCATCTCCATCCGCAATTACTACTCGAAAAGCCTGTGGCGGGAAAGAATCCTGTTCCAGAAGATCAAAGCATCCTACGCTTCAAAGAACGCGGACAGAACCGTCTGCGTCTCCCGTACAATCCTGTACGATATGATGGACAACTTCGGTACACCGGCTGAGCGGGCAGAGATCATCTACAACATGTACGAGCCCGCTCAGGCAATCAATCCCGTACAGGAACAGTATGAACGGTTCCTTGAGCAGAAGAAGAGCGCGTCCACAGTATTCATTACCGCCGGAAGATACGTAGAACAGAAAGCGCACCGGAATCTGATCCGTGCCTTCAGAAAGGTCCATGCAGCAGTTCCCAGTGCAAAGCTGTACCTTTTCGGAAAAGGACCGCTGAAGAAAGAACTGCAGGACACAATCAACCGGTACGGCCTTCAGGACAATGTATTCCTGATGGACTTTGATCCGGGCGTTGTCTCTTACCTGAAGGAAGCGGACGTCTATGTTTGTTCATCTTTGTGGGAAGGCTTCAGCAACTCTCTTCTGGAAGCGCTGGCCAACGGACTTCCGACTGTGTCTACAGACTGCCGTTCAGGTCCCAGGGAACTGCTGGCTCCGGGTACAGACTGCCGGCAGGAAGCGCAGGGCATTGAGTATGCCGAATACGGTGTCCTGGTTCCCGTGTGCAGAGCTGGCATCCCGTCAGAAGAAGACCTCAGTGCAGAGGAAGAATGCCTGGCTGGCGCTATGATCCGGCTGGCAAACGACGGGTCTATGCGTACAGCGTACAGGGAAAAGGCTGCAGAACGGATGAAATCATTCACCCCGGATGTTATTATGAGTCAGTGGGACCGGCTGATAGAAAAAACAACCGGCACAATGTGAGGACAGCATGGACAATCAACAGACTGTATCGGTCCTGATCCCGATGTATCAGGCAGAAAAATATATCGAAGAAGCAATCCGGAGCGTACTCTCCCAGAGCATACCGGCAGAGATCGTTGTGGTGGACGATGGATCGACGGACAGCAGTCTGGCTGCCGCCCGCAGATGTGCAGAAGGCAATCCGCGGATTACGGTGGTTTCCATGCCGCACCGCGGACAGGCAGCTGCCCGGAATACGGCGCTTTCCCATGCGCATGGTGAGTATATCCTGTACGTAGACGCGGATGATCTGCTCACAGAACAGGCACTGGAAGCCCTGATGGCCGGGTTTGAAGAAGACCCGGATGCCGGGATCGTCTGCGCAATGTGCCGGGATTTCATCTCGCCGGAACTGACGGAGGAAGAAGCTTCTGTACTGAAGATCAATCCGGAACCCTATTACCGGATGCTGTCAGGCTGTACGATGATCCGGAAGGAAGTCTACGACCTCGTCGGCGGCTTTGACGAATCACTGCCCAGTTCCGAAACAGCCCAGTGGATGCTCAGGATGCAGGATGCGGGAATCCGTGTTCATAACACGGCGTATGTTACGCTGATGCGCAGATACCATAATACAAACTTCGGGAGAGTATCCCGCAAGACACAGCTGAAAAGCTATATGGAAATCATCAAGCAGAGGAGAAAAAAAGATGCCTGAGAACAGGCAGGAATGCTTCCTGGATGAGCTGTGGCGAAGGATGAACGTCCGGGACAAGGACATTCGTTTTATACAGCTCTATGCAGAACCAGACCATGATCCATTGCAATGGACAGCCTTCTTTTCAACGGTAGACCTTCCGCAGGAACCGTATCCTTTCAACTGCCTTCTGACCAGACTGGACCGTAAAACCCAATGGCAGGGTGTTCCGGACGAACTGGTTCCGATGCTCAGCGGACTGAAAAAGAAACTGATTGCGAAGAATGCGGTACAGATGATGGATGGTATGATGCTGGTCAAAGAACTCAACCAACGGAACATCCCGGTCCTGCTGATCAAAGGCGGCGCACTGCGTACCGTACTGCTCCCGGATGTCCCGCGCAGAATGACGGACCTGGATATCGTTGTACCGGCAGACAGGTACAAAGAGAGCTATGAGACAGCTTTGGCCAACGGATACCATACCGTCAGCAACGTTATGTACTCCATAGATCTCCATAAGGGTGACCGCTCCACAGTGGATATCCATCACTCCATGTTCAAGAACAATTTCCAGACGGATGAGCCTGCGGAGCTGATTCTGAACGATGCTTCCGAACACCGGCGCAATGGTGCGGTATTCAAGGTTCCTTCCCCTGAAGATACCTTCCTGATGACCATGATCAATGCAGTGGACAACTTCCTGCAAGGCTCGGACAAAGGACCTGTCACCTGGCTGGCGGACTGCCTGGACATTGAGGAAAGATACCCGCTTCACTATGAAACAATGGTGGAACATGCCAAAGCTTTCCGTGTATGGCCGCAGTTCCAGACGGGTGTACTGCTCATGCGCAGATTCCTGCCATTGCATTTTGCAGAGCTCTACCGGATGACGGACACCCGGATCCGTACAAAGACAATCAAGCGGATGGAGCGTCTGCTGAAGTGCCGTGATCTGACACAGGAAGAGCTGAAAGGAAAGCCGCTGCCGGTCAGAGCGTGGCACAGGATCGGATTCCTCAGTGCCTACTACATCGGAATCCATCACCTGGATGATTCAACCATCACGATAATCCGGGCGTTCCCCGGAATGCTGAAGGAATGGCAGAGAGTAGACAGAGCATCGCAGCTGCCGCATGCATTCCTGAATACCGCAGTGCGCTGGAAAAAAGAAAGAAAAGAGGCGTAATATGTACAGACTGAATGAAGAAAAAGTATTTGCTGACTACGTAGATGATCAGATGGTCGCCCTGATGATTGAGACCGGATCCTATTATACGTTCAGCCCGGCTGCTACAGCTATCATCAAGGACCTGGCTTCCGGGTATACTGCCGCAGCAGTCCGTGAAGCCCTGCGTAAGGTATTCGGCGAAGCCTATGATGAAGCTGAAACGAACCGTCTTCTGCAGCGTATTCTGGAGGCCGGCATTCTGGAAGAAACCGAAGGGGAAGGCAAACCTTTGGATGATGCTATGGCATCCCTCAGTGGATCACTGAAGGATGGCGGCTTTGTACTGGAAATGGAAGCGTATGATGATGTAGCGTCCTACTTTATGATTGATCCGATCCATGAAGTTGATCCGGAAGTCGGCTGGCCGTACGCAAAGAAGGATGACTAGAATGAATATTCTGATCAGTTCCAACGACAACTACGTCATGCCGCTGAGCGTACTGCTGCAGTCCTTGTTCGACAATCATAGGGAACCGCTGGAGTTCTGGTTCCTCTGGTCTGACCTGAAGGAAGAGAACAGAGCATACTTTGCTGACTACATACATGAAAACGGTTCGGAAGTCCATTG
>JAFOIY010000178.1 GCA_017420505.1 Solobacterium sp. | reverse complement strand
CCCGGGACATTGCGGCGTTCACCCGCAGACTCTGGCCGGTGCTCTCAGCAGAAACAGCACTGACCAGCAGTGGCTTCGACCCGTATGCCTACCTGCCCCTGAAGCCTTCCTTCGAGATCTATCTCGACATGCCGCAGGACAATACCATCAACGCAGAACTGTACGCCGTCTACGGACAGAACAAGTACAGCATTCTGGACAGTACTCAGTCCGGTGACGGTAAACGCAGCTATGCGGATGAGAAGGACTTCGATGATACCGTATCGCCCTGGTTCAATTCCTTTGATCCGGACAATCACCGCCTTGTACTCATCAATGATGACGACCGTCTCTACAACCTGCTTACCGAAGGCATCCCTGCCTTCCGGAATCTGGCGGAAGTCTATGTCTCGGACCGTCTGAAACGGGTGCAGGTACGCAGCACGCCCACCGTCCATCTCGGTGTCAGTGTCTCCGGCGATCTGCTGCAGCTGGATCTTTTCACCAATACGTTGTCCATGGATGAACTGGCGGAGATTCTCTCGCGCTACGATACAAAGAAAAAATACTACCGTCTGAAGAACGGTGATTTCATAGCGGCCGATCAGGATGCCTTCGGACAGCTTGCCCGCCTCAGGGAAGACATGGATCTCAGCAGCGCGGACATCCGCAGCGGTACCGCACATCTCCCGAAATACCGGGCTGCTCTGCTGGAGGAAGACCTCAGTGCGTCCAGCCTGTCGTTTACCCGGGAACAGACCTTCCGTGACCTGCTCCGTTCCATGGAAACCCTGAACATCGGTACGGAACCGGTGCCGGAGCGCTGGAACGGAATCCTGCGGGAATACCAGAAGAAGGGATACCAGTGGCTCTGCAGTCCGGCTGAGCAGGGATTCGGTGCCCTGCTTGCCGATGAAATGGGTCTCGGCAAAACCGTACAGGTCATTGCCTGGCTGGCAGAGCACCGGGAGAAGGGAAAAGCATTGATTGTCTGCCCTGCCTCCCTGGTCTACAACTGGGCAAGCGAGTTCCACCGCTTTGCGCCGGAGATGAATGTCTGCCGGATTTCCGGCAGCGCAGCCATGCGCAAAGTCCTGCTGGAAGAGATCGATGACTACGATGTGCTCATCACTTCCTATGATCTCATCAAGCGCGATCAGGAACTGTACCGTGATCTGCACTTCGCTGCAGAGATCATCGATGAAGCACAGTACATCAAGAATGCCGGAACCCACGCTGCCCGCAGCGTGAAATCCATCTCTGCGGATTTCCGGATCGCTCTGACCGGTACACCGATCGAAAACCGCCTGTCGGAGCTCTGGTCCATCTTCGACTATCTCATGCCGGGATTCCTGTACAGCTACCGCCGCTTCCGCAGCATCTATGAGAATCCGATCGTCAAGGACAAGGACACAGCAGTACAGGCACGTCTGCAGGCGATGATCTCGCCCTTCACGCTGCGCCGGCTGAAGAAGGACGTCCTGGACGATCTGCCGGAAAAAACGGAAGAAGTCTACTACGCTCCTCTTGAGGATGAACAGCAAGAACTCTATACCGCCCGGATGCAGAGTCTCCGGCTCATGCTCAGCAAACAGAGCGAGGAAGAATTCCGGCAGTCCCGGATAGCGGTACTGGCGGAACTGACCCGGCTGCGCCAGCTGTGCTGCAGCCCTGCCCTGATCTACGACCGCTACAGAGGCAACTCCGCCAAGGAGGATCTCTGCCTCGAAGTCGTCCGCAACGCTGTAGAAAGCGGCCATAAAGTCCTGCTGTTCTCCCAGTTCACAACCATGCTGGACAGACTGTGCAGCCGGCTCACTGACACAGGCATCGCCTACCACCTGCTTACAGGTTCAACATCCCAGCAGGAACGGGCGGCGATGGTGGAATCCTTCGCCCATGATGATATTCCCGTCTTCTGCATCTCCCTGAAAGCCGGCGGGACAGGCCTGAACCTCACAGCCGCGGATATCGTTGTACACTATGATCCCTGGTGGAATACAGCTGTAGAGAACCAGGCATCGGACCGTGCCCACCGGATCGGCCAGAAGAATCCTGTGACTGTGTACCGGCTGATCATGAAGGATACCGTGGAAGAGCGTATTCTGGCGCTCCAGCAGGATAAAGCAGGGATGGCGGAGCAGATCCTCAATGCCGAGGAAATCGGTGCCTCCACCATCACCCGGGAACAGCTGCTGTCGGTACTGAAGTAATAAAAATATCTGCCCTGCGGCAGATATTTTCAGTTCTGTTCCTCAAAGATGAACCGGTAGTCCAGCGGTACATCATCCGCGGTAATTCTATGTTCCACCCGTTTGATGGTATAGGTGGAATACGGCAGATCGCTCATCTTCGCCCGGTATACCGCGGTGACTTCCGCAGCTGCCAGTTCCGTACCGGTACTGATCAATACCAGATCCCCGGGGTCCACGTCAAACGGGCAGATTGCCTCAAAGCGTTCTCCGAAACGGAACCAGCTGCCCTTTTCCCTGGAAGCGATCCGAACTGCACTGACGAAAGTGTGTTCCTGTTCATCCTCTGCCCGCATACCGGCAATGTAGCGATCATCCTGGATGAGGAAGTCTCCGGTCACACCGGCAACCCGCTCTCCCCAATGATAGAAATCCAGGGCTCCGGTCTCCGGACTGTAGTCCATGTAGTCAAAGTCCACAGGTTCCTCCGGCAGCTTCCGTTCCCGGACATTCTGCGCATACATAACAAAGACATCGCAGAGCTTGCAGTAGGACATCGGTCCCACCGTCACCAGCATCCTCGGCACCGGCATTCCTGTGTAGGACACCCGGCTGACTTCCAGACGCGCCGTATTGCCGACAGACGAAACCCGCAGTCTGCCCGGATAGCCGTCCATCAGATCCCGCAGGTATTCCGCCGTTGCGTCATTCAGGCTGTGCAGTTCTATCCCGCCGGCCAGCTTTTCCTTCATATCCTCCAGGGCATGTTCAATGCGCTGGTAGACAGCATTGTCTCCGTAGTGCTTGAACGGGAGACGCTGGCGAATGGCCAGATCCGCCTGCAGATAGCACTCGTAGGCTTCCATATCGTCCTGGTCCAGACCCGTACCGTCCCGGTACAGATTGCCCATCCGCAGCGCTGCGTCCGCAAACTTGCTGTCATACACCCCGTTGCCCAGCCGTTCCAGATTCTCATAGTACACCCGGCTGATCAGCTTGGCGGCAGCCCGGTAGTTCTGCGGTACACCCTCTCCCTTGATCAGAATGTCCGCACTTTTGTACATCGACTCATAGACACCGTTGAACGCACCGATCGTAAAGTACTGGTACGCTTTCGGATAATCCCTGCCCGGCAGACTGCCTCTCCCGTAGTAATACAGGTAGCCCAGCGTATTCGCCGCAAACGGATCCTGGGTTGCCTGCAGGATCACCTCCAGCGCTTCCCTGGCATAGTCCCAGTCGCACGCATAGGCCGCATTGCCGCCGTAGCAGCTGTATGCCCGGATCCGCAGTGCGTTCAGGCTGCCTTTTTTGATCAGCTGTTCCGTATACCTGCGGAAACGCTTCAGGTCTTCTTCACTGAGACTGTCCGTCCTGTCCTGATCAAAGATATCCGTAATGAAATGATCCTTCTGGCCATCGGTGTATCTCGGGGATGATGCCGGATGCGTTTCGTTCCAGAGGATATTGGCGGCCGGTGCAATCAGTGCATCATAGGGGATTTCATCCGCTTCCGCCCATACCGTTACCAGCTGCATGAAGATCCACGCCACCGCTTCTTCCCGGCTCAATGGTTCATGCTTGCTCATTTCCGTCACATCGATATCACGGAATGCCCGGTCCGGACTGCCGACCGCAATGTTCATACCGATCTCGTCCGCATTGCGGATGATCGGCCGGATCCACTCTTCCTCCATTTCCCGGTATACGGCTTTCTTCCTGCGGAATCTGCGCAATGCCGCAAGAATATCCTCCAGCTCCACTACGTAGGCACCGTCCACCGACAGTGCCGCGTCTGCTTCGCCATGGGAAAACTCATGCCACGGAATGCGGTACTGTACGAAGTCCCTGGCTTCCTCTGCGGTGCATATCAGCAATTGATCCTTGATTGAACTCATTGTTTTTCTCCGAATGTCCGGCAGAACGGATACTTCTCCCATCCCGGATCACCGTTCTTCATGAACTGTGTCCAGGCATGCACCATTTGCCGGCTGAGCGCAGCGTCCTTCCCGGTCATCTCTCTCCAGCATCTCTGCCAGGTACCGAACATATACCACAGTTCGCTGGAGTGGAAGGAACCTGCGTCATCCGACGGCAATGCATGGTCGAAATAGTACTGCCAGGTATTATCCTTGTTCGCTTCTGCCCAGGCACAGATGCCCCGGTACAGCGCGGAATCCCTGCCGTCCGTACCGGCAGGAATCATGATATCCTGCGCAGTGGACCCGATCAGATACGGGATTCTGCGCAGCTTTCCTCCCTTGATCCATTCCTCCTGCGGCTCTTCAAGAAGCCAGCCGTCCAGCACCGGGACAAAGGTCAGTCCGCCCATCCGTTTGTACAGCTCCGGCAGGATCTCCACGAACTTCATCGCCGGTACACTGCGCAGCTCTGCCAGACTGTGTGTACCCGTCAGTTCCATAATGCATCTGCCGACCGCATAGGCTTCCTCCGGCGTTTTGTATTTCTTCAGACCGATATCCAGACCGGCTGCGGACTGCAGGATTGCCCCATGGATTATGCCTTCTGTCAGCGGAGAACAAAGCAGGGTCTCCGTGGAAATGGCTCCCGCAGACTGTCCGAACACCGTAATGCGCTGCGGATCACCGCCGAATGCCGCTATGTTGCGGTACACCCAGTCCAGAGCCATGACCTGGTCCAGCATGCCGGCGTTGCCCACCGAATGATGCGGATCTGCATCCCGCAGCTCTTCCAGCGCCAGGAAGCCGAAGACACCGACCCGGTAGTTGATCGTCACCAGAATGACATCTTCCGCCGCATAGGCTTCCCCGCCGAATTCCATCTCACTGTTGAAGCCATGATCAAATCCCCCACCATGGATCCAGACCGCTGCCGGCAGCGGTTCCTTGATCTCCTTCGGTGCATAGATATTCAGATACAGGCAGTCTTCCGACATTTCCGGCAGGGGAAATGCCGGATCTGTATAGAACTCTTTTCCGTAGAACCCCTGGGTCATATCCGGCTGCGGGCACATGGCCGGGTCTTTCATAGCCTCCCGTACACCGTCCCACGGTTCCTTGCGTACCGGAGGCAGGAATCTTCTTTCTCCTACAGGTGCTTCTGCGTACGGAATGCCGCGGAATACCTGCATGCCGTTCTCTATGCAGCCTCTGACAACGCCGCATTCCGTCCTTACATCAATCGTCTTCATCTTGCCTCCTACAGTTCTGTATACTTCAGATTCTTTCCCCTGGCCTTCTCGACAGGGTATTTCTGCCGGTTCTTCTCCAGCTTGGAGAGAATGATCTCTGCCGGATCGGCACCGATCCGGTCGCAGAGTACCAGACAGTAATTCATCACGTCCGCCAGTTCTTCCTCCAGGTGTTCCCGGTTGAAGTGCTCTTCTTCCCACTGGAAGCACTCCAGCAGCTCACCTGCTTCAATGGCAATGGACTTTGCCAGATTCACCGGGGTGTGGAACTGGTCCCAGTCCCTTTCTTCATTGAATTTCCGTATTTCATCCATGACTCTGTCCATCATTTCATCCTCCATAGCTTTCCGGCAAGCACTGCATGAACCAGCACCGTAGCAATCGTCCAGGCATACAGTCCGTACTGCAGCGTATCCTTTGCCAGATATACAGCCAGATATACGCACAGAAGCGCGTAGACCGCTTTCCCTGCCCACAGCTTTTCTCCGTAGTCAATCATGTACATGACAAACGGGGCGAAGATCCTGGCAAACAGTGCAGAAACCAGGCTCATGCCCAGCATCGATCCCTGTGGATACTCCATAACTACATACAGCCATCCACCGATGCCGGGCACAGTGAACAGCTTCCCGAAGAGGAACGGCAGTCCGAACAGAGCGAAGGCATAGACCAGGATCCCGGCACACATGCCTTTGATGTTCTGGACGGTGGAATCCACCTCAAATACTTCCTCCGCCTCATACAGGTTCATCCGTACCAGTTCCCGGTCATACGCACCACGTCTGGCCGGATCCTTCAGTACACTGTAGGCTTCGTTCAGTTCCTTGGTCTTTTCCTCAGCGAAGCTCTTGTCTCCGGCATATACGTCCGGGTGATATTCCTTGATCTTCTTCCGGTAGGCTTTCTTGATTTCCTGGACATCCGCATTGATGCCCACATCCAGGATCCCGTAATAGTCCATGAATGCATTATACAACATGCAGAGACAGAAAAAATGCCGCCGGAGCGGCATTCATTCTTTACTTGTTACAGCAGGGAACCGACAGCGATGAACAGCGGTGCAAATACCAGCGATACAACTGTCATCAGCTTGATCAGGATGTTCAGGGAAGGACCGGAAGTATCCTTGAACGGATCACCGACAGTATCGCCGACAACCGCCGCATGGTGGGCCTCAGAACCCTTGCCGCCGAAGTTGCCTTCCTCAATGTACTTCTTCGCGTTGTCCCACGCACCGCCGGCGTTGGACATGAAGATGGCCATCATAACACCTGTGACCAGCGCACCGGCCAGCATACCGCCCAGTGCCTCTGCACCAAGCAGCAGACCGACAGCAACCGGAGCAGCCGCAGCCAGGATGCCCGGCAGCAGCATCTCTCTGAGGGCAGCCTGTGTGGAAATACCGACGCAGGTCTTGTAGTCAGGACGGCTTGTGCCTTCCAGAATACCCGGATCCTCGCGGAACTGACGGCGTACTTCCTCGATCATGCTGTAGGCAGCCTTGGAAACGGATTCCATCGTCATTGCGGAGAACAGGAATGTCAGCATACCGCCGACAAACAGACCGATGATGACTCTCGGGTTCATAATATCAATGCCCTTCAGACCGACAGCCTGTGCATAGGATACGAACAGAGCCAGCGCAGTCAGCGCAGCGGAACCGATCGCGAATCCCTTGCCGATCGCAGCTGTTGTATTTCCGACGGAGTCGAGCTTGTCTGTAATGGTACGGACACTCTCATCGAGCTCGCTCATTTCCGCAATGCCGCCTGCATTGTCCGCAATCGGACCGTAGGCATCAACCGCGATGGTTGAGCCTGTTGTCGCCAGCATACCGACCGCAGCCAGCGCAATACCGTACAGACCGGCAACCAGATAGGAAACCAGAATACCGACACAGATGAAGATGATCGGGATGACGGTGGAACGCATACCGACTGCCAGACCGGAGATGATGGTTGTACCGGCACCTGTCTGGGACTCTTCAGCGATGTGCTTGACATGCTTGTAGGCAGAGGATGTGAACATCTCTGTCGCCTGGCCGATGACCCAGCCGACCGCCAGACCGAAGACAACCGGAATCGCGTTCGTGAAGCCGCCGAAGAACATATTGGCCAGCACAACAGCCGCAATGATTACGATGATATAGGCAACATAGGAACCTGTGTTCAGGGACTTCTGCGGATCGCCGCCTTCCTTTCCCTTGACGAAGAATGTACCGACGATGGATGCCGCGATACCGCAGGCAGCCAGAGTCAGCGGATACATTGCACCGTTGGCGCCGAATGCCGCAATGCCCAGTGTCAGGGCAGAGATCAGCGCACCGACATAGGACTCGAACAGGTCCGCGCCCATGCCCGCAACGTCACCGACGTTGTCACCGACATTGTCCGCAATGACTGCCGGGTTGCGGGGGTCATCTTCCGGAATGTTGTTTTCTACTTTACCGACCAGGTCAGCACCAACGTCCGCAGCCTTGGTATAGATACCGCCGCCGACACGGCTGAAGAGCGCAACAGAGGACGCACCCAGACTGTAGCCGAACAGAATATCCGCATTGCCTGTCACAAAGTAGATCACGCTCGCACCGAGCAGACCCAGACCGACAACGCACATACCCATGACTGCACCGCCGTGATAGGCAATGCTCAGTGCTTTGGGCATTCCGGATGTACGCGCTGCATTCGCTGTACGTACGTTCGCGTTGGTCGCAACCTGCATACCGAAGTAACCGGTCATGGAAGAGAAGACAGCACCGACGACGAAGCAGCCTGCTTCCACCCAGTTCTTCAGCGCCACGCCGAGGATGACAAACATGACGGCTACGAAGATCGCCAGGATTTTATACTCTGAAGAGAGGAATGCAGAAGCACCTTCCTTGATCGCGGAAGAGATTTCCTTCATACGGTCTGTACCGACCTCTTCCTTCTTCAGATTGCCTGCCATTACAGCAGCGAAGCAGAGAGCTACAACTCCCATCAAAGGAATAAGATATATCACGACTTTACCCTCCTGACACAGTAAACAAAAAACAACCCCGTGTCTTACGTGATGAATTCTAACATACCAGGAAACTGAATACCACCTGTTTGAACGAAATTTTTCCCACTTTACCAGCTGCCCCTGTGCATCTTTTCTTCTGCACTATATACATACTGTTCGAGTGTCTCTGCACAATCATCCGGTACGCCGATTCCGATGTAGCAGGCCATCATGTATTCCTCCGGAACACCCAGTGCACGGCAGACATTCCTGCCTTCTTCTCCGACCGGAATCCGCAGGGAACAGGCCAGTCCTTCCGCGCTTGCCGCAAGGAAAACATTCTCTATAACACACCAGACGGAAGCGAACAGGTTCAGACCGTTCACAGCTGATGCCCGGAACAGTGCTTCCCCGGCCTTGAACAGTGGAATAACGACATACGATGCATCCGCAAGCATACTGTACTGCCGCGGTATCGCATACCGGTACATCTTCTGTTCCGGACGGTCTCCTTCTGTCACCTTGCTTTCTACCTGGCGCTGTGACCATTCCCTGACGTACTGCAGTGCGTTTTCCTTTTCTTCATCGCTCTGCAGTACGATGAATTCCCAGTCCCGCATATGGTTGTTGGTCGGTGCCGCAAGCCCGGCATCCAGGATCCTCATCAATGTCTCTTCCGGCACCGGTGCATCGCTCCATTCCCGTACCATTTTTCTGTTCCGTACCGCTTCATAGAATTCCATACTTTGATCCCCCGCAAAAAACAGAGCGGATTCCTCCGCCCTGCTTCATATTACTGTTCGTCAATGAAACGGCAGGCTGCCAGTGCAGCTGTTGCGCCGTCCGCTACCGCTGTCGTCAGCTGACGTACATTCTTCCGGCGGCAGTCACCTGCGACGTAGATGCCCGGCGTCTTTGTGACACAGTATTCATCCGTGTCGAAGTAGCCGCGTACATCCAGGTCCGCCAATGCCGCAAATGCATCGTTCTCCGGAATCAGGCCGATCGCTACAAACAGTCCGTCTGCTGTATAGATTGTCTCTTCGCCGGTCGCATTGTCCCGGGTTCGTACACCGCAGAACTCACCGTTGTCTGTTTCCAGACCGATGATCCGTACACCGGTATGCACTTCTACATTGCTCTGCCGGTTCAGTACTTCCTGCAGCTTCACTTCACCTGTCAGCTGCGGCAGATCCTGCAGGATGATGACCTTTTCACATTTGCCTGCCAGAAGGATGGCCTCCTGCAGTGCAGAGTTTCCCCCGCCGGCCATGCAGACGGTCTTTCCTTTGTAGAAATCACCGTCGCATACAGCGCAGAAGGAAATACCCTCGCCGACCAGATCGACTTCCCCTTCAAGGCCAAGCATCCTGTGCTTGACACCGGTCGCGAGAATGACGGTACGGCCTTCGTGCTCCGTGCCTTCTTCGGTCTTCACGGTCTTGACGGGACCGTCAACGATCTGGCTGACGGTCTCGATCTCAAACTCCGCGCCCTGGCCAACGATCTGATCGAAGAGCCTGTCCGCGAATTCATTGCCGCTCATTACAGCTGTGCCCGGGAAGTTCTCCACCCGCGGAGAATGAGTGATCTGACCGCCGAATCCTTCCTTCTCGATGACCAGAACGCTCTTGCCGTTGCGCAGGGCGTACAGCGCCGCTGTCATGCCGGCGGGACCGCCGCCGACAACAATCACATCATAGATCATGATCAGCGACCCATCAGCCAGCCCTTGATGTCCGAAACACCGCGATACTTCTCGAATCCGCCGTCCTTCAGAACAACCAGTGTCGGAGCCTGCTTGATACCGTACTCTTTGACCAGTTCCGGTTCCGCGTCCGCATTCAGTGTTCTGTACTGAACGCCTGCTTTGTCCAGCAGCGCACCTGCTGCCTTGCAGTTGGGGCAGGTCGGGGTCTTGAACAGCAGGATCTCGTTCTGCAGCTCTTCCACTGCTTCCTGGATGGCCGGATCAGCAGCTTCTTCCGTCAGATCGACCGGGGCAGGCTTCGGTCCCTGGTGTGTCAGATGGGAACGGCCGATGTTATAAACCTTGCGGTCCTTGAACTCCTGTGCCTTGCCGTCGTTCCAGTTCTGCACCGGACGATAGTATCCTGTAATGCGGCTGTAGACTTCCGTCTTTCTGCCGCAGATCGGACAGGTGTACTGCTCGCCGCTCAGGTAGCCATGGTCTGCACAGACCGAATAAGTCGGGGAAATCGTATAATACGGCAGCTTGTAGTTCTCGGCAATCTTGCGCACCAGTACAGCCGCAGCCTTCCAGTCAGGCAGCTTCTCACCCAGGAAAGCGTGGAACACAGTACCGGATGTATACAGGGTCTGCAGGTCATCCTGGATGTCCAGAGCAGAGAATACATCCTCCGTATAGCCGACCGGCAGATGCGAAGAGTTCGTATAGTACGGTGTACCGTTCATGTTCGCTGTGATGATGTCCGGATAGGCTTCCTTGTCATGCTTGGCGAAACGGTAGGTCGTGGACTCTGCCGGCGTCGCTTCCAGGTTGTACAGGTCACCGTACATCTCCTGGTAGTCGGAGAGACGCTCACGCATGTGGTTGAGGACATCACGGGTGAAGCGCTGTACACGCTCGTCCGTCATATCTGCCCGCAGCCACTTCGCGTTCAGGCCGGCTTCGTTCATGCCGATCAGACCGATGGTGGAGAAGTGGTTCTCGAAGGTGCCCAGGTAGCGCTTTGTGTAAGGGTACAGGCCCTGCTCCAGCAGCTTGGTGATGACCGTACGCTTTGTCTTCAGCGAACGGGCGGAGATATCCATCAGATTGTCCAGGCGCTTGTAGAAATCCGCTTCGTCCGCGGACAGATAGGCAATGCGCGGAATATTGATCGTAACGACGCCTACGGAGCCTGTGGATTCACCGGAGCCGAAGAATCCGCCGGACTTCTTGCGCAGCTCACGCAGGTCAAGGCGCAGACGGCAGCACATCGAACGTACATCGCTCGGCTCCATGTCGGAATTGATGTAGTTGGAGAAGTACGGTGTGCCGTACTTGGCTGTCATCTCGAACAGCAGCTTGTTGTTCTCGGTCTCGGACCAGTCAAAGTCACGGGTAATGGAATAGGTAGGAATCGGATACTGGAAGCCTCTGCCGTTGGCATCGCCTTCGATCATGATCTCAATGAAAGCCTTGTTGATCATGTCCATTTCCTTCTGGCAGTCACCGTAGGTGAAGTCCATCTCCTTGCCGCCTACGATAGCCGGCAGGTTCTTCAGGTCATTCGGAACCGTCCAGTCCAGCGTGACGTTGGAGAACGGTGCCTGTGTGCCCCATCTGGACGGTGTATTGACACCGTAGATGAACGACTGGACGCACTGCTTGACTTCCCTCTGGTTCAGATTGTCCGCCTTTACGAACGGAGCCAGATAGGTATCGAAGGAAGAGAATGCCTGCGCGCCGGCCCACTCGTTCTGCATGATGCCGAGGAAGTTGACCATCTGGTTGCACAGCGTGGAGAGATGGCTTGCCGGTGCAGAAGTGATCTTGCCCGGTACACCGCCGAGGCCTTCCTGGATCAGCTGCTTCAGGGACCAGCCTGCGCAGTATCCTGTCAGCATCGACAGGTCATGGATGTGGATCGCTGCGCTTCTGTGAGCGTTCGCAATCTCGTCATCATAGACCTCGCTCAGCCAGTAGTTCGCTGTGATCGCGCCGGAGTTGGACAGGATCAGACCGCCTACCGAGTAGGTAACCGTGGAATTCTCCTTTACACGCCAGTCATTGATGCGCAGATAGTTGTCCACCAGCTCCTGGTAGTTCAGCAGCGCCGAATTGACGTTGCGGACGTTCTGCCTCTGCTTGCGGTACAGGATGTACGCCTTGGCTACATCCGCGTAGCCGCACTCGGACAGCACTTTTTCCACACTGTCCTGAATATCTTCAACCGTAATGATTCCGTTCTTGATCTTCGGCTCAAAATCCGCCGCAACCCGAAGCGCGATCAGATCGATCACTGAACTGTGATAATCCTTCTGCAGTGCCTCGAATGCCTTCGTCATCGCCGCACTGATCTTGCTGATGTCGAACTCTACGATCTTGCCGTCTCTTTTTTCTACCTGATACATAATAACCCCCGTTTTCAGTCCTTTTTTCTGTCCGAAAGTCCGTTATAAAATGCTTCGTGTGAGATTCTCACGAAACATCCGTTCTGTTGGTATTCCGACTTCCGAAGAAACCCACCGATTGCTGTTTTTTAGATGACTGAGTTTCTACATAAAGAACTTTAGCACCGTACGCAAAGCGCCGTCAATAGAAAATAATTGAAAATGCAACTAATTGTTTTCTTCCCTGTTTTTTACATTTTTCACCCTTGTTTTCGTTACATTTCTTTCAGTGCAGAAAACAGATCATGAATGAAAAAAGACCCCTCTTTCTGTCTGTCCGGGGTCATTTCTATTCATGGGGCACCGATCCGGTAATCTTTTCAAACTCTGCTTCCGAAGCGAATGTCCACACGATGTAATTATCATCTTCAAATCCGATATGCGCCTGCTTCATCCAGGTCAGATCGTCTTCCGTCCATTCTCCGAAGAAGTGACCTGTTGAATAGTCTGTATAGTTCATCCGGGCTTTGTCCAGCAGCAGGAATACCGGTCCGTCTTCCGTATACTTCATGTAGTCTTTCTCCATAAGCCAGTTCCACCGCCACAGGTTTGCATAGTTCTGGATCTTGCACATATGGATCCGGCCATCACTGACCTCTGTCAGTACATCCCCTACTTCCCAGGTACTGTAGCCGAACGTCATCCCGGATCCGAGAATGTAGTCATAGGCCGGCCGTACGTCCTTCAGTTTGTCCTCCGCAGTAAACCTGTATACATAGACTGTGCCGCATACCATGAGCAGCCCGGCAAGGATGATTGACGCAGATTTTCTAAGAGTGTCCTTGAGCAGCGATGTTCCTTCCGCAAGAACCGGGATCAGTCCCATGCACGGAATCATGGCATAGCGGTTTGCCCAGCCGGTGGTTGTACATACGCCGGCAAACGCAGTGACAAACCAGGATACTGTAAACGTAAGGATTACAATCCGCAGTTCATCGGAAACCCGTTTGCGTTCTTTGACCACAACGGCAAACATGCATACGATGCCGGCAAACAGCAGCAGACCGGCAATCCCACCGATGCCCTTAACAGACAATCCGGGTCTCGCGGCACCGCAGACCTGCACGGTATTCTTAAGCACCGTAAATGCTTTATGGAGATCTGGCAGAGACAGCCTGACATCCCCATGTGTCGCATAGCTGTATCTTCTGCTCAGTACAAGCATGTTGATCAAGTAACCGGCACCGGCAGCTGCACAGGCAAGAACGCCGCGCAGACAGACATGCCTGTATTCCCGCCTTGTACGGCAGACGTACAATATCGCCGCCAGCATCGGTGCATAGCCGACTGCCGGCAGGCGGATCCCGCCGAGTCCCGCCGCGAACGCTGCTGCCGCAAGGCATACAGCCGTGAGCAGACTGTGTTTCTCCTTTGGTGTAAGAAGCAGTCCCAGACTGAAGAAAATCAGGCTGATATGCGGAATATAATACAGACCGTACAGCACGATATCGTAATAAACATAGGAAAAAGGAAGCAGGACAACGGGTGACCATTTCCGAAGCTGCTCTCTTTCCGGAATCTGCTGGCACAGGAAGAGCCAGGACAGTACCAGTATACTGACCAAAATGCCTGTACCGAATGTACGGACTACATGCCAGTCATCAAATATGCGGAACAGCAAAGACATGAAAACCTGGTTGTTCAGTACCCGCAGTTCCGTCGAATAATACCAGTTCCGGCTGAGAATACCGCCTTCTTTCGCTACCAGATTCGCAAGGACCATTTCCGCAGTATCATCACCGTCCAGACGCTGTATACCGAATTTCCATGTCAGAGCCATCAACAGTATAATCTGCAGAATGATGACTGCTGTCACGAGGTGATTTGTTCTTTTCTGATTGTTCATATGCCGCATGTTCTACCAACAGGCAAACGGATCATATGGTCTGCACTGTTGGGCCGATGTATTTTTTCTCTCTATTCCACACCTCTGAGCTGTACATCCTGCACATACGGACGTGCCAGTTCTGCAAAGCGCTTCATGTCTTCCGCACTGTGCGCGTGGAAGCCTTCAAACGGTACGGTATCCCGGTCGGTGAACTGCTGCAGGTAGTAGTGCTTCGCACCTTCAATCATCTTCGCCATCTTCGGGAAGTCCTCCTCGTCATGAAATTCCTTGACAACCGTTGTCCGGAACTCGTAGTCAATGCCGGAATTCCGCAGCAGGTCGATCGTCTCCCGGATGACATCCAGATTGACGTGCAGCACACCGGCTGTCTCAGCGTACTTGTCAGGTGAATTCTTAATGTCCATCGCGATGTAGTCCACCAGATGTTCATCCAGCAGGCCTCTGACCATATCCGGATGCAGACCGTTGGTGTCCAGTTTGACACCGAAGCCTTTTTCCCGGATCTTCCGGATGAACGCCGGCAGTTCCCGGGTCACGCACGGTTCTCCGCCGGTAATTGCCACAGCGTCCAGCAGTCCGTGCCGTTTGTCCAGGAACGCAAAGAATTCATCATCCGTCATTACGGCCGGCGCTGTACCGTCCACCAGTTCGAAATTATGGCAGAACGGGCAGCGCATATCGCACCCGCTCAGAAACACCGTGCATGCTACGTGCTCCGGATAGTCCAGCAGCGTCATCTTCTGCAGTCCATAGATCAACATGTTCTTTCCTCCTAATGTGCCGCAAGGATGTGCAGGCTGCGGATCTGTGCGTCCTGTACGCTGTCATTCAGTTTCATCGCACACGTACCGGCATCCCGGCAGTCCTGTACCCATCCCTGTCTCTGTATCTCTTCCAGTATATCCTCTGTGATCCTCTGGATCACCTTCCGTTTTTCTTCCGCTGACTGTGCGTTGTCCGTGGTAAGCAGATACTCGAACCGTTCCGCTTCTTCTGACAGAACAGACAATTGCCGCAGCGCCCGGAAGCGCCATTTGTAGTACGGCCGGTATGTACGGTTCAGCAGGAACACCGCTTCCATGGCGCAGTCCACGAACTCCTGGACAGCCAGCTGTGCCGCACCGCTTTCACCATGTGCAAGGCAGCGCGGATAGTTGTACTCTCCGGCCTGCCCCATGAGATAGACCGCACCGGCCAGCTTCTTGCGGGCGATATCCTCCGGCCAGAATGCCAGACGTTCCCGGATCCTTGTCACTTCACCGTAGGAATCACTGAACAGTGCTCCGTTCACTGCTTCGGCCAGTGCATGTTCCGGTACCCTGAGCCATTGTACCGTATTCAGCACACCGTCCGGTACACCGCACTTGTCCACGAAGAACTCCGCCGTGCGCAGTACACCGCGTCTTCTGCCGCCTGCCGGAGCCATCAGAGAGCGCTTCAGCCCTTTGTACTCCTTCGGCAGCTTTGCGTATGCCCGTTCCAGCAGGAACGAACTGCGTCTGTCCACCCGGTCCTCACCGGGCAGAAAAATGATGAAGCCCGGTTCATAATCATGGTCACGGGATATTTCATCATCATAGCCGAAGCTCTCCGATCCGCTCCCGCATACCCCGCAGGCCAGATACGGCAGCAGTTCCGGGAACTGTTCCTCCAGCATCGGCCTGCCGTACTGTTCGTAGTACTCCCTGGAAAGATCAATCCCGTTCATAGATCTCCTTCGCCTGCTCCTCCAGCCGCCGGGCTGTCAGGAAATATCCGTAATGGGCAAAGGCAGGAGCACACTTCTCGCATACAAAGGCATAGTAGCCATTGTGCGGTATTCCCTCAGTATCCAGGAGTTCCTCTGCCTGGTCCAGCAGTTCAAACACCTTGTGCTCT
>JAFOIY010000177.1 GCA_017420505.1 Solobacterium sp. | reverse complement strand
CCAGGCCGCTGCTGCACCGAAGACAAAGCTGACCGCAATCCCGTATGCCAGGCCGCGGTACGCTCTGTCCATCTTCGCTGCGCCGTAGTTCTGGGCAGTGAAGGACGCAATGGACTGGGCAAAGGCAGAAGGCACAAGCATAACGAACGAACAGACCTTCTCGGCAACACCGACACCGGCGCTGACCAGGACACCCAGGGAATTGACAATCGCCAGAATCACCAGGAAGCTGATGCCGACCAGCAGATCCATTACGGCAATCGGAATGCCGAATCCGAGTATCCTGCGGGTCAGGAATCCGTCAAAGCGGAGATCTGAACGCTTCAGTGCAAACGGCAGTCTGACAGACCGGATGAACAGCAGGGAGACCAGTACACTGATCAGCTGTGCCGCAACCGTTGCGGCTGCCGCACCTGCCGCACCCATATGCATTCCTTTCACCAGCAGCAGATCACCGGCGATATTGACTGCAGCAGCGATCATGACTGCCAGCAAGGGAATCCGGGAGTTGCCGATACCCCGGAACAGACTGCCCAGCAGGTTGTAGGCTGTGATGAACAGCAGTCCTCCGGAACAGATCCTGATATAGTCGCAGGTCTGGGAGAACGCTTCCGCCGGGGCATGCATCAGTACAGCGGTGCCTTCCGTGTTTGCCAGCATCAGTACGGACAGGATCAGGGATCCGGCACCGAAGAACACAATGGATGTACCGACAGTCTTCCCGGTGCGGTCTGTACGGTTTTCACCGATCTGCTGGCCGAGCAGTATGGTGGTCCCCATCGCCAGACCGGCAATCAGGGATACAATCGTCTGCATGATCTGCGCTCCGGTGGATACCGCGGATACATCTGCACTGCTGGCATACCTGCCGACAATCAGCAGATCCACGGCTCCGTACAGCGACTGCAGCAGAAGCGCTGCCGCTGCGGGGAGAGCGAACCGCATCAGCGGTCCCAGGATCTTTCCTTCTGTAAAGTTCGTTATGTCCATATGCCTGCCTCCAAAAAAACAAGCCGGACAAGCCGGACATTCCAGTCCGGGCCTTGTCCGGCTGATCACTTCCTGTGAGTGACCCGCCTCCGAGCCATGGGCATTATATCAGCACTCGAGCAGAAATACCACCGTTTTCTCTGCCGATGGTACAGAGAACCCTCAGTCCTTGAAGAAGTGACTGTACTTTTCCCTGTCTTCCTCCACGATCAGATCGCGTACACTGTGCTCATCCGTGATTTCATACAGCGGCTTCGCCGGGACGCCTACAGCCACCCAGCCGGCCGGGATATCCCGCGTTACGACACTGCCGGCACCGATCACAGCGCCTTTGCCGATGGTCACACCGGCAATAACGGTAACATTGCAGGCAATCCAGACATCATCCTCGATGTGAATGGCCGGTGCAAACTCCGTTACGACCCTTCTCCCGTCCTTCAGGTGCGTTACCCGCTCTGAAGCGATCAGCGGGTGATTCGTAGCCATCAGGGATACATTCGGACCGATGGAAACATTGTTGCCGATGTAGATCGGTCCATCATCCATTGCAGTGAAGTTGAAGTTGGCGAGGAAATTGTCACCGACAAACATATGCTTGCCGTAGTTGATCTGCATCGGTCCCTGGAAGCGGAAGTTCTCCCCGACCTTGCCCATAATGTTCCGGATGATCTCCTTCCGTTCCGGATCGTATTCATCCAGCTGGTTGTAGCGCTGGCAGGCAGCGTGTGTTTCGTGCTTGATTTTCAGCAGTTCCGGATCCGTCAGATCGAACAGCTTGCCGGCATAGATTTTTTCTTCCTCTGTCATGTGTATTTCCTTCTTTCGCTATGTTCATTGTAGTGTGATGGAGAACAGGATTCAATCGGGGATCAGAGACGCACCACTGCAGCCTTGACGCTCTCCAGCATGCTCAGCATCTGGTATTTCAGTACGAATACTGCGTCGTAGTACTGCGGGTATTCCTTCTTGATGTGATCCAGAAGCGGCAGAATGTACGTCTCTGTCTCTTCTACATATTCAATGATGTCTTCGATGGTAAAGGAAAGCATCATGGTGGACAGGTTGTTGCAGCGGTCGAATGCTTTGACGATGGATGCTGTACTGTTCCCACGGATGCCTTTGAAGTATTCCGCAGGATCTGTACCGCTCTGCTTCGTCAGCAGACGAACAGCTTCCCGCACCTCAGCAGAGAACGGCAGTTCATCGGGGCGGACACCGCAGTCCTCGCAGACATCGTGCAGGAGAATCGCCACAAGCACGGTATCGTCATGGATGCCGAGTGCGTGGGCATGGCAGGCCATGATGAAGGGATGTACAATGTACGGCGCCTTTTCCGGGGAATACGTACTGGTTTTGCGGAACTGCCCTGTATGCTTCTCTTCTGCATAGCCGATGGCTCTGTCCGTCTCGGGCAGTCCGTCTGCCAGAGCGAATGCCCTCAGCTTCCGGCGCATATTGTCCACTGAGTAGAACGGATCCCTGGTGATCCAGGAGGGGTGGATTTCCATCCCATCGTCGATCAGCTCTGCCTTGTTCATCTTCAGGGCTTCCGCGATCAAAGGAATCTTGTAGATGTCCGGCAGGGTTCTGCCGTTCTCCCACTGGCTGATGGCCTGCGGAGTGACGTAGACCGCTCCGGCCAGTTCCTCCTGTGTCATATTCAGTTCCTTCCGCCGCTGGCGGATCTTCTTGCCGGTTTCCATAATGTCTGCCTCCCGACTACAGTCTATATCAGTTGTACACAGAACAGTATTAAGCCGTACTTTCGTTCCGGTACAGGAAAAGCACTCCGGAGAGTGCCTGTATTACGGTTTCACGATGAACCACGCTTCCAGACTCCATACGATGGTCCGTACAATCCCCCAGGGTGAGGCTTCCGTACTCATCAGCAGGGACAGGACAAACAGCAGGCAGAGAACGACAGCCGTCATCCGTACAGGCCAGCGGATTTCCTGCCTGCCGAGGCTGATCACGGCTGTGGAAGCGTAGTATGCCGCAAACGCACCGCAGCAGCCCATCAGGCCCAGTATGAGCAGATCTCCCGGCAGGATGCGGAACAGGAAACCGATGATCCTGCCGATCAGGGGAATGTGCACGATGAATTCGTACACGAACGCGGCTGCTCTGAACGCAAGTTCATATGCCAGGATTCCGGCAATGACGGCGATGAGGCCGATCAACAGTTTCTTGATGGTTTCCATGGTTCTTCTGTTCCTTTACTTTACACGATACCACATTCGTTATCACGTACATAATATGCTGTGAGATTTTGTGATAAGACTCTGTGTTTTCATCTATAATTTAGGAAAGGAGATTGCAATCATGTCTAATTTAGAACTAGCGAAAAAGTATGAAGACTACATCATTTCCATGCGGCGCTACTTCCATGAGAATCCCGAACTGTCGGATCATGAGGACAAGACCATTGACCGTATTTCCGAAGAACTGACAGGCATGGGGATTGAACATGTGGTCATTCCTCACGGCGGTATTCTCGCTACCATCAAGGGACCGGCAGAGAAGGACAACGGCAAAGCCGTCCTGCTCAGAGCGGACGTAGATGCCCTGCCTGTCCAGGAAACAGACACAGCCCTGTTCGATATTCCGAGATGCACAAAGTCGAAGAATGACGGTGTCATGCATGCCTGCGGACATGACGGACACATAGCGATGCTGCTGGGCGCTGCCCATGTTCTGCTTGAAAGGAAAGATGATATTGAAGGAACCGTCTATCTCTGCTTCGAGCGCGGTGAAGAGATGACCGGCAACGTCAAGTACATCTTCAAGTACATGGATGAACAGGGAATCTCGGAAAAGATCACGACATGCTACGGTACTCACCTGCTCTCTACACTGGAGACCGGCAAGGTCGCAGCCAATGATACCAACATGATGGCTGGCGCCATAATGTTCGATGTTACGCTCAAGGGCCGCGGCGGACATGGTTCCCGTCCGGACCTCTCCCTGTCACCGCTGGATGCGTTCGCAGCCATCTATCAGGGCATGGAAGGCCTGCGCATGCGCAGAATCGATCCGTATACCCCGCTGACCTGCTCCATCGGCCGCTTCGAAGGCGGCAAGACCTGGAACGTTATTCCGGATGAGTGCCGCTTTGCCGGCTCTGTCCGTTTCTTCGACCGTGACAAGGCAGCGATTACGTTCTACAACGAGTTCAAGGCCATCATTGAGCATACAGCCGAGGCCTACAACTGCGACGTAGAATTCAACAGCTTCAACCAGCCGGGCTTCGCTGTCGTCAACGATCCGGAATGCGCACAGTTCGCCAGAAAGGTCATCCGTGAGGAACTGGGTGATGCTGTCATCGACTACGCTGAGCCGTGGATGGCATCTGAGAGCTTCTCCGAGTACATCCGCCAGTGGCCGGGTGTCTTCTGCTTCATCGGTATGAAGAACGATGCCAAGGGTGTCGGTGCTGCTCACCACAACCGCTTCTTCGACATCGACGAAGATGTTCTGGTCAAGGGAGCTGTCGGTGCTTCGACCTACGCCATTGAATTCCTGAAGAGAGGACCGGACAACTCCGGAAAGCCGCACATGAAGTACGTAGACCTGCTGAAGGCCAAGGGTGCTGCAGCAGATCTGGAAGCTCTCTACGGCATCAAGGAAGACTGATCCTGCGATAGAAACAGAAAAGGCAGAGCGGAAACGCTCTGCCTTTATTTTGCAATCATGAGGATATTCATATCTATCGGAACAGAGATGCCGTCAATCCACCCTTCCGATGAATACTGCCACATCGTGAACTGACCGTTCAAGGGGACACTGTGTGCATTGTAGGAAGCGACCCAGAAGGAACAGATTCCCTGCAGTTCCTCCATGTAGATCTCCGTTTCAAACCAGCTACTGGACGCATAGATCACCGGTGTATAGCCGGCGTCGCGGATCCTCTGCAGGAACGCTGTTGCGATGAGCGTCCGTTCCTGGCGTCCCAGATTCAGGTCCCGGTCATTCGCACTGTACTGTTCCATATCCAGCGCTACCGGTCCTTCTATGTAGTATCCCCGCAGCCGGCTGAGCACAAAGTCTGCTTCCTCGATGGATTCTTCAACGGATACTGCGGAGGTGTAGAAGTATACTCCGGTGGGGATGCCTGCCTGGTACGCCCCGGTCATGTTATTGACGTACTGATCGTCTTCGTGCAGCAGTCCTGTTTCATAACCGCGGTAGCCGGCACGTACCACTGCAAACTGTACGCCGGAATCCTTTACCTTCTGCCAGTCGATCACACCCTGTGCATAGCTGACATCAATGCCCCACCGGCTGGTGAAGGCATCGTCTTCATAGCTCATTCTGCCGTCCACGGACAGGAATTCGCTGAAGCTGTAGGGACAGGTGTCCACCGGTTCCTGGCTGCCTTCCCACGGTGTTTCAAAGGGACGGTACAGCTGACGCAGTACAAAGAGTACCAGGAAAGCGATGATCAGTTTGCCCGGAAGGGACAGTTTTCTTCTTCTCCGTCTGCGCGCCATAGCACCATGATACCCTATTCCGGCTGCTGAATACTATAAAAACCCCGTTGCGGGGTTCTTATGATTTGCTTCAGTTGTCCACTCTCTGCAGATCGTTGTAGCTGATGTCCGTCGGTGTAATGCGTCCGAACAGGTTGATCATGACACTGGCAACCTGTGTCTGGTCATTCATCGTACTGACGGTGCCTTCACGGCCGCTGAACGGACCGGAGAGGATGGTGACGACATCGCCGACACCGAAGTCGACGACAACCTTCTGATCGCTCTTGCCCATACGGCGCAGGATGGATTCCATCTCATCCGGAGATACCGGGAACGGCTTCGCACCGCCGCCGGAGGAACCGATGAATCCTGTGACACCCGGTGTATTACGGACAACGTACCACGCTTCATCCGTCATGATCATCTCTACGAACAGATAGCCCGGGAACAGGTTCTTCATCTTCTCTACCTTCTTCCCGTTCTTGATCTCGATTTCCGGTTCTTCCGCAACCAGAATCCGGAACAGACTGTCCTGGATACCCATGGATTCCAGACGTCTCTCCAGGTTCTCCTTAACCCTGTTCTCATGACCGGAATATGTATTGACTACATACCAGCGCTTTTCCTTTTCTTCGTTTCTTCTCTCTTCGCTCATGATTACGCTCCTATTCCGATCATCCTCAGCAGGAATGTGACAAGGAAATCACACAGTACAAAGAACAGTGCAAAGAATCCTGTATAGACAATGACTTCCACTGTACTTCTCATTGTATCTGCGGGCTTCGGCCAGCGGATCCGCTTGACCTCTTTCTGAATGCCGCTGAAACTGAATGTTCTATCCATAGAGATACCTCCTCTAACGCGTCTCTTTGTGCAGCGTCTTCTTTCCGCACTTCGGACAGTACTTCATCAATTCCAGCCGTTTCCCGCTGTCCCGGCGGTGAGTTGTCGTATAATTGTTCGACATACACTCACTGCATACCAGTATGACTTTTTTGCTGTCCTTCGCCATAATGAAAAAAGCTCCTCAAGTGCTTTACTACTGTAGCACATCCGTTCTTTTTCCGTCAATGCTGCTTTTCCCCCAGGACCGCGCTGCGCACGGTTTTCTTTACTCTGCGCAGTCTTGCGTCATAGGACCGGGGTGTCATTCCCAGCTTCTCTCCGGCTTCTGTATAGCCCTTTTCCTCTGCCCACATGTACATGACCCGGCGGTCTATGTCCCGCATGGAAGCCATGGTCTCCTGCAGCCTTTCATAGGCCGCCTTGTACCGTACCCAGTACTCCGGACTGCCCAGATCGTCCGGGGAACGGTAGACATCATAGGTGCTGCCGTTCTCCATGACCAGACCGTCAAGCGCTGTGATACTGCTGAGAGGCACCCTGCTTTTCGCTCTGTGGTACCGCAGTGCGGAAAGCAGCCTGCGCTTCACCAGCAGATACACAAAGGTTGCGAACCGGCAGTTCCGGTCTTCGCGGTAGTAGTTCAGGGCATCCATCAGTCCGATCTTGGCTTCCTGCATCATGTCCTCCCGGAAGTTCTCATACAGAGGATTGTGCAGCAGGATCTCGTTGATCAGTGATGTGAACATCGGGCGGAACTGATCAAAAAGAGCCGTGAAGGCCCATTCGTCCCCACTCCGGCTCATGTAAATTAACTCGTATTTGTTTTCCATGGTATCCCTCCTTCTTACAGGGGGAAACGCTGACTGTAGATCTCATACAGCATGATGCCTGCACTGACCGAAGCGTTCAGGGACTCCACCGTGCCCACCATCGGCAGAGATACGACATAGTCGCACTCTTCACGCAGCAGCCGGGAAATCCCTTTTCCCTCGTTGCCGATGATCAGTACAGCGTTGAAGTCATACTTCAGGCTGCGGTAGTCCTGCCCGTCCATGTCTGTGCCGATGATCCAGTATCCTTTCTTCTTCAGATCCTGGACTGTGCGCACCAGGTTGGTCACTGAAGCGCACTTGACCGTGTCGATTGCACCTACGGATGCTTTGGCTGCACCTGCGCTCAGGCCAGCTGCCCTGTCCTTGCGGATGATGACACCGTCCGCTCCGACTGCATCACAGGTACGGAGCACTGCACCGAGATTGTGCGGATCCTCCAGACCGTCCAGCAGAACGATCAGTCCGTACTGGCTTTTCTTTTCCCGGACCAGATCATCCACTGTATAGAGCCTGTAGGCATCAATCTCGGCAGCTGTGCCGTTGTGGTGTTCGCTTCTGCACAGTTTCGTCAGTTCCTTCCGGCTGACCTTCTTTACCGGTACACCGCCCGCTCTGCACAGTTCTTCAATTTCACGGTCATCACCACTGAGCCAGACCCTGTGGACCCTGGAAGGATCCTGCAGGACCTGCCTGACAACGTTTCTCCCGTAAATACATTGTTTCACGGATTCATTTCCGTTTGTTTTCCGATTTCCTTCCATATTGCCTCAATTCTTTCCCACTGTTCATCCAGGTACAGCATACCGATCATAGCTTCGAATCCTGTTGATTTCCGGTACACCAGCACCGGTGTGTTGTGCGGCACTGTACCGGCGTGGGCGTTCCGTCCGTGGCGGTACGCTTCCTCTTCCGCTTCACTCAGGAAGCCTTCCTCATGCAGCAGATCATAAAACGAAGCCTGTGCTTTTGCACTGACAAAAGCAGCGGCTTTTGCCTGCAGCACTTTGCCGCTGCCCTCTCCCTGTTCAATCAACCACTTTCTGACGATCAGCGACCATACGGCATCGCCCAGAAAGGCAAGTGTACGGCCGCTGTACAGATCAGTGCTCACAGAAGATTCTTCTCCTGCAGTACCTTGCGGTATTCGTCAGCCTTGGCGAAATCCTTTGCGGCTTTCGCTTCGTTCCACTTCTTCCAGGTCTCTTTGTCCTCTTCCGTGACTTCCGGCTTTTCCACAACAATCCCCAGGATATCCAACATTTTTTCCACAGCATTGCGGTACTTTTCCACAGCTGTGTAATCGATCTCCCGCTGGCGGAGTGCTGTATTCAGCTTCTTGACGGTTTCGAAGATGACCTGGTAGGCATTCGGTGTATTCATATCGTCATTCATCTGCTCAATGAACGCGTCCCAGGACTCCTGGTCAAACGCATCTCCGTAGGTGACGCCGGCAAACGCAGCCTTCAGGTCAGCCTGGCGTACCGGTGTGAGTACACGGTCCAGCTCCTTGCGTGCGGTCTCGATCGTCTCATCGCTGAAGTTCAGTTCCTTGCGGTAATGGACAGAACTCATCAGCCATCTGGTCAGGTTCGTTCCCAGCTTTGCGGCAACATCCATCGCCCACAGTACATTGCCCAGGGACTTGGACATCTTCTCACCGTTGATGTTGATCATCGCGTTGTGCATCCAGTAGTTGGCCAGATCTTCATTGTGCAGGGCTTCGTGCTGGGCAGACTCGTTCTCGTGATGCGGGAAGCGGAGGTCCATTCCACCGCCGTGGATATCGATCGGACCGCCGAAGTTCTCATTGATCATGACGACGCACTCTGTATGCCATCCCGGGCGTCCCGGTCCCCACGGGCTGTCCCACTTGATGCCCTTGTCCGTCTTCTTCCAGAGGACGAAATCATACGGGTTGCGCTTCAGTTCATTTTCTTCGATCCGGGCGCCGGCCTCCAGGTAATCCAGCTTCTGGTGGCTGATCTGGCCGTAGGTAGGTACGGAATCTACGGAGAAGTAGACATCGTTGTCCACGATGTACGCATGGCCGCTCTTGACCAGCTCATCGACAAACTCGATGATTCCGTCCATGGTCTCTGTAACCCTCGGTGTGATGTCCGGCATTTCAACGTTCAGCTGATGGCGCAGATCATTGTACGCCTTGATATAGCGTTCGGAGATTTCGTTCTCGCTGACGCCTTCCTCTGCAGCCTTGTTGATGATCTTGTCATCGACATCCGTAAAGTTGGAAGCGTACTTCACTTTGTATCCTTCGGCTTCCAGCAGACGTTTGAATACATCGAATACGATCATCGGCCTGGCATTGCCGATATGCGCGTAGTTGTAGACGGTCGGGCCGCAGATGTACATGCTGACCTGACCTTCTGTCTTCGGTTTGAACTCTTCTGTTTTCAATGTCTTTGAATTGTAGACTTTAATCATATTCCCTTGATCCTCTTTTCCTAAAAACAGCGCCCTGTCAAAAAGACGCTTCTGCGTGGTTCCACTTTTCTTGCTTCTCGAATACGTAACGTGTATGATGCGTCCGGCCCTACATTATCGGACCAGCCCTCCCGGATGCATTCATTTCCTTCTGGTGCAGGTACTCCCACCGATTCATACCCTTCTCTTGGCACTGTACAGGAAACTACTTGTTCCGTTCACCGGTTTTCCATTCTGTTTTTTCAGCCCGTGTGCAGACTTCAGGACTCGTTCTCGCTTTCAATCTTCATTGCGATGACTTTTTTACAGAGTTCTGTAAAACTGCCGCTCGCAACCGGTTTTTCCGTCAGATTCCTCTTCAGCTTCCTCAGGAAAGTGAGCATAACGATGATGATGAAGAAGTTCACAGACAGGAGAACAAACCACCAGCCCCTGCTGTTTAAGAAGCCGGAGTCTACCAAGGCATCCGCGTCTCCACAGCCGGGCAGCGTACAGATGCACAGCATAACCATGGCAGTAAATAGCATCATTTTCTTTTTCATGCAGACTGCCTCCTTTTACTGACTTTTATAATCATATCAGATTCTTACGCTTCCGTCTCATCCAAATAGAAGGAATAGATGGAATCACCAATTCGGATCCAGTCATCCAGGCGGCTCATCCAGATATAGTCGTTTTCATTCAGAATATGCTTCTGCAGCAAACGGATCAGATCCTCTTCCGTATACGGACCGAAGTTCTCTTCCCCGCCTTTGCTGTAATACCAGATCCTATCCATTGTCTGCCTCCTCGCCTGGGCTGTCCGTCGGTTCAGGACTGTCCGTAGGCTCGGGACTGTCCGTATGCTCAGGGCTGTCCGTCGGTTCCGGACTGTCCGTAGGCACCGGCTGATGCGCGGTGTACGTATGGGTTTCCCTGGCGGTATCGCTGTTGTCGTACTTCGCTGTATCTGCCGGCATAGCGGTGATCAGGATCTTGTAGGCCATGCCGTCCGTAAGCCGATCTGCCGGGATCCGTACCGATGTCTGGGTGGTCGGATCCATCTCGATATCACCGACACTGACCTTGTAGGCTGCCGCATCGTCCACAGCCTTCCATGTGATGGTCCAGTCATTGTTGTCCTCGACCTTCAGCGTCGCAATCTCCGGAGTGGACAGCTTGACGGCTACTACCGGCGCATGGTACGTGAAGTCCATCTG
>JAFOIY010000176.1 GCA_017420505.1 Solobacterium sp. | reverse complement strand
CACACCGCCGTCCAGTCCCCAGTCACGCTTGGCTTTGATGATCCCGGCCGCATCCTGCGCGTTCTTCAGCTCATAGACCAGCTGCAGACCGCTGGTACGGGTATAGAAAGCAGGCAGTTCCTTTGTCTGGTATCCCAGTACCGGGACACCCTTGGTTTCCAGTACTTCCAGGGTTTTGGGCAGATCCAGGATTGCCTTGGCGCCGGCGCAGATAACCGTCACATTGGTCCGGCCGAGCTCTTCCAGGTCCGCTGAAACATCAAATGTCAGCTCTGCGCCTCTGTGAACACCGCCGATACCGCCGGTCACAAAGAACTCAATGCCGGCCTTTGCGGCAAGGATCATCGTCGTTGCGACGGTTGTTGCGCCCCACATGCCTTCTGCCATAACAACCGGAAGATCTCTGCGCGATACCTTCAGGATTGCCGGTCCGCGCTTTCCGAACGCTTCGATCTCCTCCGGGCTCATGCCGACGACACCGGTACCGTCAATGATGCCGATGGTAGCCGGAACCGCGCCGTTCTCCCGCAGAATGCTTTCCACGGTAAGCGCTGTCTCTACGTTGCGGGGATAAGGCATCCCGTGTGATATTATCGTTGACTCCAGCGCAATGACCGGTCTGCCGGCCGCCAGCGCTTCCTGTACTTCCTTGCTTACTTTGATATTCATGGTTTTCCTCTTTTCTGAAATGCAGTATCCGCCTGGTTTGTACCGTAAAAAAACAATGCTGTACTGCCTGTCGTTCCTGTTTCAATCTTAAATGAGAGCCCGGAATTATTCAATTGCAAACTGTACGGTTGACAGTTGGTTTATAATGGAAGTAATCACGAACGGAGGAAAAGACAATGCAGATCTATGAGTCCGCAGAAAACTATCTGAAGACAATCCTTCAGCTGCAGCAGCGCAAGGAAAATGTCCATTCCATTGACGTTGCCGAAGAACTCGGTTTCAGCAAAGCCAGCGTCAGCATTGCAATGAAGAAACTCCGGGAGAACGGGTACATCACCATGGATAAAGACGGTACGCTTCATCTTCTGGAGCCCGGCAAAGCCGTTGCGGAACGCATTGATGAACGCCACAGGATCCTGACGTCATTCCTCGTCAGCCTCGGCGTAGACCAGGACACAGCCCTGCAGGATGCCTGCCGCGTAGAACACGATCTGACCGAGCAGTCATTCGACCGGATCCGTGAGTTCGTTGAAAAGAACGGTTACTGAAAACAGCCCGTACATCAAGTACGGACTGTTTTTTTCAGCCTTGCAGACCTTCTTCCTGCCGCTGCATATTCTCTACGACAACATCGTAGATATCCCCGATGGACTGTCCGTATTCCAGGATCTTCCACGGTTCATTGGTATGGAAGTGAATCTTGATCAGGGTATCATCGCCTACTACCAGCAGGCAGTCTCCCTTGAAATGCTCCGTAATGTAGTCATTGATCCGGTCTTCATCCAGATCCTGTCCTTCAATCAATAACTGTGTATCAAATCTGAATTCCAGCTGTTCCATATAACCTCCAAAACATGATCATTATATCCCGTAATGCCGGAGCACTGTGCATTCAGTGTTCTTTTTCATCAAATTTTCGGCATTGATCGATCAGTTTCCGGTAGACATGCTCCACCATCCACGGCTCGGATGATGCCTTCTCAACATCTTCCAGCGCAAACCACCGCACTGCCTTGTTTTCATCTTCCCTCACCTGCAGCGCTTCCGATTCATCCGCTTCCACGAGCCAGGTAACATTGAAATGCAAATGACTGGATACGTATTTACCATGCTTTACATGTCCCGGTACATGAATGGTCTCCAGACTGTAGATCCCATCCATCACGCGGTACGCGTGCCTGATCCCTGTTTCTTCCTCCAGTTCCCTCATCGCCACTGCCCGCAGATCCGTCTCACCGTCTGCGTGTCCGCCGATCCAGGCCCAGGAATCATACAGGATATGATAGGCAAGGACGGTCTTTGTCCGTTCAGGGTTGACGATCCAGACCGAAGCGGTGAAATGCCCGAGCTCGTTTTCCCGCAGGAACGCATTGTCGTACTGATCGAGGAATGCCAGCATTCCTTCCTTGTCCGTTTCTTCCTGTTCATTGTAGGGAACATAGTCCCGGATTTCGTCATAGATGTTCACATACCGTCACCCCTTGATCTCAATATACGCAAGGCAGACCGGAGAAAGACTGTGGAATACCAGTTCAACATCCGTGTTCTCTCCTTCTCCCTGCAGTTCTGTTCTGCTGGAAAGCAACCTGCTGTCCGTTTTCCGACCGTTCAGATACAACTCAACACTGCCGGACACTTCCCCTTCCAGATACAGCACAACGGACTTCACGGCCGCAAAGTACCGGTAAACCAGCGTGGATTCTGTAATATTGACAACCGCAGTGCCTTCAATCCTTGCTGCGTCCATCGGCACACCCCCGAACGGTATGAATGTACCTTCCTGACCATCCCGTACAAAGCAGGCCATGCCGGCAGGATAGATCCCGCTTCCGAGCGGATTCCCGCTCAGTCCCTGGCAGGTCATCTCCGCGGTTATGAATCTGCCGTCCTCCTGCCGGATCCATTCCGCACAGGCCTGACGGCTGTACTGGATCCCGCAGGTATGACGATGATAGAACACGGCATATCTGCCGTTGATTTCCACCAGACTGCCGTGGTTGTTCGCCCAGTTGTTCTTCAGACCGTTTTCCCAGGCATTGGAAACAAGAACTCCCTGATAGGTATAGGGACCGTAGATGCTGTCTGCCGTGGCATAGCACAGCTCGTGCTGCGCCTGCGAGGAATAGATGAAGCAGTACTGCCCGTTGTATTTCCGCAGCGAGGACGCTTCCAGGAATTCATGCCCTTCAAAGGAAGTGCCCTTTCCGTGTCCGCATCCCGGGACAGCAAAGACAGGCACATGCTTCATCGTCAGCATATCCTTCTCCAGTTCGACAATGTAGGCGCCGCGCATGTTCCTTTCGTTCAGGTCCATATCCTTGATTGCAAAATCAACGGAAAAGCCCAGCGCCATATAGATATGCCCGTCTTCCCGGAACAGCCCCGGATCAAACGGATACGGGTAATCCGGCAGTGCATCAGGAGATACACCTTCCGGGTACTGTACGGTACCATAGTACTCATACGGACCGGCAGGCTTTCTGCTTCTGGCGACAGAAACGGCTTCCACCGTCTCCAGTTCATAATACAGATAGTAGTACCCATCATATCCCTGTACAACATCCGGAGCGAACAGGCTCAGCCGTCCGTCCGGGTTGCGGGGATCCTGGTTCTTCCGGTAGATCGTGCCTTCACAGCGCCAGTGCTCCGGATCGGCAGGATCACAGGACCAGGCTGTATAGTCGCACGGAGAGTACTTCTCACCGTGCATTTCATCCTGGGAGCCGAACAGGTAAAGACGTCCTTCAAAAAGATGGGGTTCCCCGTCGGGTATATATTCCTCAAAGCCAAACAACGGATTCATAGTACTGATTCTTTCTCTCAGAACTGCCCGTACTGCGCCATCTCTGTCATCAGCTTCATCATCCGTACAATCAGTTCATGATTATCCATAATGAGATCATAGAGACCGTCTTCCGACAGTACACCCCTCTTCAAGCCTTCAGGAAGCTTTCCTGCTTCATCCGCCGCAAAGTCCCCCATCCACTGCGCACTGCCGTAATAGCCGCACAGCTTCCGGTATCCCTTCTGAGCCGCTTCGTAAGCATCCAGTGCTGCCGCCATACTGTCTACAGCAGCTCTCGTTTCATCCAGATACTGCTCCATTTCTGCAATCCGTTCCGTTCTCTTCATGCCTGTTCTCCTCGTCTTCTGCTACCATCATACACTGTATCCAATGCAATAAAAAAGGATGATCCCCGGATCATCCTTTCTGTCAATCAACCGAAGATTTCCTTGTAGATCGCCAGACCCGCAGGTGTTGTAGCAATACCGCCCTGGGCTGTTTCCCTGAGCTGCGGCGGCAGCATCTTTCCGACCTTGAACATACTGTCAACGACCTGGTCAAACGGAATGTGCGCAACCTGGCCGGCCATAGCCATATCAGCCGCTACCAGCGCACCGACCGCACCGCTCGCGTTTCTGTGCGCGCAGGGAAGCGCAACCAGACCGGCAACCGGATCGCAGACCAGACCCATAACATTGATCATCGCAAAGCCTGCCGCATCGAAGCACTTGTCATCGTCGGCACCCATCATGTACGCCGCAGCCGCAGCCGCCATACTCGACGCAACGCCGCACTCAGCCTGGCATCCACCGTCCGCACCGGCAACCGTTGCGTTCATCGTGTAGATCGCACCGACCGCACTGGCTGTAATCAATGCCTCAAGCACTGTCTCCCGCGGTACATCCTTGTCTTCCATCACGCCCAGAAGCACTGCCGGAAGGATACCGCAGCTGCCTGCTGTCGGGCTGGCGCAGATCTTTCCCATGGACGCATTCACTTCACTGCAGGAATACGCCAGGCTCATGACCTTATTGATGTATCCGCCGGTAATCGTATTCCCGTGGGAATAGTTGTACTGTGTGCTGGCAACACCGTCGACAAGTCCGCCTTTGGTGTTCTGTTTGTGCTCCAGCGCCTTCCTTGCGGAATTGAACATAATATCCAGGCGGTTGGAGAAATGCTCCATTACTCTTTCCCTGGTCATTGCAGTCAGCTTCGTCTCTTCATCGAGCGCAACTTCCCACACTCTCTTCCCCTGCTCTTTCGCCAGTCTGAGCAGGTCTTCACCGTTTTTGTACATATCTGTTCTCCTATTCCGCCTTGATGTTCACAATCGTAACATTGAGAACATTCTTTACTTTACGCAGTTCAGCAGAAACCGCCGGATCAATGATTTCATCGCACTCGATAATGCAGTACGCTGTTCCGCCTCTTGTATCTCTGCCGACCTTCATAATGCCGATGTTGATGCCGTTCTGCGCCAGGATCGTGGACACATCGCTGACAACGCCTGCTACGTCACGCTGCTGAACGATGACCGTCGGCGTAGTCGCGGAAACTTCGCAGGCAAGGCCGTTGATGCTGGTGACTAGGATCCGTCCGCCGCCCAGGGAAGCGCCTTCTACATAGAACGGCGTATCTCCGTTATAGAATGTGATCCTGGCAGTATTCTCGTACTCGGACTGGATATCCCGCGGATAGAACCGGAAGCTGATTCCCTGCTCCTTGGCAAGATCGAAGCTGCGTGAGAGGTTTTCATCATCCTCACTCATGCCGAGTGCACCGGCAACCAGTGCATAATCTGTAAAATGACCGCGGTAAGTCTGGGCAAAGGAACCGCCGAGCCCGAATTCGACCCTGTCGAACTGGCCGTTGTAAATCAAGCGTGCGGTCTTCGCCAGCTTTGCAGCACCTGCGGTGTGGGACGAAGAAGGTCCGATCATAACAGGACCGACAACGTCAAGCAAACTGACACTCATATTGTTATCCTCCAGGTAGATGAATCTATCTGTCTTAATTATATACTCCCGCGGCTGTTTTGTTCACCAAAAGCAAGCATCATTCCTGTTGCTGTGGATGCCAGCCGCCTGTAGGCACAGACCGGATCCATGATCTCTTCCTGCGGTGTATGCTCATCCACCGTGGAGAGGCACATCGCGAACAGATCACTCCCGGCACCGGGTGCCATACTCCCGTTGACCGCAATCACCGGCCTGCCGTATTTCTTTGCCATCTGTGCCAGGGATGCCGGTGCCTTGCCCATACCGGTCTGGGCATCCATTCTGCCTTCTCCGGTGATGATCAGATCCGCTTCTCTGATCTCGTCTTCCATCCCGGATTCCTGCATGATCAGCTGTGCACCGGGCACCAGTTCTGCATGGAGGAAGGTGCGGAAGGCGAAGCCAAGGCCGCCTGCTGCACCGCTGCCCGGTTCATCCGGACTGCATCCGGGATCATACTGTTGCATGAGTTCAGCGAAGCGCTTCAGTGTACGGTCCATACGCTCCACCATTGCAGGATCCGCACCTTTCTGGGGACCGAACACCGCGGAAGCGCCCCGCTCACCGCACAGTGGATTATTCACATCACAGGCAATGCGGAAAGTACATTCCTTCAGTGCTGGAAGCACCTGCGAAGCATCTACAGCTACCGTCCTCTGCAGACCGATGCAGCTGGGATCTGTTTCCTTGCCTTCTTCATCCAGAAAGCGCCAGCCCAGGGCACTGAGCATGCCTGCCCCGCAGTCATTGGTAGCGCTGCCTCCGATACCGATCACAAACGAACGGATACCATCCTCCACCGCGTACCGGATCATTTCCCCGAGTCCGTACGTGGAAGCTTTCTCCGGATTGCGTTCTTCTTCTGAAAGCAGATACAGGCCGATGGCGGACGCACATTCCATGATGGCTGTACCATCGTTGATCAGCCAGAACGCTTCCACAGGACGTCCCAGCGGGTCCTGTACGGTACGCTGCACCCATACCGAAGAATCCCTGTACAGGGCTTT
>JAFOIY010000020.1 GCA_017420505.1 Solobacterium sp. | reverse complement strand
CCATGAAGAAAGCGGCATGATCGATGCACCGATCGGCAGGGATGCCCGCGACCGTCAGAAGATGTGTGTTACCGAACGGGGCGGCAGAAGTGCCAGAACTAGGTTCCGGGTACTGGAACGCTTTTCCGGCTGTACGCTTGTGGAATGTACACTGGAAACCGGCAGAACCCATCAGATCAGGGTACATATGAAATATATAGGTCATCCCGTAATCGGTGATGTGAAATACTATCATCCATGCCGTTTACAGGACACACAGGGGCAGGTATTGCATGCATACCGCATTACCCTGGTTCATCCTCGTACAGGGGAGACCATCACAGCAGAGGCACCGCTTCCCGCGTATTTTGAAGCCCTGCTGAAAGAGCTCAGAGAGGGAAGAAGCATTGAATAGACTGAAAAGTACACCGCGCGCTACGCTGTGCATCATCATCCTATGCACTGTAATGTTTGTTCCCGTGCATCTTCTGGATCTGACAGGCAGTACCGCAGAGAATGCGATCCTGTTCGGTGCCTATTACCGTCCTTTCGTACTGGCAGGGGAATGGTGGCGGCTGCTGTCCATGGGTCTGATCCATGGCAGTTTCATGCATCTGGCAGTCAATATGTTCAGCCTGTACAACCTGGGCAGTGTCCTGGAAAAGACATATGGCACTGTGCGCTATCTGATCATACTGGTACTGTCGACGCTCTGCGGAAGCCTTCTGACGCTGGCGTGCAGTACCGACGCTGTTACAGTCGGATTGTCCGGCGGTCTGTACGGACTGATGGCATCCTGGTTTGTTCTGCTCGGTGTACGCGGAGCGTTCAAGGACCCGTATATGCGCAGCAGCGTCTTCCGGATCCTGCTGATCAACCTGATGATCAACTTCATGCCGAACATCGGTGTTCTGGCTCATCTGGGCGGATTTGTAGGAGGACTGCTGCTGGGCATAGCACTGAGCCCGGACCTGGCTGCTTCTTCACTGAAGCGAAACAGCATGATCTCATTCATTATGCTTTTGATCCTGCTTGGCGCACGGATCCATTACCGCCCGGCCAGGATCCACGAAATGTACCTGGGCACGGATATCAAAGTGCTGAACATGTACAGCAGATACGGCCTGTCCGCGCATGCGCACAGGATGGCTGTGCGTCTGGATGCTCTGTATGATATAAACTATCTGAAGAATATGTTCTAGGAGGAATACTATGCCGAAAAGAAGCGATACATTATCTTGGGATGAATATTTCATGGGACTTGCCCATCTGTCCGCACTGCGGTCCAAGGACCCGAACACACAGGTGGGCGCCGCCATCGTCGATGACAATCATCGGGTTGTCTCCGTCGGATACAACGGATTCCCGAAAGGATGCAGCGATGATGTGTTCCCCTGGGAGAGAGAGGGCAGGAATCTGCTGGAGATGAAGTATGCCTTTGTCGTGCATGCCGAGCTGAACGCGATTCTGAACAGTGCACGGCCTGTACGCGGCTGTACGCTGTATGTTTCTCTGTTTCCCTGCAACGAATGCGCCAAGGCGATCATCCAGGCCGGTATTGTCCGCATCGTGTATGAATCGGACAAATACGCGGATACCGAGGCGACCCAGGCCAGCAAAATGATGCTGAAGGCTGCCGGTGTGGAGCTGTGCCGGATCGAGAATACGATCCAGCTGCAGGTAAAGAAGATCCCCAATGAAAGCAAATAAAACATTGATTGTATGCTTTTCAACGCACCATGGCAATACCCGCAAGGTAGTTGATGCCCTGGCTGCGGAGCATGAGGAGATCACGGTTGTGGATATCCGGGATGCTGATCAGGTGAATCCTAGTGACTATTCGCTGATCGGGCTGGCATCCGGGATCTACTACGGGCATTTCGGAAAACCGTTGATTTCCTGGGCAGAAACGCTTCCGGCCGGCAGTCCGGTATTCACGCTGTATACCTACGGTGCAAAGCGGGATGGCTATGTAAACGACATCAATGAGGTGCTCCGGAAAAGAAACTGCCGTATTGCAGGCAGTTTCGGATGTCCGGGCTATGATACATTCGGCCCGTTCCGTCTGATCGGCGGAATTGCGAAAGGCCATCCTACACCGACGGATATCCGTCAGGCATCTTCTTTCTATGAGCATCTGAAAAAACAGGAACGGATCAACTGATCCGTTCTGTGTTTTTAAAGTGTATCTTGGCCACCTGGAAAAGACGCTCCCGTCCGTACAGGCGTACGAATTCCCTGGCACAGTCATCCGCAGCCGTCCCGGAGCCTTTGGCGAAGTCCATCTGCCATTTTTCCTCCATACGGTCCATCGTACGCAGGAAAGCATATCTGGCGATGATGCTTGCAGCGCCGACAGCCGGATAAGCATTCTCGGCTTTCGTCTCGAAACGGATGCCGGTCACGATATCACCGCGTCCCTGAAGATAGCGGTAGTAGGAGCGTTCAGGCGTGAACTGGTCGATCACCATAAGCTCCGGCAGAGCAATCCGTTCCTTCAGACTATTGTAGGCCTGGTTGTGAAGCAGGCTCTTTACGGCATTCATGTTGTACTGGTGGTGAATATCGTTGTATTTCTCCGGCGGTACAATCAGCAGTGAATGGATCAGATGCTCCATTAGGTGAGGTGCTGTACGGCGGATGATGTCATCCGTCATCTGTTTGGAATCACGTACACCCAGTTTCTGGATCAGAGGCATACTGTTTCTGTCCAGATAGACTGCCGCTACACAGACCGGTCCGAAATAATCCCCGGTGCCGACTTCATCCGAGCCGGCCTGCGGAAGGACCACGGTATCATCTTTGCGGTATTCCGCTGCGTATTCCTCGGCCCGTTTTCCCTGGAATACCGTCTTCCCGCTGCTGTAGCAGGTGATGGTACAGCCTTCGGGACGCAGCTGGAACAATGCCCAGGCAGGGGGGGCTGTCCGGAAGGCGTTGTATCTGTACTCCAGTTCCTTCTGCTGTGCTTCATCCAGCGTAAGTGTAATCACAGTGTTCATGGTGAAATAGTACCACGAATTTGCGCACTTGAACAAAAGAGGGTAACATAGACAGGAAAGAAGGTAGGTTATGTTTGTAATTCCCGAAGCGTACGCGCTGTATATCAATATCGGTATTTTTGTCTTTTATCTGCTGTTCTTTCTTGTGGGATGGAAGAGGGGTGTTCTCTACCAGGTGATTACAACATTCGGTACAGTGGTATCTCTGTTCATTGCTTACCGCTACTGTACACTGATGAGTCAGTACGTACATCTCTGGCCGAGAGCGCTGGCACCGTTCCAGGATACCGTGCTGGCTGACAAGATCTATACATACATGAATGAAGTGTTCTGCTTCATTGCACTGTTTCTCGGTGCCCGGCTTGTTTTCCATCTGTTGGAGAAACTGGCGGAAGGACTGCAGGAAGTGCCTCTGTTCAAGCAGATCGGCAGTCTTCTGGGCGGTATGTTCGGAATGATTACGGCAACGGTCTGGATCTTTGTCTTCTGCTTCATCATGAATACCGGTCTGGTGAAGAACAGTGCTTCGATCCAGCAGAAAACCATGTTTTCGACGATCAGGGAAGCTGTATCCTATATCGCTGAAAGTGCAGGTCTGAGCATGGATGGTTCCCAGATCCTGGATACCGTATATGAACAGATCAGTACAATAGACAACAAAGATATTGAAGCCATCCGCAACTGGCTGGATGAACGTGGCTATGAACCCCTGGAGGATTCAGCACAATGAGTCTGGAAAAGAGCCTGGAGCTGGATACGATTATAGAAGAAACAGAAAAGCTCTGTTCTTTTTCACTTGGTGCAGAACGGATCCGCAATACACTACCGTCCTATGATCCGCTTATCATCAAACGGGACAATGAACGGATCCGTGATGCTCTGCAGTGCACTGTCAAATACGGACCGATGCCGTTCTACGGGATCAGGGATATCGGAAAAGCACTGGATAATGCAGAACGTTCACGGACACTGACCGTTCAGGAACTGATGGACGTAATGATGTTTATCCGTGGACTGCGCTATGTGCTGTCCTACGAGAAAAGCATAGAAATACCGCACGATGCGGTAAAGGAACTGACCGGAACCCTGCTGCTGCACGGATCCACGGAAAAGGCCATCGGCACAGCGATCAATGATTATGGAGAAATCGTTGATGAAGCCTCAGCGGATCTGTGGCAGATCCGCCGTGATCTGCGCTCTGCCGATCAGCAGATCTCTGCGGCAGTGCAGCGCTTCCTCACAACCAATGCAGAAAGCGTCGTGGACGGCATTGTGACCTACCGCGGCAACCGGGCCGTCATACTCGTAAAAGCACAGGACAAGAACCGTTTCGGCGGCATGATCTACGGTGATTCTGCATCCGGTCAGGCATCCTATGTCGAGCCGGCATCGTTGATCCCGGTAAACAACCGCAAGCAGGAACTGATTTCCCGTGAGCAGGAGGAAATCGAGCGCATCCTGCGTGCGCTGAGCCTTCTGGTCAAGAACGATGCGGTAGAAGAACGGGCCAATCTGGAAACGGTATCCATTCTGGACGCTCTGTTTGCCAAAGCACAGTGGGGACTGGAACATGATGCATGTGCAGCACAGCTGACAGAAGAGCGTTCGTTGATACTGAAGAAAGCCCGGCATCCATTGATTGCCCGTAAGCTCGTTGTTGCGAATGACTATCATTTGCAGGAACCCCGGACGATGCTGCTGATCACCGGACCGAATACAGGCGGAAAGACCGTTTCGATGAAGATCATCGGACTGTTCGTTCTGCTGACATACTGCGGATATCCCGTCACGGCCGATGAGGCGCAGATCCCGTTCTTTGACCGTGTGTTTGCCGACATCGGCGATGATCAGAGCGTAGCCGCGTCCCTGTCCAGCTTCAGCGCGCATGTACGCAAGCTCTCGGAAGTCATCCGTGAAGCAACATCGAAGAGCCTGGCTCTCCTGGATGAAATCGGTTCCGGTACAGACCCGAAGGAAGGAGAAAGCCTGGCCATAGCGATCATGAATGAACTGCGGCAGAGGAAGACCATGACGGTCGCAACGACGCACTACAGCCGTCTGAAGAGCTACGGAAAGCGTCATGAAGACATTCTTGTTGCTTCTGTTCAGTTCGATATGGATGAACTGAAGCCGACCTATCGTTTCATCGAAGGTATTGCCGGACGCTCCAATGCGCTGGAAGTCGCTGCGCGCTGGGGTCTGCCGTCCAGCATCATCAACTACGCACGCTTCCTGCGCAATCAAGCACAGACAGAAGAAGATGAACTGATCGAACGCCTCGAACAGCAACTCAATGAGAACTATGAAAAAGAACGTCTGCTGAATGAAAAGCTGGCCGAGATCGAAGAAAAGGAAAAGCAGTTGGTACATAAGGAACATCTGCTTGACTATGAGAAGGAAACCCTGCAGGAGAAGACACGGCAGGAAGCCGATGCCTGGCTGAATT
>JAFOIY010000175.1 GCA_017420505.1 Solobacterium sp. | reverse complement strand
GTCCGCGGCTTCGTGCGCTGCCTTCACCAGATCCTTCGCCAGCGGTGCGGGAGAAGTAGCCTCCTTGGCCTGATGGAATTCATGTTCGTAGAAGTACGAAAAGTGTTCCAGTACATCGGGAATGCTGCAGCCGGTGTCCTTTTCAAAGCTGGCACAGAAAGCATCCATGTTGGTCCTGCTGCCATCATTGCCTACCATGGCTGCCACACCGTGCCAGATGGCTTTGATGAAGGCTTCGCTGTCCGTGAATCCCCAGCTGTACGCACTCCTGGCCAGATGCTTGAAATACACACGGGTAAACACGTCGTTGTCCATCGGCAGCAGTGTGCCGTCCAGGTCAAACAGTACCGCTTTCATACTACAGCATGAAGAAGGACATCAGCAGTCCGGTAAGGAAGCCGCCGGCGTGTCCCTGCCGGGATACACCGGGCATCAGGTTGATCAGCAGATTGACGAATACGATCCGGAGAATGCTGAAGCGTACGGAAGTACGCCAGATCAGGCCGGTCTTGAACAGCCAGACGATGTAGGACGCCAGCAGACCGTACAGACCGCCGGAGATACCGACGGTAGCGGTATCCTGGCGTCCGAAGTACGTGCACATCAGACCGCCGCCGATGATGGAAGCCAGCAGTATGGCCATGAAGCGGAAATGGCCGAGGATATACTCCATGACACCCAGGTTGTAGAGGGAATACATATTCATCATGATATGCATCAGTTCAAAGTGGATGAATCCCGCGGTCAGAAGACGGTATCTCTGTCCCCGCTTCACCTGCATCGGGATCAGTACATATTTCAGCAGGTCGTTCTTACCCTGCGTTCCGCCCTGCAGCACCTTGATCGCAAAGATTGCTGTACAGATTACAATCACTATGTACGCACCGATCATAGCTGTACCTCCTTGGTTCTTCTATTATACAGCATACCGTGCGCGCAGGAATTCCTTCCTCATATCACCCCTGCACTGCCGGTGAATGCTGCAGAGCACGGTAAATCATGAAATTCCTGTGAAAATATGGATTGATGGTCTACTGGTTCAATGGTAAAATTTCTGTGTCCGAAAGGTTTTTGAGTTGCTCGGCAACTTTAAAACATATAGGGGAAAAGGAGAAAGAAATGAAAAAGTTATTTGCTTCTGTTCTCGCTGTCATGACTGCGGCTTCCATGGTTGCCTGCAGCGGCGGCAGCGAAGAACCCACCGGTGGTGACGAGCCGGAAAAGGAAGGCTTCAAAGTAGCCGTCCTGCTCCCGTTCACAGGTGACCAGTCCTATTTCGATACTCTGGCAATCGCAGCAAGAGAAGTCGACGCGGCTGACAACGGCATCAGCGTTGAAATCTTCGAGTGCGATCCGTCCGGCGCAGCTGATGAATCCAACTGGATGAACTGGTTCGACAACGTCTGCGAAGACGGTGCGTATGACCTGGTTGTTTCCGGTAACAACACGTATGAGGGCTTCCTCTACAAGGCTGCTGAGAAGTATCCTGACCAGAAGTTCTACAACTTCGACTACTCCGCTCTGCCTGAGACCGGTGTTCCTGCAAACCTCTATGCAGCGAACTGGGCTCTGGATGACCTGGGATATGTTGTCGGTGCTCTGAGTGCAGCGATGACAAAGACAGGCACAGTCGGTGTCGTTGTCGGTATGGACAACCAGGCGATGAACCAGTTCATCGGCGGTTATGTTCAGGTTCTGGCTGAAAAGGGTGTCAAGTACTGCGTATCCTATCCGGGTTCCTTCACAGATACAGCGAAGGGCAACGAAGTTACAGAAGACATGATCGCCAAGGGCGCAGATGTCATCTGGCAGGTTGCCGGCGGTCTGGGAAATGGTGTTATCGAAGCTTGCTCCAAGCATGATGATGTATGGTGCATCGGCGTTGACCAGGACCAGTATCTGCAGTTCAAGGACACAAACCCTGACTGGGCGAACACAATCCTCACATCCGCTCTGAAGAACACAGGCGTTGCCTTCAAGGCTGTCTGCGAGATGCTGGCTGATGGTACACTGGATTCCAAGCTGGGAACAGCTGAGGCCTGGGGTATTGCTCTGAACGGTGTCGGTCTGGCTGAGAACGATTTCTACCTCGAGAACTGCCCTGAGGAAGTCAGAGCTGAAATCGCTGACACACTGGCAAAGGTTACAGCAGGTGAAGTCGAAGTCATCGATACACTCGAGATGAAGGACTACGATGCTGAGTGGCCGCCTGTTCTGAACGCAAACAGAGTTGACTGATCCAAGCATTTCATGAAGAGTTATGCCTTGTCTTTTGACAGGGCATAACTCTGTTTTTCATAAGATAGGGAGAGCACTATGATTGGAGATACCATCTTAAAACTGGATAAAGTCACGAAGGTCTACCCCAACGGAACGGTAGCCAACCGTGACATTAACATGGAATTTGAAAAAGGTGAGATCCATTCCATCGTAGGTGAAAACGGTGCCGGAAAGTCTACATTGATGAAGATGATCTTCGGCATTGAATCACCCTCCAGCGGAACCATTACCTACAAGGGTCAGGAAGTACACTTCCAGAGTTCGCTGGACGCTATCAAAGCAGGAATCGGAATGGTCCACCAGCACTTCATGCTGATCAATTCCTTCAGTATTGTCGACAACATCATCCTGGGTGATGAACCGACAAGCGGTGCCTTCATCGACCGCAAGGAAGCGACAAGGATCACGCAGGAAGTATCCGACAAGTACAACTTCGAACTGGATGTAACCGCCAAGGTCTCCAGCCTGTCCGTTGCCAAAAAGCAGAAGGTCGAAATCCTGAAGACACTGTACCGCAATGCGGAACTCATCATTCTGGACGAACCGACCTCCGTCCTGACGCCGCAGGAAACAGAAAAGCTGTTTGTCCAGCTGCGCCAGTTCAAGGAACAGGGACACACCATCCTCTTCATCTCTCACAAACTGGAAGAAGTAAAGGCGATCTCCGACAGGATCTCCGTCATCCGCAACGGTGTCAGTAAAGGTACCTACCGCAATGAAGAACTGACCATGGAGCAGCTGACGAACCTGATCATCGGCAGAGACCTGGAGAGTGATCTGGAACAGTTCAAGACCCATGAAGACTTCAACAATGAAAAAGCAATGATCGTCAACGATCTGTACATGGAGCGCAACGGCAAGCCTGCGCTGAACAAGATCTCCTTTGCGGTAAAGAAGGGTGAAATCCTGGGCATTGCCGGTGTTGAGGGCAACGGTCAGCTGGATCTGATCCGCTGCATTACCGGTCTGGAAAAGACCGCCTACACCGGAAAGATCACCATCTGCGGCAAGGATACGACCGGCATGAACATCAAAGGACGCCGTGATCTCGGTATGGCCTACATTCCTGAAGACCGTATGGGTGACGGCATTGCCGGTCCGCTGCCGATCAGCGACAATATGATCTCCACCTACTACACCCGCGATGATGTAAACAAGGGCATGTTCATGGACAACAAGGCCATCGACCGGATCTCCGATGAACTGATTGAAACATTCGCGGTCAAGGCGGAGAACAACAAAGTTTCCATTGACTCCCTCTCCGGCGGAAACATCCAGAAAGTCGTCGTAGCGAGAGAGTACAATACCCACCCGAAGTTCATGATTGCTGAACAGCCGACCCACGGCATTGACATCGGTTCCGCCGAGTTCGTCCACCATAAGCTGATTGAACTGAGAAACGAAGGTGTCGGCATCCTGCTGGTATCCGCTGACCTTAACGAGGTCATGGACCTTTCCGACAGGATCATCGTTCTCTTCGACGGAGAGATTGCCGGTTACTTCCCGAATGCGAGGACCGTAACGGACCAGCAGCTCGGTATGTACATGCTCGGTGCGAGCCACCAGACAGAGGAAGAGATCGGAGGTGCCCTGAATGACTGAGAAAAAAGCAAAGAGCGTGAATCTCTCAATCACCAATCCAAGGGTATTCGAAGTCATCAAGATGGTGATCTCCATCCTGATCGCCTTCGCCATCACCTTCGTTATCCTTTGCCTGATTTCCAAGAACCCGGTCAACGCGCTGGTTACGATCCTGACAGGTCCGCTGACCAAGAAACGCTATATCGGTTCGGTCATCGAGAGCTTCATTCCCTACGCCTTCTCCGGCCTTGCGGCAGGTGTCCTGTTCAAGTCCGGTGCGTTCAACCTGGGCGGTGAAGGTATCTTCATCATTTCCGGTATTTCCGTAGCGGCTGTGGCGTGCAACGCGCTGACTACCAGCCATATGCTGCACCCGGTGCTCTGCATCCTGGCGGCTGCCCTTACCGGCTGTATCCTGATGATCATTCCTTCCTTCCTGAAGGCAAAGTTCGGTACAAATGAAATGGTTGTATCGCTGATGCTCAACTCCATCTATTCCGGTGTTGCGATGTTCATCACCCGCAAGTATCTGCTGACGAACACAACATCCACCATCGGTACCAAGGACTACCTGGCAACAGCGAAGATCGGCTATATCTACGAACCGCTGCGGATCTCTCCGTGCCTGCTTCTGCTGATCGCCGCGACCATCATCATGTACCTGGTCATGTTCAAGTCCCGTCTGGGCTATCAGATCCGTCTGGCCGGCACCAACCCGAAGTTCGCTGAGTACTCCGGCATCAGTGCCTTCAAGCTGGCAATCGTAACCGCGATGATCGCCGGTACCCTCTGCGGTATCGGAGCTTCCTGCCAGCTGCTGACACAGACATCGTTCTATCAGCCGGACAAGTCGCTTGTAGGCATCGGTTTCTCGGGTATGCTGCTGTCGATGCTCGGCCGCAACAATCCGATCGGCATTGTTGTCGCTGCGTTCCTGATCAAGTATCTGGAACAGGGCACCAGTGTTCTGTACTTCGTTGACCGTGCCATTCCTTCCGAGATCGTTGCGATCGTTGAAGGTATTGTCATTCTGCTGATTTCTTCCCAGTACTTCCTGAGAGGATTCCGTGAGAAGAAACTGTTGAAGGAGGGTTTAGAGAAAGATGCTAAGTAGTATTTTCGGATCTTTGTTTACAACGCGTTTCCTGGCGACGGTGATCCGTCTGTCAACGCCGATCCTCTTTGCAGCAGTAGCTTCCTTCATTGCCGCCAGCACCGGCATGGTGAACATTGCCATTGAGTCCATTATGACCTTCGGCGCGCTGGCAGGCATCCTCGGCAGCTATCTGACGGGCAATGCCTGGGCAGGCCTGCTGATCGGTCTGGTCGTCGGCATCCTGACTGCGCTGCTGATCGCACTGTTCTCCATGCGTCTCGGTGCCAGCCCGATCCTCATCGGTATCGCGCTGAACACCTTTGCGGATTCCCTGGCCATCTTCTTCCTGTATCAGATTGCAGGTGAGAAAGGAACCAGTGCATCCCTGCCGACCAAGACGCTTCCTGTGGTGAATATACCGGGCATCCAGAACATACCGGTTCTCGGCCAGCTGCTCTCAGGTCAGTACGTACTGACCTATATCTGCTGGATTGTTCTGATCCTGCTGTTCATCATGATCTACAAGACCCCGCTGGGCATGCGTATGCGGGCCTGCGGTCTGAATGCCAATGCAGCCCGCACGGCCGGCATCAACGTTGAGAAGCTGCAGATCTTCTCTCTGGTTCTCTCCGGCATGTTCGCTGCACTGGGCGGTATGTATCTGTCCCTGAACTACCTCCGTATCTTCTCCAAAGGTATGGTCGCCGGCCAGGGCTGGATGGGTATCGCAGCCAACGGTATCGCCAACGGCAACTACGGTGTTCTGCTGCTGAGTGCCCTGATCTTCTCGGCATTCCGGGCAGTATCCATCGTCTTCAGTTCCTCGACGATCTTCCCGGTCGACCTGGTTGCGGCTATTCCCTACTTCGCCGTATTCTGCTTCGTAACGATTGCGTCCATCATCAGATACTATCGTGTCAAAGCCGGTAAGGTGGAAGAACAGTAACTATACAGACCTCTCCCGGTCTTATGTTAAAAAGAGGAAGTTCTGCACTTCCTCTTTTCATTTGCCCTTCAGCTGTTCCTCAAACTCCGGTGTCCATGACCAGTACCGGATTCCCCAGTTCTCAAAGCTCCATTCATCCGAGTAATCATTGCATTCATAATCGATGTACCAGAGCAGTCCATCGTTGATGACGAAGTTGGTAGGATAGTAATCGATATTCAGCCCGGCAGTCTTTGCCCGCTCAGCCATCTCCCGCACCTGTACAAGATATGGTTCTACCGGCTTTCCGTCTCTGACCAGATCAAAGACGGTGTCTCCTTCTATGTACTCCTTGACGATCCGTTCCGCTGTCCTGTCCACAGCAATCATGGCAGGGATGCGTATCCCTGCGGCCAGCAGACGTTCATAGTCCCGGCATTCCGCTTCGATCTTATTGCCGAAAGCATAGTAATCGCATGGTTCATGATGGATCTGCTTGACAACGGCCGGCTGTCCGCAGCACTCCGCCATCCAGGAATAGCCTCCCTTCCCATGGCCGAGCAGGCGGATGATCCTGTACATTCTTCCGCAGATAATCCATGTGTTTTCCATATGCTTTGAGTATAGCAGATACAGCATGCTTTATGATAAGGGAAGCAGAGCAGTTCCGGGGGTGAAGTGATTGCCATGGAACCTGATTTCTTCATCACTCATTCGCATTCCCCCTTTCGCTGCTGTGCTATATTTGAACCGGGCAGTACTCAATAGCCATTTCCTCGATGGCTTTCCTCTTAGTTTCCAGAGATGCTGCCCTTCTTGCTGATTTTTTCTGATATAATGTTGGATATAGAGAACCAGGAGTTTTGTGAGGAACAGACAACTGGTCTGAAAGGAGAACTGCTATGCCTGACAAGTACGAAACCCCTGAACTGGAAGTGCTGGACATCGGTGAAGATGTCATCCTCACATCCGGCGAAGAACCTGTACCTGTGCTCACTACTCCAATGCCGAAGTGATCAGGTCAGCTCCGACTCCTGCCGTTTCTTCCGGCCCGAGCGGGGCTTTTTCTTTGCGATGCCCATGAGCTTTGCCGCATCCGGCTATCCGAGGTCAAACACACAAAGCGGGATCTTTCGATCCCGCCCTTTTCAATTCCTTACTTTGCGTGCTTGTTGAACCAGTCGGTGATTTCCTGCAGCCTGCGCATCCTGTGCAGCGGCTTGCCGGATCTTGACAGTTCATGGTTCTCACCGTGGAAGATTACCAGCCTTGTCTCAATATTCCTGTAGGCCAGTGCCTGCATCATCTGCATGCCTTCCGGCAGCGGGCAGCGGTAGTCTTCATCACTGTGGATGAACAGCGTCGGTGTCTTGACATTCGCCGCGTACTTCAGCGGGGAATGGTTCCACAGCTTTTCATCGTTCGCATCGCCGAAGATGCCTTCCGCACCGCACTGGTCCGGACCGAATACAAGCCCGATATCCGCGATCAGGGAGAAGCTCTTCCAGTTGGAGATGGAGCGCTGGGACGCTGCAGCGCAGAAACGGTCGGTATGGCCGATGATCCAGTTGGTCATGAATCCACCGTAGGATCCACCGGTCTCACAGACTCTCTTTTCATCAATCTGAGGATACTTGGCAAGTACAGCATCCGTGAAGTCCATCAGGTTGCGGAAGTCGGTTCCACCGTAGTCATCGCGGATATCCGCAAAGTCATCTCCACGGCCGTCCGAGCCCTTGATGTTCGTGAAGAACACGAAGTATCCCTCACTCGCCCACAGCTGCATTTCATGGAAGAACGTATCGCAGTACACGGCTCTCGGTCCGCCGTGGATGTCCAGGACAGCCGGATACTTCTTCTTCGGATCATAGTCCTTCGGCAGAAGCACCCAGCCGTTGAGATCATAGCCTTCACTCTGATAGTCGATCGGCTGCGGCTCAGCGATGTACTTCCCTTCCAGAGCTTTGTCGTTCAGTCGGGTAATCCGCTTGAAATCAGAGCCGTCCCGGTTCATCGTATAGACTTCCGAAACATTGTTCCATTCCTGATAGCACATCGCGATCTTCTCATCGCTCATTGCCATGAAGCAGGCCATGCCCGGCTTTTCCCAGATGGTCTTCGGTGTGAAGTCCTTGCCGAATTCATAGAATACATTGTGATCGTTTATGGTAGCCAGGGTGACGAACACCTTTCCGTCGCAGGCTTCCCCGTCTCCGCCGCCGTGTACGGTATCACCGTTTGTGGAGGAATACAGGCTGATCTCCGGCTTGTATACCAGTTCAAGGCTGTCTTTGGAAACCCTGTAGATTTCATCCGTCTGGTTCAGTCCGTATGCCTTCATATCGGAAGACTCTGCGTACAGCTGTCCGTCCATCACGAACATCCTGCCGAAGGTCCTGTCGGCCTTTCCGTATACTGTCTCTGTCTTGTCCGTTGCGGTATTGTACGCATAGAGCTTCGCTTTCCGGTTCTGTCTGTTCTCGAAGGTATTGCCTGTGTAGTACACCGTGTCACCGTCGATGAGTACGTTCATCACATTGAATGCCGGTGCGGTGAGACGGCGTACCTTCAGCCCATCCCGTGCATCAACCATGAACAGTGCATTTCTCTTCTTGTTGGTGAATCCTGCCCCGTTGAACCAGTACGGCACTTCATCCACAACGGTATAATCCTTTTCCTTCTCCAGCTCCGCAAGCTTCTTCGCTCTTGTTTCGGCATTGTCCTTATAGGCGTTCGGATCCCGGCGGTCAATGGCGCCTACAGCCGCATAGAGACCGTCCTTGACCTTCTTCAGGCTCCTCATAGGGAACGGGAGCGTGATCCACGGCTGGGCTTCACCGCCGTCCACGCTCAGCCGGAACAGCTCTGTTGTCCCGGGCTTGGCGTCTGCCGTCTTTCTTGCCAGGATGAGTGTGCGCTCATCGTCAAAGAACAGCATCCTTGCGTCGGTCGTGTAGGTAATCTGCTTCGCTGCATCGCCTTCCGCCAGCCAGACATCCGTACGGTAGCAGTTGTTCTCTACATCCGAACGCTGGACATTGAATGCCAGCAGTTTTCCGTCCGGGCTGTACTGAAGATTTCCCGGGAAACGGTACTTGGTAATGTCGTCGATCGTGATCTTCTTGAGTTTTTCAGCCATTGTCAGTTCTCCTTTGTGTGCTTGTCAAACCAGTCTGTGATCTCCTGCAGACGGCGGATCCGGTGGACCGGCTTCCCGCCTCTGGATAGTTCATGGTTCTCTCCATGGAAGATCACCATGCGTGTTTCAATGTTCTGCACCGCCAGTGCCTGCATCATCTGCATTCCTTCCGGCAGCGGGCAGCGGTAGTCTTCGTCGCTGTGGATGAACAGTACCGGTGTCTTTGCGTTTTCTGCGTACTTCAGCGGTGAATGGTCCCACAGTTTATCCGCTTCTTCAAAGATATCATTTACGATGCCCTGCTGGTCTGCGTTGAACCAGAGACCGTTATCCGAGATGAACAGCTTCGAGATCCAGTTCGCGATCGAACGCTGGCTGGCACAGGCGCAGAAGCGGTCCGTGTGGCCGACGATCCAGTTGGTCATGAAGCCTCCGTAGGATCCGCCCGTCTCACACAGACGAGCAGGATCGATCTTCGGATACGCAGCCAGTACAGCATCCGTGAAATCCATCAGGTTCCGGAAGTCCACACTGCCGTACTGTCCCCGGATGTCCGCAAACGCATCATCCCGTCCGTCAGAGCCCCGGATATTGGTGAAGAACACCGCATACCCGCGGGATACCCATACCTGCATCTCATGGAAATAGCTCTCTGTGTATACCGCTCTCGGTCCGCCGTGGACGTCCAGAACACCCGGTACGCTCTTCCGGCGGTCGTAATCCTGCGGCAGCAGCACCCATCCGCGCAGCTGTACCCCTTCGGACTCATAGTCCAGCGGAACCGGGCGGGCAATGTATCTGCCCTCCAGGACCGCGTCGTTGATATGTGTCAGCTGCACGGCCTTACCGTCTCTCAGCTCATAGACTTCGCACAGCTGCGTACTGCTCTGGCGTATGAACGCTGTCTTTCCTGCCGCTGCGTCCATGCACAGGATCAGTCCGGGCTCATCATAGAGCACGGTCTTCCGGAAATCCCGGTCGTACTGCCATACCGCCACATGGTCCGTATCCGTTGCCAGGGTGATCCAGCGGTCTCCGAGCGAGGCGGACTGCTTCCCTGAACCCAGGGTGGTATCGCTTGCGGCACTGTCTGAGAGCTGCCGCTCCGGATCAGTGACATACCTCAGCCGGTTCTTCTGTACCTCGACGATATTGCCGGTCTCCGTAACGCCGTATTCCTTCATATCCGAAGCCTGGGCATACAGTCTGCCGTTCAGGATGAAGAGGTTGTTGATGCGGCAGTCATCCTTGCCGTAGACGGTGGATACACGGTGTGTATCCACACTGTATACCTTTACCTGTGACGTACGGACCTGTTTTCTCTCCCAGGTGCTGACGGTAAAGTATACCCGCTTTCCGTCTGCCGCAACGCTGCCTGCCTGGTCGAACGGTCCGGTAATCCGCTTGATGCGTCCGCGGTTCAGATCCACATCGAACAGGGCTGTTCTGGTCTTGTTGGTGAAACCCTTTCCGTTGAACCAGTACGGTACTTCATCCACAACGGTATAGTCCTTGTCCGCTTCCTTTTTCTTCAGCTTGTCCCTGCGGATTTCATCACTGTCCAGGTATGCGTCCGGATCGTTCGCGTCGATCGTTCCCGCGGCGATGTACCTGCCGTCCGCCAGCTTCCACAGTCCGTTCAGAGGGAACGGCAGTACGGTGTACGGCCGGGCTTCTCCGCCTTCTGTATCATACAGGAACACGGCAGTGGTACTCGGCATGTCCTTCTCCCCTTTACGGCGGATGAGCAGTTCATGGTCACTGATCCACAGCAGTGCTGCAGCATCCACCGTCCAGGTAACCTGCTTCGCTTCATTGCCATCATGGATCCAGACATTCCGGCGGTAGGTATTCTTCTCCGCGTCCGCTTCTGCCACGGTAAACGCCAGTTTTCCGTCCGGACTGTACATCAGGCCGGAGGGATAACGGAACTGCAGCAGATCGTTGATTTCCATCGGTTTCCGCTTTCTATCAGCCATTGCGCCTCTTCCTTTCCCACAGCTTGAATGCCAGCATAGCCGTCTTCCCGTCGATGATCTCATTGTTCATGATTTTATCAATGATCTCATCCAGGGTGTATTTGTATACATTCAGGTTCTCATCGCTGTCCAGATGCTGCCCTGCGTACTTTCCTTTTTTCGTGTAGAACAGGTAGTCCACTTCCTGCCCGTAGCCGCCGGTCGGCACAAAGGTACCGAGGTCTTCGAACACTGTACCTTCGTATCCTGTCTCTTCCCGGGTTTCCCGTTCCGCGTTCTCCAGGATACTGCCGTCCGGCTCGATCGTCCCGGCCGGGAATTCCAGCAGTACCTTCTGCTGTCCGTAGCGGAACTGTTCCACCATGAAAAAGGTACCGTCTTCATCCTCCATGGCAATCACAACACCGCCGGGATGTTCAACCACTTCCCGCTTTGTCATTCTGCCGTCCGGCATCTCTACATCATCCACCCGGATCTTTACCACGAGGCCGTCATATTTCCGGTGGCTCGCAATGCACTTCTCCTTGAGTTCCATATCCTTCACCTACAGCCATTTCTTTTTGCGGAAGTACAGCAGACCGCCCACTACAATGCTGAGGCTGAACAGAATGACCAGCGGATAGCCGTATTTGGAATTCAATTCCGGCATGTAGACGAAGTTCATACCGTACCAGCCGACAATCAGCGTCAGCGGCATGAAGATTGCTGTAATGACCGTCAGCGCCGTCATGATCCGGTTCATCTTCAGGTCTGTCTGTGAATGGTACAGATCAACCAGCTGCACGGTATAGTCCCGCAGGGATACCGCAAGTTCGTACAGACGGCTCATCCGCTTGGAGAACATATGGAAATACCGTAGGTTCTCTTCCTTAAAGAACTGGTTGCCGTTCTCCTCCAGTTCCTGACCAAGCTCTTCCAGCTGGTCATAGTGCACCCGCAGTTCCCGGAGTTCATTGCGGATCTTGCTGATGCGCTTCGGATAATCCGCTTCCTTGTCCTTCATGATCTCCTTCTCGATGCCGTCCAGCTTCTTCTCGTATTTGTCCAGCCGGTCTGTATCATCGATGACCATGCGCTCCAGGAAGTCATACAGGAAACGCTCCAGGCAGGGATTGTTCCACTGCTTCCTGCCGCTGATATCCTTCAGGTAGGTCTCCGCTGTACCGG
>JAFOIY010000174.1 GCA_017420505.1 Solobacterium sp. | reverse complement strand
TCAGAATCCGGCATACAGCGCCTTCGATCCCGGAAGCGATCTGCAGGGTCTGCGATTCAAGGATCAGGTCCTTCTCTCCGGCCAGGACCAGGGTTCTGGCTTTGATGCGGGCGAGGTCTTCCTTGGTGATGTGCGGCTCTTCCAGCATCAGTCTGACCTTCGGGTCCTTCCGGAAGAGATACATTGTCCGCAGGAAAGCCCTCAGCCATCCCTTCGTCCCTTCGGGTGTCAGATTCGCACCGCTTACGATCAGATCGGTAATGCGGTCGGAACGCATTGCGGCAAGCAGGCCGACAATCCCGCCGTCGCTGAATCCGTACAGGCATACATCCTGCAGGTCCAGGGTTTCCATCAGGGCGATGACGTCATCGGCCATATCTTCGTAATGCAGGTCATCACAGGCTTCGCTCTGTCCGTGGCCGCGGGTATCCGGCATAATGCAGGTATAGTCCTTCTCCAGTATTTCCGCTGCTTTGTCAAAGATGGTATGGTCTTCCCCGTTTCCGTGCAGCATGATCAGGGGTCTGCCGCTGCCGATGCTTTCGACGTAGAGTGTTCTTCCGTTGATCTTCATATCTTCCGGCCTCCGTCTCCTATTCTACATGAATTCCTGTACAAAGCACCGGAGTATCCGCTCCGGTGCCCTGTGTTCTTTCTGTTTTCTGTTTCTCAGGCCTTGTATACCTGCCGGCCGTCTACGTAGACTTCGCAGACTTTAATGTCCTTGATGGCATCCTGGGGGACATCGAAGGGATTCTCGTCCAGAATCACGAAGTCCGCCAGCATGCCTGCCTTGATCTGTCCCTTGCGGTTCTCTTCAAAGCTGGCTTCTGCACTGCGGATGGTATAGCTGTCCAGCGCTTCCTGTACGGTGAAGGCCTGATCCGGGAGATACGGTCCGCAGTGATCGTGCAGGGAGGTCCTGGTTACTGCGCACTGGATGCCGCCCAGGGCATAGGGAAGCTCTACCGGGCAGTCTGTGCCGTTGGATACCGATACACCCATGTCCATCAGGGTCTTCCAGCTGTAGCTGGAGGACGCCAGTTCCTTGCCGACCCGGGTCTCTACGATGTGGTTGTCATAGTCCAGGAAGATGCTCTGGGCATAGACGTGCATGTTCAGGTCCGCGATTCTCTTCAGCTGGTCCGGACGGCTGATCTGGCAGTGTACGACACCGTGCCTGTGATCCTCTCTCGGGCAGGCCTTCAGGGCATTGTCCACAGCGTCCAGAACCATATCCAGGCAGCCGTCACCGATTGCGTGGATCGCGACGTGCATGTTGTGTTCGTTGGCGTAGGCGACCATTGCGTTCATTTCTTCCTGGGTGAACAGGGCAAGGCCGGTCGCGTTGGGATCATCGGCGTACGGACGGGTCAGGTAGGCTGTTCTGGCACCTAGCGCGCCGTCTCCCAGCATCTTCAGCGGTCCGATCTTGAAGAATTCACTGCCGACACCGGTAACGTTGCCTGCTTCTACGAATTCCTTGAACTTTTCAAATCCGGTGAACCTGCTCTGTTCATAGACTCTGAGCGTCAGATCGCCTTCCGCTTCCACTTCCTTGAAGGCTTCCACGACGGTGCTCCAGTCTACACCCGGGAAGTTGTTCAGATCATCGGACTGTACGGATGTTACACCGTAGGCGTTTGCAGCACGGCAGGCAAGACGGATGTAGTTCTTGATCTGTTCCTTGCCGATGGCAGGAATATGCCGGCTGACCAGCTGGATCGCTCCGTCGAAGAACCGGCCGTCCAGTTCCCCGTTCTCTATACCGATCCGTCCGCCCTGCGGCGCGACTGTTTCTGTTGTAATTCCGGCAATCTCCAGTGCTTTGGTATTGGCGACCATAGCATGACCGCAGGCTCTGGTAATCATGATCGGGACTTCCGTAGACACCTGGTCAAGATCATAGCGGGTAGGCATCCGGTCTGCATCGTTGAAATAATCCTGGTTCCAGCCGCGTCCCTGCAGCCAGTGGCCTTCGGCGACGGGATGGGCTTCGTAGAAGCGCTTCATCTCGGCAACCAGGTCCTCCAGGCTGCCGGTGTGCTCCGCCAGGTTGGCGCAGTCAAGCGCTGCACCGTACGCAGACAGATGCATGTGGCTGTCATTGAAGCCGCAGCATACAAACCGTCCGTTCAGGTTGAACGTTCTCTCCGCGCCCAGTGCGAGCATTTCTTCATTTGTGCCTGCACCGATGAATTCGTTGTCCTCTACGGCGAACGCCTGCACCAGCGGCAGGGTTCCTGTGTAGACCAGTCCGTTGAAATAGATAGTTCTCATGTTTTCCTCGCTTTCCTCGACAAAAAAGGCAACGAGGAGGATCTCATTGCCGGAAAAATACCAACGCAGACAATAGCTCCTCCACAGCTGTGGGAGTACGGGGCCTATTAAGCCAGGTACCAACTCCATGATCCGGTACAGGATCACTGATTTCGGCGTATCACCCTTTCCTTGTTCCTCACAGGCTGTACCGCCTCGGAACAGATACTCTTGATCAACGCGCCTCTGTTGTCGAGATTGATTATCCTCGCAAATACAGATTCTGTCAATTGTTGTTTTGCAGAGGCATTTGTCCTGTACAATTCTGTATAGAGTGACTATGCAGCATCCGGTTCATGAAATGAATATCCCACGGCTTTGTTCCGGCGAGCCTGTTCGGACAATTGTGTTTTCCTTTGATGAGAATTATGCAAAGTATTTCTCGGTGATACTTCTGTCTTTGCTGGACCATGCGGATCCGGATATTCTGTATGATCTCATCGTCCTTCACGATAATCTGTCAGAAAAGACGATAACACGTCTGGAGCGTATGGTGCCTGAGGGATTCAGCCTGCGTTTCTTCAATGTCAGAGACTGCGCAGGAGCGTATTTCGGAGACCTGGCTTCCAGGGCTGCCGGCCCGCAGTGGACTGCCGCGGTCTTCTACGATCTGCTGGTTCCTTTCATCATGCCGGAATATGAGTGTGTTCTGTACTGTGATTCCGATATGGTGTTTACTGCGGATCCGGGAGTACTGTTTGAAATGCCGTTTGAGGGACACCCGGTGATTGCTGTCCGTGATTCTTTGAAAATGAGCGCGGAGATTACCCCGGACAATGCGTTCATCCAGGGCCAGCTGGCTTTTCTGGCCGAGTATGCCGGAATAAGTGATCTCTCTGATTACTTCAACACCGGAGTTGTTATGTTCAATATTCCCGCCATTGACAAGGATCTCTGGCTGGAAAGAATCCGTACCGCACTCTCCTTTCCTGTTCTGCCTACGGTGGACCAGGATGTTCTGAACTATGTTCTTCAGGGGGATGTGTGCTTTGTTCCGAAGCGGTTCAACCTGCAGGCACAGATGCTTGCGCACATCCATGGCAGTCCGGTCTCTGAAGAAGCCGCAGCGTATCTGGAAGCTGCTGAGCATCCAGTAATCATTCACTATGCGTCTATTGAGAAACCGTGGTTATTCCCGGACTGCATGCTCAGCACCTGTTTCTGGCATTATGCAGAACGGTCACCGTACTACGGGGAAATCCTGCGGCGTAATATCCGCATTCTGCGGGAACGGGAGAATCTGAATTCTGCTAAGTATCATCTCGCGGATGTTCTTTCACACATTCTGCCAGGGGCACTTCAAAAGCGTGTTGAACATTCGAGAGAGAATCACAGCCGGCTGTACCGGCTGGAGAAACGACTGGCAGACCGTGAATCGATGCCGACGGATGAACCCACGGTCTTCTTTTCCCTTGATTCCGGGATCCACGCTATGACCGAGCGGACCGTGAGGCTTTCCGTGCCGCAGGGATACACGATCGCGTACACGACGGACGGACGGCTGCCGACTGCTGCAGACAACAGCAATCAGAACTCTGTCTGGATCCGGCGGAAGAGACGGGGACCGGGGTTCCTGGTCCGCCATGCAGGCATGATGACCTATCCTGAGTTCCCTTCCAATACCGTGCACCACGCTCGTTCCCTGCCATCGGCGCTTGTGGTACGGGCGGCTGCCGTTCAAGACGGTCAGACCGGTCCGGTTCAGACAAAGGTATACTTTCCGGACATTGATTACGCTGCGCGGTATCCTGGCTGTCTTGTTCTTTCGGTTGTTGTAGACCCGAAGGATCTGCTCGACTACCATACCGGCATTCTG
>JAFOIY010000173.1 GCA_017420505.1 Solobacterium sp. | reverse complement strand
GTCTGACCTGATCACCTGTCAGCTGTTTGTTGGGCATATTTGTTTTCCTCCATTAAAAATCCTGCAGAATCACTTCTGCAGGAACGTATTCTGTACGCGGTACCATCCTGTTTCGCACCATAGGTGCGCACCTTAATTCATGCTGTAACGCGGCAAACGGTGCGGATTGGGCACTCTCCTGCGGCAGCTTCACGGCAGGCATGCAGGAGAACTTCCACCAATGATCCCCTCTCTGTTTGCTGCGTATACCGCTACTCATCCGCAATCAACGATTTAAAAGGATTCTATCACACATGTACGGATTCGTTAAGCAAAATCTTCTGTACCTTCCAATGTTACCGAGCTGCCCCTCTCACCTCTTGTGACAATGATCTTCTGATCTATGACATTGAGCTTTTCAACATGGGAAATGATGCCTACCAGGCGTTTATTGCCTGAAATGGTCTTCAGGACATCGATAGCTTTGTCGAGTACGTCATCGTCCAGGGATCCGAATCCTTCGTCAATGAACAGTGCGTCAAGCTCCTGCCCGCCGGAACGGTTCTGCACTGCATCGGAAAGGCCCAGCGCCAGGCTTAGGGAGACGATAAAGCTTTCACCGCCGGACAGGGACGCGCTGTCCTGGCGTTCTTCCGTATCATGGTTCAGCACGGCGATATCCAGTCCTGCGGCACTGTTGCGGCGTTCTCCTTCCATAACATGAATCAGTTCGAACTGTCCCCCTGACAGGATATCCAGACGGTAGTTTGCCATCCGGATGATCTCCTTGAAGAAGGTGCCCAGTACGTAGCGGGAGAAGGTCAGTACACCGTTGTCTCCGCTGATGCCGGAAGCGGTATCCGCCAGCTTGCTGAGCAGCTTCCAGGCGTGTTCACTTCCCTGAAGGCGCTCTTTTTCCTTTGCAGCACTGCGCAGTATTTCTTCATGGTTCCCGAGAATCCTGCGGCATTCGCTGCAGTACAGGTTCGCCTCTTCGTACGCTTTGTGCAGCTGTTCCCTCTGCAGTATGAGAGCGTTCAGATTACTGCGTACACGGTCCTTGGTGAGTTCCTGCAGATCATGGATGCGCTCGGATGTATTCTGCACATCATTGCGGTAGCTGCGGATCCGTTCAGCTGTTCCGTTCAGCCATGCATCACCGTCCGGATAGCGTTTCAGGAGCGCTTCTGCAGCTTTTCTTGTACCGAGACCGGTTTCCTGCAGGATCTGTTCCAGGCGGTTCTGATCTTCCTGCTGCTTCTGTATTTCTTCCGGGAGGCGCTTTTCTGCGGTATCCAGCTGCGCATGGACACGCTCGGCTTCCTTTACTGCCTGTTCCTTCCTGATGATGTGGCTTTGCACAGTACGGAGAATCTTGTCTTTCCGATCGGTCAGCCGGCTGATTTCAGCCTTGGCAGCCGGTTCATCCGGCCAGCACATGGCACTCTGCCGTTCGCTCAGTTCGCTTCCGGAGACATCCAGTACACGTTGCTCTGCTTCGATGGAAGCCTGCAACGCCTTCTGATTGCCTGTCAGCGTGACAATACGGTTCTGAAGAGCAGCCGTTTCTTCCTGCAGCTTCTGCATCCTTGCGGCATCCTGCGCCTCTTTCTTCTGTGTTTCCAATGCCTGCTGTATTTCTTCCTGCAGTGCAGTCTGCTTGTTCTGCAGGAACGTTTCATCCAGCAGATCACCTTCCTTGTCTTCCGGGAACAGGCTCTTCGCCCGGATCAGTGCTTCATTGCGGCTGCTGTCCAGTGTACTGTGCATTCCGGCCAGTTCCTTCTCAAGCTTGCTGCGCAGACTGTTCTGTGCTTCAAACAGCTCATGCGCACGGTCAAGTTCTGTTCCTGAAGGTACCTGGTCAGCAGACGCATGAAAGTGCAGTGGCTGTCCCTTGATAAATCTCGTACCGCACACGGGGCAGTCTGCTTCCCCGCTGCTGTCCAGTTGTTCCTTCAGCTGTTGCGCCAGTACGACACTCTGTCCGCTCAGATAACGCGTATGCAGATCATTGTATTTCTGCTGCAGTTCATAGGCTTTGTAAGCTTCCGCATCGTATTGTTTTTGTTTTTCCGTCAGTTGCTTTTCCAGACGATGCAGAAGAGCGGCTCTCTCCAGGAGTCCCTTCTCTCCGCTGAGTTCTTTCTGACGCTGCTCCAGCTTTTCCAGCATACGCTCAGCGTTGTTTTTCCTTTGATCCGCACCGGCCAGTGACTGCAGTTCCGCTGTTCCGTCCGTCTGCTTCTTCTGTGCTTTGAGCAGTTCGTCTTCTGTTTTCCGCAGGGTGTTCTTTTGATCGTCAAGTGCTTTCTTGCGTTTGTTCAGGGCGTCCTCTGCCTGCTTCAGTTCCTGATAGACAGGCAGTGTATCCTCCAGACTGCGGATTTCTCCGCTCAGCCGTTCGCTTTCCTTCTGCAGCAGATCATCTTCTTCGCTTTCCTTTTCAGCATCCGCAAGGGCTTTTTCCGCCGCTTCCTTCTGCTCTTTCAGTGTACGGATCTGTTCCTGCGTCTGCGATACACGTGCTGCGGATTCTGCTGTGATGCGGATCTCCGGCGATACACGGTGCCAGGCGCTGAATACGGTGCTGTATTCCTTTTCCAGTGCAGTATAGGTTTCCTTCTGGCTTTCCAGGACGCTCAGATGTTCCTTGCGGGCATCCAGTTCGTCGAGCTGCTTATTGATCTCTTCTGCTTTTACATACGCTTCGATCTGCTTTGCTTCGGCTTCCTGCCGGGATGCCCGTTCCATTTCAGCCTCCTGCATCTGCTTGCGGTCAGCGGCTGTCAGATCTTCCAGATGCTGCAGCAGATTTTCATCCCCTGCCAACCACCAGCTTTCCGGGTATTCCTCCGTGTTCTCCGGCCGGATAAAGGATTGTTCCATCAGGAAAGCAATCCTGTTGACGGCGTCAGCCCGCTGCTCGCTCAGCTTTTTCGCAGACAGCGTAAGAAGCTCTTCATACCGTTTGTACTGGGAGTCATCGTACAGTCTGCCGAGAATGTCCGCTTTTTCCGAGCTGCCCGAGCGGAGAAACTTTTTGAATTCCCCCTGCGCAAGCATTACGATCTGGCAGAACTGTGCCTTGTCCATACCGATGATCTCCGTGATTCTTGCGGTGACCTTCGAAGAGCCGTCCATGACCGGTGCATCCGGCTCATAAAGCCAGGCATCGATCCGGGGATTGTGGTATTCATTCTTTCCCCTTACTTTTGTAAACTTGATCGTACGCTTGACGGTATATTCCTTCCCCTGGTGGGAGAACGCAAGGGATACTGTACTGTCCGTTGATTTCGGCGTGTAGTTGCTGTGCATGTCCTTCGCGTCCCGGTCATTCCCGCTGGGTACACCGTACAATGCGAAAACAATGGCATCAAACACGGTTGTCTTGCCGCTGCCGATCTTTCCGGACAGCAGGAAAAGCCCGCTGTGGAAGCGGCGGAAGTCGATGGCTGTATGTTCAGCGAAGGAGCCGAAGGCTTCCATTTCCAGCAGCAGCGGTTTCATGATCTTTCTCCCTTCCCGGCAGCGAATACGAGGATCCGGTCAATATCCTTCGGATCGATCTTTTCGTGCGCATCCCGGCTCCGCACCAGTTCACCGACATAGTCTATGACATCCTGCAGGTCATCATCCGGGGATACACCGCCGTTGATGTCGGTATACAGCTGAGTAAAGAGGTCTTCTACAGGACGTTCCTGGACCGTTCCCAATGAAGATGGGTCTGCAGCGCTGTATTCATCCCGGTAGGATGAGGTCAGCTCCAGCAAACGTCCTTCCTTCAGGGCAATCAGATCTGACAGATGGCTGCGTATTTCCGGCGTGACACGCCTGTCGTTCAGCACAATGCCGTAGTACCCACCTGTATCTGTATCGTTCTCCAGTTCCTGAATAACCTGTTCGAAGGAATACGGAAGATAGTGCATCCGGTGCATTGGCTCAATGGAGCGGTTGATTACCACCGGATCAATGCCCTTCTCCTTCAGTATGACTTCCGTAAATCCTTTTGTTTTCTGCCGTGTTTCTTCGAAGTGATAGCACAGCGGAGTCCCGGCATAGCGGACCGTTTCTCTGCCGACCGGATAGGCAGAATGAATATGACCGAGCGCTGCATAGTCAAACGCATCGAAAACACTGAAGTCGATCTGTCCTATCCCGCCGACGGATGTCTCGGAACCGCCCCGTTCTGCTTCCATACCGTTCTGTGTGATATTCTGGTGGACCAGTACGATATTGCGTACGGTAGGGTCAACCTGCTGTACAGTAAGCAGCCTCCGGAAGGCTTCCTCGTAGGTCCGGACCTCTTCTTCCAGGATCCGGGAAATCTGTTCCGGGAAGGTATAGGGAAGCATCCAGACAGTCACAGGACCGCAGCCGTCCGGATCCTTCAGTACAGTATGCATCAGTTCTTTCTGCACGGTACCGGTAATATGAACCTGTTCCTTTGCGAGCAGGCTGCTGGCAAAGGAAAGCTTTCTTCCACTGTCATGGTTGCCGGCAATCATGAATACAGGAATGCCTTCCTCCGAGAGGGAGCTGAGAAGAAGATCCAGCAGTTCCACCGCTTCCTGCCCAGGAGACGCTCTGTCGTAGACATCTCCGGCAATCAGTACCGCATCCGGTCTCTCTTCCCGGCAGATGCTGAGGAACTGCTGAATCCAGTGATTCTGATCGTCGATCATGGATATGCCGTAAACGGATTTGCCGAGATGCAGATCGGCTGTGTGGAACAGTTTCACTTTTTACTCCTTTCCATCCTGACGGAAGAGGCAACCGCATAGATGCCTGTCAGTACAGCAAAAGCACAGCCGGCATAGAACAGCCAGTCAAGCGACAGGAGATTGCTGAAGGCATACAGCATATTCATGATGCCCAGCATCAGGAATACAGTGCCTGTCTGCCGGTAGTACGGTGCAAGATCCATCTTTCTGACAGCCTCCGGCGGCATGCCCAGAACACTGTTGTTCAGAGGCATGCCCCTGTGCAGGAAATGGCGCACCGAAAACGCAAAGCAGATCAGAGCGAATACTGAATTCAGAATAAATCCGGTCATTGATACTCCTTCATACGCTGGGAAAGCGTGGTTCTGCGTATATGCCGGTCTTCCCGGCTGATGCCTTCTTCAAATGCTCTGCGGCTGCCGAGCAGGACAAGCGAGCGCCGGGCTCTTGTCACCGCGGTATAGATCAGTTTCTTCTGCAGCATGATCGTGTGCTGCACGGCCAGCGGCAGAACAACGATCGGATATTCGCTGCCCTGGGACTTATGCACGGAAATGCAGTAGGCATGGGTAATGTTGCGGATATTCTCACCGCTGTAGGCAGCGATGATCCCGTCGAAATTCACATACAGTGTAAGATTGCCGTTCTCGTTTTCGTCGGCAGTCTCGATTTCTTCCAGGAAGCCGATATCGCCGTTGTATACATCATCATCCGGCTGGTTTTTCAGCTGCAGGATTTTATCCCCTTCCCGGAAGATGCGCTCTCCGGCTCTGTATTCGCGTCTGTCAGGATCAGCCGGATTGAATACTTCCTGAAGCGTACGGTTCAGGATATCTATGCCGGCAGAACCGCGGTACATCGGTGAAAGCACCTGGATTTCATTCATCTCGTATCCTTTGTTCAGCGCGTCGCTGACAATGGATACCACATGCCGGCGGATATCTTCCGGAGGACAGGCAAAGAAGCGTACATCCCGGCGGTAGGCATCCAGATCCACAGTGCCTTCACTGATTTCGTGAGCGAGTGAAATGACTTCGGATTCCTGCTTCTGGCGGTAGATATGCCGAAGACGGATCAGTGGGAAAGATTCCGACGCAATCAGATCCCGCAGTACACAGCCGGGAGATACCGACGGAAGCTGGTCTTCGTCACCGATGATGCAGATGCGGCTGACATTGCGGCAGGCATCCAGCAGATGAGAGAACAGCCAGGCATCCACCATGGAAAACTCATCAACGATGAGCAGGTCGGCATAAACAGGATCATCACTGTTCTTGCCGAAGGTGTTGGATTCCAGATCCCACTTCAGCAAGGAATGGATGGTCATCGCAGCCTGGTCCGTCAGTTCCGACAGACGCTTGGCTGCCCTGCCGGTCGGAGCGGTACAGATGACTTCTGCGCCGGGATACAGTTTCCGGTACAGTACAGTGAGTGCGCGTACGACCGTTGTCTTGCCTGTGCCGGGTCCACCGGTAATGATCGAGAACGGACTGCTGAACACGGTATGGATCGCCTTTTTCTGGTCGTCGTCATAGTCAATGCCGGCAGACTGTTCCAGCTGTTCCAGTGAACGGTCCAGCTCTGCTTCATCCACCGGATCACTGATCCGGAACGGAAAGAGCTGCAGGAAGCCGGCAATACCCGCTTCCGCATCATACTGGCTTACAGGATATACACGGTCCTCTTCCATCACCAGGCTGCGGCTGCGCAGTGCTGTTTCAAACAGCGTGCCGTAGTCGTAGCTGCAGTCCGGTGCCTTAGCAGTGAACGCGCTGTACAGTTCATCGTACAGTATGTAGGAATCTCCGCTCTGCATGCAGAGATCCATGGCCAGGGATACCAGCAGTGCATACAGACGCCTTTCATCTTCCTCGGATACGCCGAGATGCCTGGCAATCCTATCAGCGGTCTGAAAGCCGAATCCATCGCATTCTTCTATGACGCGGTACGGGTTCTCCTTCAGTTTCTTCAGTGCTTCTTTACCATAAGTGCGGTTCAGACGGATCAGGTTTCTCTGTCCGATTCCGGCAACATTCAGCAGACCGATGAGTTCCTGCATGCCGTTGTCTTCCTGGGAAATCTGTTCATGGATCATCATAACCTTCTCCCGGGAAAGAGGTACCTCCAGCAGTACTTCCGGGTTGTCCCGGATGAGATCAAGGCAGTTCTCTCCGAGCACTTCTACGATTCTGGCCGCTGTCTTCCTGCCGATTCCGGGGAAGGACGGTCCGGAGAGATAGCGTATGACGGCCTCGGATTCCGCAGGAAGGACCGTGCGGAGGGACTGGGCATTGAACTGCAGGCCGTAGGAGGGATGTTCCACGTATTCACCGGTGATTTCATACATCGTATGTTTTTCGATCACGGGAAAATAACCGGTTACGGTGAGGATCCTTTCCGATTCATCATTTCGGCGGAAACGGATCACACTGTAGCCGGTTTCTTCATTCCGGTAGACGATGTGAACAGCCTGTCCGGTCAGTTTTACTGTTTCTTCGTTCATGGTCTTTGCTGTTTGATAGCCTCTTCCAGATCCGTACCATTGTGGTAGATGCGGTCGATGACCCCGCCGCCGAGCAGGATATCCCCCAGCCAGAATACCGCTTCCTGGCCCGGTGTAACGCTTCTGACACCCTGCGGATACAGTGCGTGGTATCCATGGTCATCGCGCACCAGCACTGCCTGCTGTTCCTTCTGGCGGTAGCGGAACTTGGCGGTACATTCAATACGGTCAGGAAGATCCGTGTGCAGATTCATATCAATCAGATCACAAGTGTCGGAGTACAGCCATTCCGTATGTGCTTCATCTGTGACGTAGAGTTCATTGCGCTCCACATCCTTGCCGATGACATAGTACGGACCGGTGCCGCCGATATCCAGTCCTTTCCGCTGGCCGATCGTGTAGTACAGGACGCCTTTGTGCTCTCCGACTATGCGCTTGTCAGGAATATTGATGATCCTGCCGGGCTTCATAGGCAGATAGTTGCTGAGGAAGGCACGGAAATCCCGTTCGCCGATAAAGCAGATGCCTGTGGAATCCTTCTTGCGCGCAACACCGAGACTGAGCTGTTCCGCAATCTTTCTCACCTCTGTCTTGTCCAGGCTTCCTAGCGGGAAAACCACGTTTCCGATGATGTTCCGGCCGATCTGGGCAAGGAAGTAGGTCTGGTCCTTCTGTGTATCCTTCGGACGGGCAATAACCGGCTGTCCCTGATAGACAGCATTCGCAGCGTAATGGCCGGTTGCGAACAGGTCAAAGCCCTGTGCTCTGCCGAATTCGATGAAACGGGAGAACTTGATGTATTTATTGCAGAGAATGTCCGGATTGGGTGTTCTTCCCCTGCGGTATTCCTGCAGGAACGTCATGAAGACATCCTGCCAGTATTCTTCTATGAAGTCCGCCCGCAGCAGCGGAAGACCGAGGATTTCACAGACTGCCTTTGCGTCATTGTAGTCCTGTTCCTGCGTACAGATTTCCTCATCCAGCGTCGGGTTGCCGAGTATGTCATCATTGGCTGCAGAGTCCCAGTTGCGCATGAAAGCACAGGTGACATCATATCCCTGTTCCTTGAGTATCCAGGCTGCAACAGCACTGTCCACACCTCCGGACAGGCCCAGCAGGATCTTCTTCATGCACAGCCTCCTTTGCCTATTTGTCCGCAGATCTGCCACTTGGTACAGTCTGCATTGCAGTGACGTGCGCTCAGCTCTTCCAGATGACTGCAGAGTTCCTGATCATCGCATACAATGATCGGCTTCGGCAGTGCGGACGGATTCACAGCGTAGTAGTCTGCGGCCTGCTCTGCGGGCAGTTTCTGAGGAAAGCACGCGAGCATTTTCAGTGTTTCTTCCCGGTCCAGCAGCACACAGTACAGATTCTTCTCTTCAAAAGGCACTTCGTGTTCCTTCAGATACTGTTTGACCCTGCGTACGGCAGGACAGCCGGGTACAGTATACAGCAGCATCATACAGCGTAATCCTCCTCCGTACGGAAGGCTTCCGGATCATCCATGGCTTCCCGGATCTGGCGGCGGAATTCACGGCACCGTGCGTCCTGGGAACGGATGACACGGGGATCCACGTCTGCATACAGTATGTCTCCGTCCGTGAAACGGATCTCCGTCTTCCCGTTCCGGCTCCGGCAGTCCAGATACAGATCATGGTTGATCCATACGCAGTCCTCTGCGTTTGCGCCGGCTGTCGGCATCAGCAGCGGTCCGGCATCGCTGACCAGGATCGCCGGTTTCTGCACAGCGCCGGTTAATGTACGGAACGCATCCTGTCTGCCTTCTGCGGTAGATCCGAACATACGGCACCAGTGGTCGATGAGCTGCAGCGGTGCAGCACGGAAGTATACTTCTTCCCTTTCGAAAAGACAGACGGTCATCTGTCTTTCACGGTCAAAGCGTACGGATTTCAGCGTCAGACGGTTTCTCATTGCAGAACCTCGTTGTCCTGATCGTCTTCGTCGCTTTCATCATAGAAACGGTAATAGCTTTCTTCCATACGCTGCAGTACATGAAAACGATGCTGGGCAATGGCAATGTACAGATAGTAGATGCCGAGCAGACAGAGCACGCCTGTTACAGCAATGGACAGAAAGTCGCTGATGGATTCAATCATACGTTTATTATATCAATTCCTGAACAAATAGTCTTTCCCCTTCAGTACTTCCGAACGGGACAGACCGGGATATCCCTGCTGTCGCAGGACTTCGTAGGCAACCAGCGCTGCACAGTTGGACAGATTGAGACTGCGTGTATCCGGCAGCATCGGTATGCGCATGCAGGCTTCATAATGGGCAGCGAGGATCTCTTTGGGTATTCCCGTGCTCTCCCTGCCGAATACGAGATAGATCTCCTTTCCGGAATCTGTAAAATCAAAGCTGTCCGGTGTCCGCTCGCCGTAGCGGGTGACAAAATACAGTTCCCCATCCGCCTGGTCCAGGAAATCCTGCCAGCTGCGGTGCACCGTCCACTGTGTACGGTCACGGTAGTCCATGCCTGCCCTGCGCAGATGCTTTTCATCCATGTAGAAGCCCAGTGGTTCAATCAGGTGCAGATGCATGCCGAACGCAGCGCAGGTACGCATGATATTGCCGGTATTCTGGGGAATCTCCGGTTCGTAGAGAACAATGTGGATCATGTGCGTGCGCTCCAAAGATGCGGTACGAGGAAGCATACCGCAGCATACAGCACAATCATGCAGATGAGGAAGCGGATGATGATGCCGGCCACCAGGTCAAAGAACAGGTTTCCCGGCAGCATATTGATCATGATGGACGTACGGGGATCCAGCAGCCAGAGATCGTTGTCGAAGAACAGCAGATGGAAATTGGTCCAGAAATGGTTGAAGTCCACAGCCGCCCATATCCCGATGAACGCAGTAAAGCCCAGTACGAATAATGAGCCATTGATCAGGCCTCTCTTCAGCTGTCCTGCTCTTTCTTCACGCGGCAGCCGGAACACCGGTATCAGCAGCACAGCTGCAAGTACCAGGAAGATATTGCGCACAGTGAGGGCGTTCCGGTACAGATCACGGACATCGATCATGTGCAGCGTTTCCCGCTCGTTGAAGACTTCCCGTTCTGTACCGTGCACCTTTCTGACGATGACGATATCATCGCGCTCATAGCGCAGGTAATCCAGCAGAACCACCATGGAATCTATGACGTCTTCACTTTCCATTCCGGTCGCTTCTACGGTATTGTTCTTCTCCAGTTCCCGGCGGTAGAAATCCTTGTTGAAGCAGCAGACATCGATTATGGTAAGCAGAATTCCCCATACCAGCAGGAAGAAGGCCAGCGCCGTACAGATTTCAGCAGTCTTTTTCATCGAACAGTTTCTCCAGTCTTCTGACCGCTTTGCCGCGGTGCGAGATCAAATGCTTTTCTTCCGGTTCCATTTCCGCCATGGTCTTACCGTACGGCGGATAGTACACGATGGGATCATAGCCGAACCCGTTGGTTCCTGCCGGTCTGTACGCAACCGTGCACTCTACGGTATCTTCAATGACGACAGGCGCACAGTCCGGCTTAGTCCAGGCAATCGCACAGACATAGCGGCAGCTCCGGTTCTGCTCCCCTTCCATCCGTTCCAGAATGACCTGGTTCTTGTATGTGTACGGTGTATCGTGTCCCAGCCAGCGTGCACTATGTACACCCGGCTCTCCCCCGAACGCATCGATCTCCAGGCCGGAGTCGTCCGCAATGGCTTCCATACCGAAGCGGTCCGTTACACTCCGGGCTTTGATGACGGCATTTTCGGCGAACGTGGTACCGTTCTCTTCAATGTCTATTTCTTCGGGCAGATCCTTCAGGGACAGAACCTGGTATCCATG
>JAFOIY010000172.1 GCA_017420505.1 Solobacterium sp. | reverse complement strand
TCCGCAAAATCACTGCAGGTGACACCCAGCAGCCTGACCGGTTCCCCTGTCCAGTGTTCATCAAACACAGCGATTGCCCCGACAAAAAGGTCATCCGCGCTGTATACAGGAACGGTACCGTGCGATGCTCTGTCATTGGTTGTGAAATCATAGTATTTGATGCGTACCGTAATGAGCCTGCCGGCTTTTCTTTCCCGGCGCATCCGTTCGCTCAGCTTCCTGCATAGAGCCCGCAGGATGCCCCGGAGTTCGTCATAGTCGGTTATATCATCCAGGAAGGTCTCTGAGACGCCCATGGAGCGGGCATCCCATTCCTTGATGATGGTCCGGTCGTCATAGCCGTTGGCCCTTCTGATCATGAAATCCGTATTCTTTCCGAAGATATCACTGAGCGCTGCCGTATCCTTGCAACGGGCAAGATCACCGATGGTTTGGATACCCATCTCCTCCAGATACGGAGCTGTCTTCTTCCCTACCCCTCTCATCTCGGCAATCGGCAGAGGCCAGAGCTTATCCGGCACTTCCCGCAGCCGCAGGACCGTAATGCCCATGGGTTTCTTCATATCACTGGCGGTCTTGGCCAGGAACATGTTCGGTGCGATTCCTATGGAACAAGGAATGCCGAGTTCATTCAGAATCCGTTTCTGGATTGTCCAGGCCAGGTCCAGCGGCTTTTCAAAAAGCTTGATGCTTTCCGTCATGTCCGCGTAGCATTCATCGATGGATGCCTGCTCCAGCTCATCCGCATATTCCGCTACGATCGCTATGAAATCCCGGGACAGTTCCCGGTAGAAGTGATAGTGCCCTTCCCTAACGATCAGATCCCTGCACAGCATTTTCGCTTCGCTCAGCGGCATAGCGCTGTGTACGCCGAAAGCACGTGCTTCATAGCTGGCGGTAGATACCACCGATCTGCGCGTATTGCCGCATACCGCAACCGGCTTTCCCTTCAGGGAGGGATCAAGCAGAATCTCCGCATTCGCAAAAAAAGCGTTCAGATCAATGTGAAAATACACCTTTGCCATATCAGCTCCGGCGGCTCCTCTCGTACAGCTCGCGGGCAGCTTTCTCTGAAGCGTCGGTCCGCTTTCCAGAAGCGATCAGCGCCAGCTGTACGATGGCGTCCTCAGGCTCCAGCATATCGATATACGTACGGGTTCTCTCCCCTTCCGTTTCCTTGGCTACCAGATAGATCCGGTCTGCACAGGCCGCTACCGGCGCAGAGTGCGTAACACTGAACACCTGGGCATCTGCCGAGAGTTTCTGCATATTATGTCCGATGGCCGAAGCGACCTTGCCGCTGACACCGGTATCGATTTCATCAAAGATGATCGTCCGTATTCCATGCAGCCCGGCAAAGACCGTCTTCATGCCCAGCATGAAACGGGACAGTTCGCCGCCGCTGACAACAGTGCTCATCGGCTTCAGACCCTCACCCTTGTTCATGCTGACCATGAATTCCGCACGGTCCATACCGTTCGCAGACGGCTTGCTCTTCTCCAGCACCGTACGGAATCGGGCATCAGGCAGGTACAGTCCCTCAATGGACGCCAGAACAGCCTGATCCAGCTTTGTACCGGCCTTTTCGCGGGACTGGTGCAGCAGCAGCGCTGCCTCTTCATACTCGCTGTATACAGCCTGGATCTTCTTCTCCATGGTATCCAGCCATTCAGCACGGTTGCTGAAGCGGTCAACCTGTTCCTGCATGGAAGCCCGTCTCTCCAGGATCTCATGGATGCTCCTGCCGTACTTCCGCTTCAGCTTCTGGATCTGGAACAGCCTCTCTTCAATGCTGTCCATCTCCCGTTCACTGTACTCGAATCCGTTGGCTGTATGCCGCAGCTGGCCGATCGCATCATCAATTGCATAGTAGCTGTCGTTTACAGCCTGTTTCAGCTCCTGTGCGAGGGAATCATCAATGGACTGTACACATTTGTTCAGTTCATACAATCCGTCTGAAACAGCCTCATACAGGCTGACAGAGCGATTGAGCGCACCCAAAGAGTTTGCCAGCGCCTTCAACCGCTTCTCCCGCGCCAGCAATTCCTCTTCTTCCCCGTCCCTGAGCTTTGCCTCATCGATTTCCTTGATCCGGTACTGCAGGAATTCCAGTTCTTCTTCATTGAACGTTTCCTCCAGTGCTTTCTCCCGCTCACTGCAGAGAGACTGCCAGGACCCGTATTTCTCCGCTATCTGCTGCAGAAGCGCACCGTTTCCGGCATACTCATCCAGATAGCGCAAGTGTTCCCGGGCATTGAGCAGATCCTCCGTCTCCCGCTGGCCATGGATATCCATTTCGTATTTCAGCACATCCCGCATGAAGGACAGACGTACCGTGCGGTGATCAATGCGGACCGTACTTCTGCCGGAACGCGTGAATTCCCGTGTAAAGACGGTTTCCTCTTCTACATCAAACCCGGCATCCAGCAGTGTCTGCCTGGCATGGACATTGTCCTGCAGTGTAAATGTACCCTCAATGATCGCTTTATCGCTGTTTCTGCCGACGTAGGAGGTGCTTGCTCTGTCTGCGCACAGCAGGGAAAGCGCATCAATAAAGATGGATTTGCCGGCTCCCGTCTCACCGACGAAAGCTGAAAAACCATCTTCGAAGTCCAGATCTGCTTCATCAATCAGGATGAAGTTCTTTATATACAGATGTGTAATCATATAATTCTGTCCAGCAGATCCGTCAGATCGTTCAGACTGATGCCCTCTGCTTTCCTCAGCAGCTTGTCCGAACCCTGCTGTACATAGTGGTCTTTGATCCCGATCCGGTAGACTTGCACATTGATGTGCCTGTCTCCGTAGTATTCCAGAACAGACGCCCCGAGGCCGCCTTCCAGCAGATCCGTTTCATAGACAATCACCGGAACATTCATCCCAGCAATCCGGTCCAGACAGGCGGTATCCATCGGCTTGAAGAAGCGGCAGTTGATTACCTCTGCCGGAATCCCGTTGACGGAGAATTTGCTGCAGACACGCTCTACATCAGTGCCGTAGGTCAGCACTGCTGCCTTCGCTTCTGCAGGTTCGTAGCAGGTCTCCCACGAACCGACCGGAATCTCATGGTACGCGGAAACATCCGCTTTTGTCTCACCGCGCGGATATCGTATGGCAAAGGGATGATCCTGATGGAAAGCCGTATACAGCAGATCGGCCGCTTCCTGCGCATCCTTCGGCTGCGCAAGGATCAGGTTGGGCAGCGGTTTGAGGATTCCCGGATCGAACACACCGTGGTGCGTTTCGCCGTCTGCGCCGACAAGCCCGGCCCGGTCAATGCCGAAGACAACCGGCAGGTCCATTCGGCAAACATCATGGTTGATCTGATCATACGCACGCTGCATAAAGGAACTGTATACCGACACGAACGGACGCATGCCGGAAACGGCCATGCCGGCCGCAAACGTAACGGCATGTTCCTCGGCAATGCCGCAGTCGAAGGAACGCTCCGGGAAGCGAGCGAAGAATGACTCCAGACAGCTTCCGGTAATCATCGCGGGTGTGATGGCGCAGATGCGTTCATCCTGTTCCGCCAGTTCCAGCACCGACCTTGCGACCGCTCCGCTCCATGTCAGCCAGCCTTCCGGCACTTCATGGATCTGCTTTCCGGTATCCACATTGAAGGGACCGACACCGTGCCAGCGTCCGTCCTTGTCCGCCTCGCATGGAAGGTACCCCTTCCCTTTCTTTGTAATTACGTGTACAACAACAGGCTCTTCATGCTCCTTCGCAACATTGAGCACCTGGATCAGGTCATGGATGTTGTGGCCGTCCACCGGTCCCAGGTAGTTGATGTTGAAATCGCCGAAGATTCCCCGGTCCACAACCGAGTCACGGACTGCGTCCTTAACATTCTTCAGACCCTGATAGACCACTTTTCCGACATTTGTCCGGTTCAGGGCATTCTTCATGTTCCTTTTGAAGGAATTGTATGTTTTCGCCGCTCTGAGCCGGGCGAAGTTCATGGACAATGCACCGACGTTCTGGGATATGGACATGTTGTTGTCGTTCAGGATGATAACCATTCTTTTCTTCTCGGCACCGATGGAATTCAAAGCTTCCAGAGCCATTCCCGAGGAAATCGAACCATCGCCGATCACAGGAACGATGTGGTAGTCCTTACCCTGCAGATCCCGGCTGACAGCCATGCCCAGCGCTGCACTGAGGCTTGTGGAGCTGTGTCCGGCTTCCCAGACATCGTGCTCTGATTCCCTTCTCTTCTGGAATCCGCTCAGTCCGTTGTACTGCCGGAGTGTATCAAAGCGCTCTGCTCTGCCGGTCAGGATCTTATGCACATAGGACTGATGTCCTACATCAAAGAAGATTCTGTCTTCCGGAGAATCAAAAACGCAGTGCAGAGCGATCGTCAGCTCAACTACACCGAGATTCGATGCCAGATGGCCTCCGGTCCTTGCAACACTGTGTATCAGAAAAGACCTGATCTGACCTGCCAGGTCATTCAGTTCTTCCATACTGAGTTCTTTAAGAACGGAAGGATCCTTGATTTCTTTCAGATCCATAGGGGACCTCCTATATGCTGCGTATGCATGTCGATGCTATCAGGCTGCGCAGTTCCTCCGGATCAAATCCCCCGAACTGATCCAGAGCATCGTCGCATTCCTGATACAGTGACGCCATCAGTGCTTCTGCCCTCTTTTCCCCTAAAAGAGTAACACCGGTGGTTTTGTTGTTTCTGATATCCGAATTCGTCTTTCCGAGCTCTTCCGCGCTGGATCGTACATCCAGCAGGTCATCCTGGACCTGGAATGCCAGGCCGAGACGGATTCCCAGCCTGTACCAGCGCTGTATTTCCTCTTCGCTGCGCTCCGCAAGTACAGCCCCCGCTGCCAGCGGAACCGCGAACATCTGTCCTGTCTTGAGTGCGTGGGTCCGTTCCAGGAACGCCCAGTCCGCATCTTTCTCCTCCAGTGTATCGTACACCTGGCCGAGCACCATACCGTCAGGTCCGGCACCGTGTGCCAGCAGGTTCACAATCCGGACGATCTGCTCTGCCGGAGCACTGCTGTGGGTGCACACTTCGAACGCATAGGTCAGGAGTGCATCTCCGGCAAGTATGGCCGCGGCTTCTCCGAAGCGGACATGGTTGGTCGGCTTTCCCCTTCTCAGCTCATCGTTGTCCATTGCCGGTAGATCATCATGGATCAGGGAGTAGGTATGCACCATCTCAATGGCACAGGCGAACGGATCACCCAGTGATAGATCCTTTCCGTAGCCGGCAAGAACGCTGTAGAGCAGGTGCGGACGGATCCGCTTTCCTCCGCCCAGCAATGAGTATTCCATCGCTTCCAGCAGCCTGGAATCCGTTATACGGCCTGTTTCCTTCTTCAGGATTTCATCAAATTCCCGGATTCTGCCGATCATATCCTGTCCATCACTCCATTGATCAGACGGTAGGAATCATCACCGTACAGTTTGGCAATGCGTACGCACTCGTCAATGATGACCGGCATCGCTACTTCCCCGATCTCGCTCTCTGCGCAGCCGCACAGCAGGATTGCCTGCTCCACATAGCCCAGACGGTGAAAGCTCCAGTCATCCAGCAGCGGATCCAGCATGGCGATGTAGCGCTCTTTTCCGTCGTTCGCCTGCCGGATTACGCGCAGGATGTACGGATCCTCCGTGCGTTCCTCCTCTGTCAGATTGTCCTCGATCAGTTCTTCTGTATCCCTCTGTACAAGCAGTCCCTGGTAAATGCAGAAAACCGCTTTCTCTCTGTTGCTCTGTCGGCTCATGTTGTTCTCCCGATTCCTCATATCATTATAATGCAAAGCCCACCCTATTGCATAACAAAAGACGGCGTTCTACAATGAAGCGGATATGAAGGAAAAACGTACTCAAACACCGTTCGCTGCCCGGCTGGCGGGACATCTGAAAACCGTGCATGAACACCGTAGACTGGTGCGCCGGTACTGTTTCCAGTGCGGCCTGTACTACCAGGGACTGGTCCATGATCTGTCCAAATACTCCCCGGCGGAGTTCTGGCCGAGTGTCCGGTACTACCAGGGATACCGCACCCCGTGGGATGCCCAGCGTGAAGCGGAGGGATACGCACCGGGATGGATTCATCACCGGGGGCTGAACAAGCATCATTACGACTACTGGTTCGACTCCTCCAAGGACGGCATTGTGCCTGTACGTATGCCCTACCGTTACGTCATTGAGAGCGTCTGCGACCGTGTAGCCGCTTCCCGCATCTACAACAAAGACAAGTATACCCCGGATGCTCCGCTGCAGTACTTCCTGACCACTGTGGGTAAGCAGGCGATGCATCCGGATACAGCAGCGCAGTTTGAACGGATCCTGACCATGATCGCCGAAGAAGGAGAAGATGCCGTCTTTGCCAGAATCAAGCAGTCCCTGCATGACCATACAGAACTATGACCGGATGATACAGATCACCCGGTCATTTGATTCTACGTTTGAGTTCCTTCTGAAAGAGAATGTAGCTGCTTCTACAGAACTTAATACTGTTGTTTTTCATTGCTGAGCGATGCTTTCCTGCTCCAGCAGACAGTTTATACTGTCAGCCGTCCGGCAGATAAATATGCATTTGTCATCGTAGAATTCAATGCCTGCATGACTCTGCAGTTTTTCCGGATTCTGTTCCATTCGTGATTTGATTTCTGCATAGCGCACGGGATTGTTCTCAATAAAGCAGGTCATATCATCGAACGTAAAGACAGTATGTTCCCTGCGGACATTGTATGTACCGTGATTGTATACTGTTTGATGCTTTTCGGATGATTCTGCACGGACTTTTCTAAGTGGATTCACCCTCCGATGATTATCAGCCTTGCCGAACCGGCCTTGATTGTAATAGTATTCTCCATCCTCCAGAAAAAAGGAAATCCGTTTGAAAGCCCCCCTCATTTCTATGAACTTCCAAGCCTTTTCTTTGATTTTCCGTACTTTCTTCGCTGCCGACCAGGACAGTTCCTGCATGAATGTTTTCTCAATACCGTACTTCCTGAGACGGACATGGTATTCCTCCACTGCTTCAGAAGCCAGAGGAAATCCGGACAGATCCGCATGTACATAGTTATGCATGTGATAATCAATGTTCTCGAACCGGGTATTGCTGTTCATCCTGTTGATATAGTAATAATGCCGCGCCGCAAGATACAGATCCGTCACATCTTCACTGTATTCAATTGCCAGTTTACAGCAGATGTCCTTCATCCTGCTCTGGAAATCCGCTGAACGGATGAATTCATATGCATTGCTGAAAAAAGAATTGTGCGGAGAATCGAAAAGAAAACTGAATACATCGTAGAAAAGCGGGAAATATCCAACATCGTCGGTATTGATGATTACCGGACCCTCGTCTGCCCAGATGACGTTCTTGTAGTATGGATCCCCGTGCTGTACACAATAGCCTGCTTCATGGTCAGTATCCTTCATGCGCACTGTCTCATACTGTATGTCTGCATTGACCAATGAAGAGAAAAGAAGATCAAGATAATCATAGAAATGATCTTCATCAAACTGCTTTCCGTCTGTGAAGTAGTTCTTTCCGTGTACTGTTCTGTAGATATACATACAGTAATCATCATCCAGGATCACTTCCATTGCAGGATATGGAAGCCTGTGCCAGTACTGTCTGATTCTTTCCGACTTCCGGGCATACCGTTTCCGGTTCTTTTCAGTCTGATAGGTATAATCATCGAATACAAGCGTCCAATGGTAGGACGTGATGTAGCAGTTGCCTTCTGTATATGTCTTTGGATATTTATGGGCTGTCCTTATCCTGATCAGCCGGAAAGGATTGCGGTCCCCTCTTTCTGCCGGCCGGAAACTTTCTGCACTGAAGCAGTAGAGTCCGTCTTCCAGCATAAAGCCCATCTTCCTCATGCATATTCTTGCATTCAGAAGCCTGAACCGGTTTCTGCAGTACCGTTTGATCCTTTTTGTGAGAAGACCCATCATACACTGCAGCGGCTATTGTCTGCGGATCCGGCTGTCGAACGCTTCCTTCAGTTCATCCAGTCCCGTGGAAGACAGTTCCTTCAGAACAGCACTGATATTCTGCTGAAGTTCTGGATCCGATCTACGCAGTTCATCCATGAAAGAGAGGAATGTCTTTACCGGACTCTGATGGATATCCTGTACAGACTGTGCTCCTGTAGCCTCCAATGCATCGAATACAGTATCAATGAACTTTTTTCTCTGCTCAATGGGCAGTTCTTCCAGCCAGTGGTCCAGCACGGTCTCAACATAGGCAGCAAATGCTGTCTGCTTCTCACCTCGTTCAAAACAGGTATACTGGACAGACCAGGAAT
>JAFOIY010000171.1 GCA_017420505.1 Solobacterium sp. | reverse complement strand
TCGGCAAATGCCTGTGTCTGCTCGTCGTCGCCATAGCAGATACCGTTCAGACACAGGATATCCAGTTCCCGTTCTACCATTTCAACGGCCAGAACACCCAGCGTTTCCGGCTCAATCCAGTCATCCGCATCAACAAAATACAGGAACCGGCCTTCAGCAGCGCGTACCCCTGCATTGCGGGCAGCGCTGATCCCGTGGTTTTCCTGGCTGATGATGGTTATCCTGCTGTCCTTCCGGCGGTATTCCTCCAGGATGTCCCGGCTGCTGTCCGTGGAGCCATCGTCTACGCAGACGATCTGAATGTCTGTCAGGCTCTGATTGGCCACACTGTCCAGACACGCTTCCAGCCACGGTGCCGTGTTGTATATCGTAATTATGACCGAAACCAGCGGTGAGTTGATGTTCTGATCCATAGTTATACTTTATACTATGTTCAGAGCGAACTCAAAGCACTCCGGCATCGTCCGGAGGCAGGATACGGAAGAAAACAACAGCGAGGTGAACCCGATGCAGGAAACCCGACCGGCCTACAAAAAAGAGATCAGTACAGAAACCCTGGTATTTCCGCTGATCTTCGTTGCCTTCTTTGCGCTGTTCGCTGTCCGCATGGGACTGGCGAACACCCTGAATACCATCATGAACACAGCGTACCGTCTTCTGATTGATACGGTGCTGTACATCACCGCAGTCTGTGTGATCATGGGCGCGGTATCATCCCTGCTGGCGGAATTCGGCTTTGTATCGCTGATCCACCGGATCCTCCAGCCGTTGATGAAACCGCTGTACGATCTTCCCGGAGTCGCAGCGCTGGGAATCGCTACGACGTTCCTGTCCGACAACCCGGCGATCCTGACCCTGGCGGAAGACAAAGGATTCCGCCGCTATTTCCGGAAGTACCAGTTCCCGGCGCTGACGAATCTGGGAACCTCCTTCGGCATGGGGCTGATCGTCTGTACCTATATGTACAGCCTGTCTTCCCTGGCAGGCACTTCCCTTGCCGGTGCGGTGCTGGTCGGTCTGTCCGGTGCAGCCATCGGCAGTGTTGTCAGCACCCGGCTGATGCTGGTATTTACGAAACGGGTGTTCGGAACAGAGGAAATGATGCCCCAGGGAGAAGGGGATGAAGGACAGATTCCGGAAGGAATGCGTATCGTCCGGGAAGGCAGTGTCCCCGGCAGAGCGATGGCAGCCCTGCTGGAAGGCGGCATGAGCGGTGTACGCATGGGTGTCAGTATCATCCCGGGTGTACTGATCATCTGTACGATCGTCATGATGCTGATCAACGGACCGTCGGAAAGCGGTGCCTATACCGGTTCTGCCTACGAAGGCATCCGCCTGCTGCCGCTGCTGGCCGGAAAGATGAGCTTTCTCCTGCGCCCGCTGTTCGGATTCTCTTCCCCGGAAGCGATTGGTGTACCGGTGACAGCGCTGGGAGCAGCCGGTGCTTCCCTCGGACTGACCGCGAACCTGGTGGCCAAAGGCCTGGCCGGGGCAAACGATATCGCTGTGTTCACCGCTATGTGCATGTGCTGGAGCGGCTATCTCAGTACACACGCGTCCATGATGGATACACTGCACTGCCGGGAACTGATCGGGAAAGCCGTGCTCTGCCACACCATCGGTGGAATCACCGCTGGTGCCGCAGCCCACTGGCTCTTCCTGCTGCTGGGATGACCAATATGATTACGGAAGAAGAATACAGAGCACTGCGTTGGTATGAAGGGGATACGGAAGGAGAGGATCCGTTCTTTTCCGACCGCAGAGCCTATCTGACCATCAATTCCCTGCTGTATCCGGGACTGCGCAATGAATGTGCCAGAGCTGCGGAAGGCAAGAAGCTGAACCCTTCCTTCTTTGATGACAATGAGCGTCTGCTGGAGATGTACCGTCAGTTGATCTCTGCACTCTGCCGGGCGGGAAAGCCGGAAACCAGGCATACATACAGGGTGGAGCGTTATTCGGACTTTGAGGCACAGCGGTGCAGCGGCATGACCCTGTCCTTTACTTCAACGTCTACGGCCGGCTTTCTGCCTGCCTATCAGGACCGTACAGGCATTGCCCTGCTCCGCTTTGAAATCCCCGCCGGCTTTCCGGCCCTGGACTTCACGGAAGCGCTGCCCCACTACGCCAAATCCGACGAGCACGAGATCCTGCTGGCACCGTACCAGAAGCTGGAATGTACTGAGATCCCCCTGCTGGAATCCGAACGGCTGATTCTGGATGCGCAGAGAAATCCCCCGGTGATCTCCTGCAGGGTAAAGGTAGGCAGGACAGTGCCGCAGAGCACGGAGACCGTACCGCTGCCGCACTGTGATGCCGGAAGAAACGTATATGAAGCACTGAACTGCGGGAGAGCTCCGGCTGAAGAGGATGTCCTGCAGTACCTTCGGTTCAAGGAACTGCTGCAGCAGCACATCCGGGTGATGCTGCGGGAGAATATGACACAGGATTTATGATAAGATGGGGTTGATGAAGAAACAGGGGTGATGAACGATGCCTACATTGCAGAGTCTCCTGGAAAAGGATAAAGAACGTTTTCTGAACGAGATCAACGGTCTGCGCAGTGCAGAGACGCTGATCAAGAAAGTGGATGCCGAACTGGGCAGACTTCTTTTTCTGTACAACGAAAAGGAAGAAAGCGACAGTGTGAAGACAGCGTCCTACAGCATCATACAGAGTCTGCGGGCTTCCGCTTCCCTGGTGGACAGCGTCAAGGAAGCGAAACTGTATTCCTACACTGCCCTGAACCAGGAAGCGGAGAAGAGGAAGATCAGCCCGAGGATGTGGGTGTTCCTGGGCATCGGCCTGGGCTGCGGAGCGGCTGCGGCAATCCTGCTGCTGATGTCCGTGCGCGCTGTCCAGCTGGTGATCAATCTGCCGCTGTTCGCTGTATTGCTGGCGGCAGCTCTGCTGTGCGTATTCCTGGCCGGGCTGAGTGCCCACGGACGGCCCAGGAAGTCCAACAGTCAGATCAATGTAGAAATCGAATACGATGCGGATAAGGTCTACCGTCATCTGTATTCCTGCATACTGACGGCAGACAGGATGCTGGAAGAGATCCGTACGCAGGAGACCATCGACAAGCGCAGAACGCTCGAGAACGAAAAGAAGGACATTGATCCGCATGAGATCTCGCTGCTTGCTCAGCTGCTGGAGGATGCGTATGCCCGGCCGGACAATGAGTTCAGCACGGAAGTCATCCAGCATATCAAGTACTATCTGCACAACCGGAACATTGACGTACTGGATGAGGGAGACCGTTCCTGGTTTGATACCCTGCCCGGAGAAGGCGGTACCGTACGGCCGGCCATCGTAATGGATCAGGCAGTCCTGAAAAAGGGACTGACCGCAGGAGCGAAGCTATGAATACGTTCTATGGATTTGATCTCGGTGATGCCGAGAGCGCGGTAACGAAACTTGCAAAGGAAGACCAGCTGGTACCGGAGGTGCTGACGGTCAAGGATGCACAGAGCTTTATTACGGCCTATGCACTGCTGCGCAACGGCCAGCTGATCATAGGTGAAGGTGCCTGCTATGAACCGGACGCTATGGTCAGGAAACTGCGCTTCAAGAGCCGTTTCCTGATGGATTCTTCCGTGGTCAAGGATGTCAGGAGCTTTGCGGCCGGTGTGCTGGGCGAGCTGTATCTGAATTCCGATCTGATCAAGGGGGATGACTGCAGCTTCTACATCGGCTGTCCTGCCGGCTGGGACCGGAATGCCCGGGAGGAGTACCGGAGCATCTTTGAAACGGTGGGCTATCCACCGGCAAAGATCATCTCCGAGTCCAGAGCGGCACTGGTCAGTGCCTGCCAGTCCAGGCATTTGCAGGTCGGCTACGATATTCTGTCCAAGCCGGTACTGGTGGTGGATATCGGATCCTCTACGACAGACTTTGCCTACATCATGGGCGGCAAGGAAGTGGAGCTGAAGACCGGTGGAGAAGTCGTCCTGGGCGGTGGAATCATGGATGAAATCCTGCTCGAGGAAGCGATTGCGCAGTCCGGTGACGAAAAGAAGATCCGGAAGATCTTTGCGGAGAGCGAAGCGTGGCGCAGCTACTGCGAGTTCGCCGCAAGAAGGCTGAAGGAGAAGTACTTCTCCGATGAAGAGTATTGGAAGAAGAATGAATGTGTACAGACGGTGACCATCCGCTATACCAGGTTCCCGGTGCGCATGACGCTCCGGATGAATGAAAAGACAGCAGACGCTCTGCTGAACAAGCCGGTGGAAAAGCTGAACGGCAGATCGTTCCGGGAAGTATTCATGGACAGTCTGCGCCAGGCCAGGGAAGGCATTACGGAGAAGCAGCCGGAACTGGTGTTCCTGACGGGCGGTGTATCCCGTCTGCCGGCTGTAAAGAAATGGTGCCAGGAAGTCTTCCCGGAAGCGGTGATGATCAGCGGCAGGGAGCCGGAGTTCTCTGTAGCCAGAGGACTGGCCTACTGCGGGAAGATCGATGATGAACTGAGGGAATTCAAGCAGGAGATTGAACGGCTCAAGGAATCCAGCACCGTGGAGAACATTGTCAGTTCGCATATCGATGAGCTGTACCGGAGTGCTGTGGATGAGTTTGTAGAACCGATTCTGGAGAATGTAGCCCTGCCGGTGATTGAACGGTGGCGCCAGGGCGAAATCGAGAAACTGGCGGAAATCGATGAAATCCTGCAGAAGGAGATCGATGCCTACCTGCATACCGAAGAAGCCAGAAAGATGATGATGAAGCCGGTGACTGCCTGGCTGAAGACCATCAGCTATGCGCTGGAAGAATATACAATGCCCATCTGCGTGAAGCACAATGTACCGTATTCGGCACTGAGCCTGAGTTCCTACCTGTCCCTGTCGGACATTGAGATCAAGGTGGATGCGAAGGATCTGTTCGCTGTGGAGGAGTTCACCTGGATGATCGATACGATTGTATCCATCCTGATCGGACTGCTGTGCGGCGGTGGGGGAATTGCGATGATTGCGGAAGGGCTGCCGGGCATTCTGGCAGGCGCGCTGATTTCCCTGCTGGTGCTGGCGCTGGGCAAGGAGAAGATGCAGGGTGCGATGCTGAATGTACGCATACCGGTACCGGCAAGGAAAGTGATGCCGAAGTCCTACTTCGAAGTCAGACTGAACCGGATCTCCCAGGAAGTGCGTTCTACCCTGTACAAGAACCTGGAGAAGGAAAAGAACGAGGAGATTACGGAACGGATTGTATCGGAGATTTCGGAGCAGATCGAAGTCTGTCTGACCAAGATGGCGGAAGTCGTGGAGATTCCGCTGGGAAGCACCGGAATCTATCAGTAAGTCTGCTGAAAAGCAGAAAAAGGAGTGAACCCGGATGAACAGGGAAGAAGTGATCAGCCTGCTGCTGGATGTGTTCCGCAGCTCCCTGGACAATACCGTCCATCTGCCGGAAGAAAACATCGATGTTCCGGTATTGGAAGAACCGTTGATCGGCTTCGCTGCAGCAGCGGATCCCATTTTCCGGGAATTCAAGAAACCGGAAGTGATCGGGCCGGAGTGGATGGCTCCCGAAGAGTGGCTGGAGGGAGCGAAGACGGTGATCGCCTTCTTCTTCCCGTACACGGAGGAAATCCGCAGCCGGGCAAGGATTGCCGAAGGACCGATCAATGAAGCGTGGAAATACGGCTATCCGGCAGGCAGTGCACTGGCAAGGAAACTGTCGCTGGAAATGGCGGAGAAGCTGGAACAGGCAGGAATCCGGGTCTGTACACCGCTGACGGATCCTCGTATGCAGGTCAAGCCGGTACCTCTTGAAGACGGAGAACTGCACTATATGCCTTCCTGGTCAACCAGACATGCCGGCTTTGCGGCCGGGCTGGGGACGTTCGGAATCCACCGGCATATGATTACGGAAAAGGGAAGTTGCGGCACCATGGCAGCCAGCCTGATCATCGACCTGGAACTGGAGCCGACAGAACTGCAGTATACCGGAATCTATGAGCACTGCATCCGGTGCGGTGTCTGCGCAAAGCGCTGTCCGTCCGGCGCGATTACACTGGAGCGGATGCGCAGTGTGAAGAAGTGCGGCGAATACGCAGGCTATCTGCGGGAGACCTACGGTGGGGGAGGCTGCGGCAAATGCCTGGTGGCTGTTCCCTGCGAACATCGGAATCCTGCCGCACTGTGATCATCGTTGAAAGGAAAATCAGTTCGGAAAACAGAAGGAGAACGCGAATATGAAAGTAATCAAACATGCGAATCTGTACGCACCGCAGCCTCAGGGAATCAGGGATATCCTGATTGAAGGGGAGAAGATCGTCCGTATTGCGGATCACATTGATGAGTACGATGGAATTGATGAAGTCGAAAAGATTGATGTGGACGGACACATTGTCGTACCGGGATATCTGGACATCCATGAGCACATCACCGGCGGCGGAGGCGAAGGCGGTCCGACCACCAGAGTGCCGGAGTCCCAGCTGTCCATCATTGTCGGTGCAGGTGTTACCACGGTTGTCGGCCTGCTCGGTACAGACGGCATCTCCCGGAGTCTGGAGAATCTGCTGGAGAAGTGCAAATCCTACAATGAACTGGGCATTACCTGCTGGATGCTGTCAGGTTCCTACGGTCTGCCGACAGTGACACTGACGGGAGACGTAGAACGTGACATCATGCTGTTCAGCCAGATCATCGGCGTCAAGACAGCGATGTCCGATCACCGCAGCTCCAACATCACAGGCGAAGAGCTGATCCGCCTTGGCACAGCCGCAAGACGTGCCGGTCTGCTGTCCGGAAAAGCCGGCTTCGTGACCATCCATATGGGTGACGGTCCGGCAAAGCTGGATCCGCTGTTCTATGCGGTTGAACATGCGGATGTACCGATCACCAAGTATCTGCCGACGCACATGACCAGGAACGCTGCGCTGTGGGAGGACGGCATCAAGTTCATGAAGATGGGCGGCTTTGTCGACATTACAGCCGGTGAGACGCTGGATGAAAACCGGAAGACGGCGGATATGGTGGTGCATGCCTTCGCTGAGGCAGGTACGGATCATATGACGATGACCAGTGATGGCTACGGATCCATGCCGAAGTTCAATGAGAAGAAGGAACTGATCGGTCTGACCTACAGTACACCGAG
>JAFOIY010000170.1 GCA_017420505.1 Solobacterium sp. | reverse complement strand
TCCGGTCAGTACAGATATCTTTCCGCTCAGCAGATCCTTCAGCGATTCATCGAGCGTATCGCGCGCGGTCCGTATCACCCGTACCGGTCCGTTTTCATACTCCCGGATGCGCTCTTCCGTCTCCGGATCCGGTCCAAGATCACATTTCGTAACAATCAGAACAGGCTCAATGCCTGCATGGACGATCAGGAAGCAGAGACGGTCGATCAGTACATCCGAGAACTCCGGATCATGGACACTCATGACGATCAATGCCTGATCGACATTCGCTACAAACGGACGTATGAGATGGTTCCGCCTTGGCAGGATCTTTCTGATCATCCATCTGCCGTCTGTGTTGACCGCTTCCGCGAAATCACCTGCCGCAGGTGTCATCTGCAGCCGTACTTTTCCCTGCAGCATACCATCCACGATACGGCCGTCCTCCAGTTCCAGACGGTAATCCTTGGATACAATCTTCAGTATTCTTGCCTTCATATCAATAGTTGTAGTAGAAGATCGTAACGAAGTTCTCTTCTTCCTGGGTATAGGAATTACCGGTATCCGGGTTGGTTTTGATGACAACTCCGGACGGGAGATTGGCTATTTCCGTCTCCGACAGACCTTCCGTAGAAAGGCTGGAAATGAATACCACAGCACCGAGGGATTCCAGCAATGCTGAAGCGTCATCAATCGGCATGCCGATGATGTTCTCAGGAATGACGATCGTCGGATAGGAAGCGTAGACCAGGCGGATTTTGGCCTTGTTGGCAATATTGAACCGGTCACCGGGATTGAGAAGCTCCTGGCGGATGATGATGCCGCCTTCTGCCTCTTCTGTATCCTCGTGCGTCGTTTCTACATCAAGCATGGCGTATTTGGACAGATCACTGCGTGCGTCCATGACATTCCAGCCGACGTAATTCCCGATTGTCGCTCCGATGCCGGACGATACCATGACCGACACGCGGCTGCCCTTCTCCACTTCCGTACCGACCGGCGGATCCACGGTGATGATCATGCCCTTTTCCGTATTGTCCGTCAGGACATATTCGACTGTTGCTGTATCCAGTACAAGAGAACTCTCTGTACATACATCCCTGGCTTCCTGCAGGGTCATGCCGGTGATCGCCGGCACCTCTGTCATGCGGCTCTGGGGACGGAAGATCTCCAGTCCCTGGAGCACGAAATAACCACCGCCGACAAGCAGGCAGGTCAGCAGAATGCCCAGCAGGATCCGTTCCGGATGAATCCTTCTTCCGGGGCGCTCCACAGCGTTCTTCTGTTTCGTTTTCCGGTTATTGATGTCCGTTGCCTGTGTATCGAATCCGCTGCTGTTCTTATCATGTTTCGGTGAAAGAATCAGTTTTTCTTCGTTTACTCTGTCCGCTCTCAGGCAGGTACGGAGATCGTTGAACATCTCATAGCACTTGTTGTAGCGCATGAGCGGATCCTTGGCTGTTGCTTTATTGATGATGTTCTCAACGGACTGCGGGATATCCGGATTGTAGCTGCGTACATCCGGTATATCGTTCCTCATCTGCATCAGAGCGACCTGGACTGCTGTTTCCGCTTTGAACGGTACATCTCCTACCAGCATTTCATAGAATACGATACCGAGCGCATAGATATCGCTCTGCGCACTGGCTGGCTCCCCTTTGGCCAGTTCAGGCGCGAGATAGTGTACGGATCCCATGACATTGTTTGCCTGAGTGATCTGTGCATTTCCTTTGGCCAGCGCTATGCCGAAGTCAAGGATCTTTACCGTTCCGTCATCCTTCAGAATGATGTTCTGCGGCTTCAGATCCCGGTGGATGATTCCTTTATGATGAGCTTCCCCTATAGCAGAAGTCAGCTGCTTCATAATATCAACCGCTTCCTTCGGCTGCAGCGCACCCCTGTCCTGTATCACTTTCTTCAATGTCTTGCCCGGAACATATTCCATGACAATGTACTGATGGCCTTTGTAGTCACCCATATCGTAGATTTCCACGATGTTGGGATGGGACAGCGCTGTAGCCGCCTGTGCTTCTCTTTCAAAGCGGATGATGGAGACTGTATCCGTGGACAGATCGCCCCGCATGATCTTGACAGCGACCTGGCGGTTCAGAATGGTATCAACCGCAAGGAAAACATCCGCCATACCGCCCTGGCCGATATGCTTGTATACTTCATATCTTCCGCCGATCAGATTTCTACTCATCCTTTCCCCTTTCCAGATCTACAATTACGATCGTTATGTTGTCGTAGCCGCCTGCAGCGAGGGCTTCCTGCAGCAGACGGCGGGTACGCAGCGACGGTTCGTTGGCATCATCGGTTACGATCCGTTCCATGGTTTCATGATCCACATAGCCGTGCAGTCCGTCCGTACAGACCAGGAATCCATCGATCGGTTCGGTATGCAGCTCAATGTCACAGCGCACGGTATTCCATACACCGAGCGCATTGGACAGGACATTGCGGTTGGCGCTGTTCTCCGCCTGTGACGCTGTGATTTCGCCGTGCAGCAGCATATCGTTGACCAGTGTATGATCTCTAGTCAGCTGCCTGAGATGTCCGTCGTAGGTATAGGCATAGGTACGGCTGTCACCGATATTGATGACAAAGCAGCCGGCGTGGGTGATCAGGACTCCGGTCAGGGTTGTGCCCATACCGGTAAGCTCTTCGTTCTCCTGTCCGAGCTGTTTGATCTTCTGGTTGACTTCGGTGATCCGGTGATTGATCCAGGCTTTCATGTTGCGGTATTCCGTAAACATCAATGTACGGGAAAAAGCAACCGAAAGCTCCGTAGAGGCGATTCCGCTGGCTGTGTCGCCTCCCTTTGCGCCGCCGATTCCATCGCACACGATCGCAAAAACCTCACCGCTCATATTGGTGGCGATGACATAGCTGTCCTGGTTGTTTGCGCGTTTGCTGCCTTTGTCTGTGATTCCGTAGTATTTCATCCTGCGGATCTGTTCCTTTCATGGCGGGCTCTAAGCTGTCCGCAGGCTGCGTCAATATCGTCACCGTGCTTGCTGCGCAGCGTAGCTTTGACACCATGTTTCATCAGTACATCATAGAAGTGCAGCGATGTCTTTTCATCACTGGTGCGGAAGTCGTTTTCCTCTACTTCATTATAGGGAATCAGATTGACGTAGGCATTCATGCCGCGGATCAGTTCTGCCAATTCTACAGCATCCTTGTCCCGGTCATTCACTCCCTTGATCAGAATGTATTCGAAGGTAATCTTGCGATGATTGTCTGTGCTGTAGCGCTTCAGGGAATCGATCAGGGTTTCAATCGGCCAAGCTTTATTGACAGGCATCAGACGTGTACGGAGCTCATTGTTCGGAGCATGCAGAGATATGGCCAGGTTGTACTGGTAATGCCCGGCAGCGAAACGGTCGATGCCCGGTACGATTCCGCATGTTGATATCGTGATGTGACGCGCACCGATGGCAAGTCCGTGATCGCTGTTGATCACACCGCAGAAGTCCAGTACATTGTCATAATTGTCAAACGGTTCTCCGGTGCCCATGACGACTACATTGTTGACTCTGGTCTCTGCTTCATCGAGCTCGCGCTGGATGTACATGATCTGTCCTACCATTTCACCGGCAGTCAGGTCACGCTGCTTCTTGAGAAGCCCGCTGGCACAGAATGCGCATCCCATGCTGCAGCCGATCTGGGTTGTAACACACACGCTTTCACCGAAATTGAAATGCATCAGTACGGTTTCGACAGAAGAGCCGTCCGTCAGTTCAAAGAGGTACTTCGCTGTACCGTCCCGCGCCACCTGCTTGTCCACCAGCGTGACGGGCATGATGCAGTAGCGTGCAGAAAGCGCTTCAATCAGGGAAGCCGGGAGATCCGTCATTTCTTCGAATGTCAGAACATGTTTCCTGTACAGCCAGTTGTAGATCTGCTTGGCTCTGTAAGGCTTCTGTCCGTATTCTCCGAGAACTGTTTCCAGTTCCTTCAGGGTAAGACTGTATATCGTTTCCATACGGTTATTCTAACATACTCCCTTCTTTATCATCCTGCAGACATAGAAACCATCGCTGTTCTCTTCGAACGGGAAGATGGTCCTTTCTTCTTCCAGTTCCATTTCCGGATGCTCCTGCAGGAAACGGTGGGTCATGGTTTCATTCTCTTTCCTGTCCAGTGTACAGGTGCTGTAGATCAGTTTTCCGCCTGTCTTCAGCCATGCAGCGTTATTTGCCAGCAGTGCACTCTGTACACCACACAGTTCATCAATGTCCTCCGGTCTGAGATTCCAGCGGATCTCCGGCTTATGGCGCAGGTCTCCGAGCCCGGAACAAGGCGCATCGATCAGAATGCGGTCATACTGTTCCGGTGCGAAGCCGGTGCTGAGCTTTCCATCACGCACCATTGTCTCCACGATCTTCGTGCCGGTACGCTTCATCAGTTCCTCCACCAGTGCCAGCCGGTGCTCATACAGGTCACAGGCTGTGATATGCCCCTGGTTGTCCATGTACATCGCCATCTGCTGTGTCTTGGTGCCGGGTGCTGCACATACATCCAGTACACTCATGCCCGGCTCCAGCGCCATCCAGGAAGGAATCAATGCTGAAGAACGGTCCTGGATCAGTACTTTTCCTTCCTTGAACTCTTCTGTGTCGCTGAGAACACCATCATACAGGAAAGACACTTCATTGACAAAACGGAATCTTTCCGGATCCAGGTCCGTACGATCTGTTCTGAGCGTGTTGATTCTTCCGTAGACAACCGGACGTTCCTGGTTGCTTTCAGCCAGCTGAAGCGCTGTCTCTTCCCCGTAATGGGCTTTCCAGAGCTTCAGAATCCACAGGGGAATACTGAAGTTGACCGATGTTCTGACCAATACATCGGAATCCGTACTGTATTTCAGTTCCTTGGTTCCTGCCGAAATCATCTTCCTGAGGACAGCATTGACGAATTTCCTGTCCTTCGGTGCAGCGAGCGCGGCTGCTTCATTGAGCACGGCATAATCCGGAATTCTGTCCAGGAAATACAGCTGGTATGCGCTCATGTTCAGCAGATTCTCCGTCCGTACAGATGTCTGTTTCTCTACATATTCCTTCCATTGATATTCCAGCAAGGTACGGTTGCGCAGCGTACCGTATACAAGCTCGGAAATCAAGGCTTTGTCCTTATCATTGAAATAGCCCGGCATACTGCGCATGATCAGCGAAGCATATCCATGTTCACTCATCACACGGTTCAGTACATCCAGTGCATACTGTCTTGCGTTCATACCTGCTCCAGTGCCAGCGGTTCCACATTGACCCTGACATTCATATTGATGCACTCATCGGAAAAAAGCACACTGCGAAGGACGCTGCGCATGGATTCCAGATCCTTGCCCTTTACCAGAAGCCGGCTCCGGTATCTGTCCTGAACCTTGGGCAGATCCAGCGGACCGATGGTTTTCAGCTGTTCGCCCAGCAGTTTCTGCAGGACATCCATGGACCGTTCCGTTTCCTTTTCACTCTTTGCACTGATGGTAAGCGAGATGAAATAGGTGTACGGCGGATACTGTCCGGCATGGCGGAACTGCATTTCGTATACAAAGAACTTTTCATAGTCCTGGGCAAGTACACACTGTACAGCGTAGTGATCCGGGTCGAATACCTGATAGATGACTTCACCGGCATCTTCCGCCCTTCCGCTTCTGCCGCCGGCCTGCATCAGAAGATCGAACGTCATCTCGCAGCTGCGGTAATCCGTACGCATCAAGCCTTCATCCGCATTGATGACGCCGACCAATGTAACATCCGGATAATCCAGTCCCTTGGCGATCATCTGCGTACCGAGGAGAATATCCGCTTCATGCCTGCCGAAACGTTCCAGAATCCGTGCATGGCTGTTCTTGGCAGAAGTAGTATCTGCGTCCATACGCAGTACTCTTGACTGCGGGAAGAAATGATTAACTTCCTGCTCCAGCCGCTCTGTACCGAATCCATAGGTTGTGAATCCGGCAGTGGATCCACAGTGTGGACACACCCGCGGCACCCGTGCTGTATAGCCGCAGGTATGGCATTTCATCACATTCTCGGTTCTGTGATAGCTCATCGCAACATCGCAGTGCGGACAGATCAGTGCTTC
>JAFOIY010000019.1 GCA_017420505.1 Solobacterium sp. | reverse complement strand
TTGTCTTCGGACTGGACGCAACGATGGGTGTCTACATCACCGATGAAGAGCGGGAGAAGATGGCACAGTCCGGCAGCACAGGCGCCTTCCTGAAGGACTGCCTGCAGCCGTACGCTGACACCTACCGTATGCTGGCCGGCTGGCCGGGCGCTGTCCTGCACGACAGTCTGCCGGTTGCCTGGCTCATCGACGAAAGCTGCGCGGAGCTACATCCCGCAGTCATAACCATCGAACTGAACGGACGCCATACCCGCGGAGAAACGGTATGCAACTTCAATTCCAATCTGCTGGACCAGGCCAATGCCCGCATTGCCCTGTCCGCCGACAGAGAGAAAATCATCGGTCTGCACCTGGATGCGGTAAAGAAGTACCGCTGACGGTCCGGAACGGAGAACATGCTACAATGAGTATAGATACAGGAGGATACACTCATGGGATTATTCGATGCGAAATACTGTGATATCTGCGGAAACAAGCTGGGCCTTCTGGGCACAACCAAACTGGAAGACGGACATCTGTGCAAGGACTGTACTTCCCGGCTGTCCCCCTACATCTCCCGCAGGCACCAGAATCTTGCGTTCATAAAGGAACACCTTGCCTACCGCGACAGGAACAAAGCGAAGCTCAGCGCACTGAACATTACAAAGAGCTTCGGTGACGCTCAGAAGATCTGGATCGATGAGAGCAGCCGGAAGTTCGTCATCTCCCGCAGCGCAGACTTCAGCAGGACCAATCCGGATATCTTCTCCTTTGACGATGTTGTTTCCATTGAGAAACAGATCAATGAGGATTCGGATGAACTCTTCACCAAGGATGAACAGGGAAACAAGGTTTCCTATGACCCGCCCAGATACGAATATGAATCCAGCTTTGTTGTAAAGATGGCTGTCCGGAACGCTGACATTGATTCGGATATCCGTGTTGAGCTCTTCGGCAGGAAGGAATCGGAAGTACTGCATGATGAAGCCTTCATGGAGCGCAATGCTCTGACCAATGAAGCCATCAACACCATCAGACCGGGCACCATCACGGAAGAGTCCTTCGAAACGCCGTCTGCCGCTCCGGCGGATACCGCCGCAAAGCGCTATGTATGCTATATCCGCTGTGCATCCTGCGGCGCACTGATCGAGGGACCGGCGATCCCGCGTTTCTGCCCGGAATGCGCTGATCCGATCACACTGGCCGATATCGGTGTCATTGATACGGAAACCGGCGATATTCTCGTGTAGGGGCTTGTAAACAAGCAGAAAACCTGTATAGTAGTACGTGGATCTGAAAAGACCTCTCAGAGTACAGGACAGCAGGACTTTGCTGTACCTGTGTGAAAGAGAGGTTTTCTTATGAACATCAAACAGATCTGCTTCCGTAAAAAATGCATTGAAATCCACTGGGAATACCATGGTACGGAGTATACCTCCATGCTGTACAGGCATTCCGACTACAGCTGGCATCCGGACGCAGACACGCGCCGCATGCCTCCCGTCATGCTGGAAGAGCTCCAGCACCAGGTCTGGCTCCGTCTCAGTGCCGGACCGAAGAAAAAAACAGAGCGGAAAAAAACCGCGGACACCTGGTTCGCGGATTCCCGTTGAGCACTGCCGGGCAAGACCGGCTTTTTTTCATTGTATGAATTCTGCCAGAGGCGCAAGAGTGATTCCTTCCTGGGCGCATGCCTGACGGATTGCCCGGACGAATGCCAGGGCATGTTCCCCGTCACCATGTACGCAGACAGAGTCCGCTTTGACCGGAATGTCCTTTCCGGTGATGGCGGTTACCTTTCCTTCCTTGATCATACGGATAACCCTGTGAAGCGCTTCCTGCGGATCATCAATCATACTGCCGGGCAGGGAACGCGGCACCAGCGTACCGTCCTCCTGGTAGGCTCTGTCGGCGTATACTTCCGCAGCCGCCCTCAGTCCCCTGGTCTTTGCTGCCCGGTACAGTTCACCGCTCTCCTGCGCAAGGACAATCAGATCCGGGCAGTAGTCATAAACTGCTTCACAGATGGTGTCTGCCATGGTTCTGTCCTTTGCGGCCATGTTGTACATTGCACCATGCGGTTTGACGTGGACCATCCGTACCCCTTCCGCGCGCAGGAACGCGTCCAGCGCACCCAGCTGGTAGAGGACGCAGGAATAGAGCTCGTCCCGGGAGAGCACCATGTTTCTTCTGCCGAATCCCTGCAGGTCATGGAATCCCGGATGGGCGCCGGCACCGATGCCCGCTTCTTTGATCATCCTGGCTGTTCTGCGCAGGATCGCAGGATCGCCGGCATGAAAGCCGCAGGCAGCGTTCGCTGAAGTAATCAACGGTATCAGCTTTTCATCATTGCCGAGTATATAACGGCCGTAGCTCTCGCCGAGATCACTGTTGAGATCGATCATCATTGTTCGTTCCTCCTATCGTGCAAACAGCTTCAGGATGCCGGAAGGCTCCAGGCGCTTCTTCAGCTCTGCAAGCTTTTCCATCTGTTCCCGCAGTGCCTGCTGTGCTTCTTCCATTGTTGCCCTGCAGAAACGGATCCTGTCCCCCGGGATCAGCTGGGAAGCCTTCGGCAGATCCGCGGTGATTACCGTACCGATCACTGTTTATCCGCCGGTTGTCGCATGGTCCGCCATCATCAGGATCGGCTGCTGGGGTGTGATCTGCACAGCACCGCGTACAATTCCGGCAGACAGGATATCGTTTCCATCAACCGTTTCTAGAGACGGTCCCTCCAGACGGAAACCCATTCTGTCCGACTGCAGGGATACTGTATACGTACTGCTGTAGAACGTGTTCCTTCCTTCATCGGTGAATGCACCGGCATCCGCTCCTTCCAGAATCCGCAGGGTAATGATTTCTTCCTTTGCCGGATACGGTGCACAGTTTCTCTTCTTCAGACCCGGCATCCTTGTCCGGACATTCTTCAGTTCAATCCGGTCGCCGCTCTTCAGTTTTCTTCCTTCTACCCCACCGATTCCACTGCGCACATCCGTACTGAAGCTGCCGTAGACCGGGATCAGGTCAAAGTCTGCCGCAAATCCGATGCAGCAGCTGCGGTGCACGGCAGAGTAGGTTACTTTCAGGCGGTCGCCTTTCTTCGCCTGGTAAACCGTATTCAGTTGAATCTCTTCTTCATTGAGAAAGGCGGGGAAAGCTCCGCCGCTTACTGCAAAATATACCGGATCCGTGAATTCCAGCACCGGTCCGATGCCGATGCATTCCAGGACCGGATGATTCTCTTCATTGCCCAGCAGGATATTGACGGTTTTCAGGGCAAGAGGATCCAGCACACCGGATACGGGGATGCCCTGACCCTGGAAGCCGTACCTTCCTTGATCCTGTACTGTTGTCAGCGCACCGGCCTGCTTCACTTCTATAAACATAGTCTCCCTCCGGTGTCCTGGATCTGCCTGTACTCATCTTCACCGATGGAACGGAAACGGATCAGGTCTCCGCTTCTGAGAAGGACCGGTTCATCAGCGGAAGGATCATACAGCCGGAGCGGTGTGAGCCCCAGAATATGCCAGCCGCCCGGAGATACGATCGGATAAACACCGGTCTGCGCCCCGCCGATTCCCACCGCACCGGCAGGTATTTCCGTACGCGGCGTCTTCCTGCGCGGCGTATGGATCCTTTTATCCAGATTGCCCAGGTAAGGAAATCCCGGCAGGAAACCGATCATGTAGACCGGGTATTCATTGGCTGTGTGGATGCGGATGACCTCTTCTGCGCTGATGCCGGCATGTTCCGCGACGTGTGCCAGATCCTCCGGGAACGGCTTCCCGTACAGTACAGGAATTTCGATTTTCCGCTGGATGCCGGTTTCTCCCGCTTCCTGCTCATCGCTGAACAAACGGAGCCTGCTTTCCAGCTCTTCGTATGAGATCTTTGACGGATCATAGCAGACGAGAATCGATGCGTAGGCCGGTATCCTGTCCAGAATGCCGGGGATCTGCGCTTCGGCAATTCTGCTGCTCAGCTGAGTAACGCTGTGCAGGATATCCGGAGCGATGCGCTGTTCAAAGCGGATCATCAGACCGATATCCCCGCAGGGTGTCATTGTAAAACTGTGCTTCATCGTTTATCTCCGAACAGAACGTCTATTGTATGCCGCGCTCTTTTTTCAATTGCCGGATCTTCCACCACGCAGCGATCCGGAACAGTGGATTGTCAGTGATCAGTGTCCAGTAAACGAACCGTTTCAGCGGATTGTTTGTCTCCGGGTACAGACGCATTCTGCGGATCCACGCCTGGGCTCTGCGGTACTCTTCCTCGTCTTTGGTGACTGTACAGCATACACAGCAGTAGCGCAGCACCGCCGCTGCCGTGCTTGTCGCAGTCAGAGGCAGCAGCTCAGGGTGGTGCGCCATCACATACTCATAGCGTTTTGTGCGCTGCAGGGAAAGCCATTTGATATCACTGAAGTCCTTTCCTGCATCCCAGGTGATGCTGCCTTCCCGCAGCGGTTTATAGTACAGCACATCATGGATAATGGCCACCTGCTCCGCCCTGTCCAGCAGAATATGCATGACAGCTTCGTCTTCCCAGTTTTCGCCGACGGGGAAGAGCACTCCTTCCCAAAGAGAACGACGGTAGATCTTGTTCCACACAAAGCCGGCAATACCCGCCTGCAGACGGGCTGCCAGGGCTTCGGTTCCTGTGCATGTACCGGAAGGCAGCGCAGTCCGCAGGATCTGTCCCTCCGTACTGTTCCCCAGCGTAAACGCAAGATCGAATACGGCGATATCCGCGCCGGTGTCCTGCACTGCCTTCAGCGCATTGCGGCAGAAGTCACGGTGCACCCAGTCATCGCTGTCCACAAACATCAGCCATTCCCCGCGATAGAGTGCCAGGCCGGCATTCCTGGCGGCACTGAGCCCCTGGTTTTCCTGCCTGCGGTATATGATGCGTTCATCCATCGCTGCGTATCTCTCGCAGATGGCTGTCTCCGTCTCTGTTCCTCCATCATTGATGAGGATGAGTTCAAAGTCCGGCTCGCTCTGTCCCAGGATACTGTCCAGGCAGCGTTCCAGATACTTCTCTACGTGATACACGGGTACGATGATGGAGATTGCCGGTGATGTTTTTTCCATAGAACGATCATACATGAGACTGCGGAAAAAGAAAACAGCACAAGTATGCAACTGTGCTGCATTTTCCGGGCTCTATCCGCTACTGCTCCAGGTATTTGCCGTTCATCATGGACCGCAGGATCAGGACTGTATCTTCCGGCTCTTCCACGCTGATATCCAGTTCGTTGTTCTCGGGTCTGAGATCTGCGAGCAGTTTCTGTACCTCTGTATTCTGTTTCAGATGGATTTCTCCACAGTGATCCAGATGTACGGTAACATCGCCTTTGCATTGTCTGACTGTATACAGAAATGCGTCCATATTCCTGACATTCATCAGTCTGATCATATCCGTACCTCCTTTACAATGGGATAATATGATATAAAACAAGGGATGTGTTAGGATATAATCGGCTGATTGCTATGACAATATCACCCAAAGGAGACTACTATGCCTTTATCATCATCTCTGGTGCCTTTCGATGCCGGTGGCAGGGAGACCAAGGAACACGGGACCGTACTGTTCCCTGCGGCAGCCTACAACACTACGATGCATTACTCCATTCCCTGGCACTGGCACACGTACATGGAGGCAGGCATTCTGCAGAAAGGCTCTGTCCGGCTGCTGACAGAGGGTCATGTATTCATCATCCATGAAGGAGAAGGTTTCTTCCTCAATGCGGATGCACTGCATGCTTTCCGGCGGAACGGAAAGGAAGCCTGTGAAATGCACTCGGTTGTATTCGCGCCGCGGATCGTAGCCGGCAGTATGGAATCCGTCTACTGGCAGAACTATGTTTCTCCCCTGCTGAACAACCGGAATCTGAAAACAATCATCCTGAAGCCGGATACGGATGAAAGCAGGCAGATCCTGCAGGATATCCGCACAGCCTGGGAGAATACGGTGCAGGAACCAGCGGGCTTTGAATTTACCGTAAGGAACGCTCTTTCCGATGCTGTGTTCCGCATCCGTTCCCGGATGGAGGAGCATAGCGGCAGGCACAGCAGCCGGGACCAGCGGGATGAAGCCCGGATCCGGATGATGCTGGCCTACATCGAAGACCACTTCCATGAAGAGATTGCGCTTGAGGATATCGCTGCTTCAGCCGCCGTCAGCGTCAATGAGTGCATGCGCTGCTTCCGCAGAACCGTGCAGACCTCACCTGTCCAGTACGTCAGGCAGCTGCGCATCCAGAAAGCGGCCGCTTTGCTGCGGACGACAGACCTGAAGATCAATGAGGCTGCTGCTGCCTGCGGATTTCTGGACATGAGCTATTTCTCACGGATCTTCCGCAGCTATGCCGGCGTGACACCTACGGAATACCGGAAAACCAGCACGTAAAAAACCGGCTTGTGCCGGTTATTCAGCGAGCAACTCATCATCGGAGATGTCGCTTGATTTTCTTGTGATCGTTGCTTTGGCGATGTTGCAGAGATGGTCTCCCATACGCTCCAGAGTACCGAGAATATCGCAGTATACCGATTCCGCGACCGGTGATGTGCATTCCTTGAAAGCCATACGCTTGAAGTGGGTATCCCGGTATGCCAGTTCCATGCGGTCGATCTCTTCCTCCAGACGCTGGAGTTCATGGTACTGGTCGACATCCTTGTAACGGAAGATCTCAGTGGCCAGGTCAAACATCTCCATGTACTGATCGAACATGGCAGTAATTTCCTGCTGGGCTGTTTCGGTGAAGGCTTCTCCCTTTTCATTGACCTCAACATAGAATTCCGCCAGGTTCATAATCAGATCACCGACACGTTCCAGGTTCTTGGTTACATCCAGCTGCAGACGGACGGAGTTGATATTCCTGTGGGTCAGGTTCGGCTTGACGGACAGGCGGATCAGGTAGTCGGTAATCTTCTGGTCACACTTGTTGACATTCTTCTCGGTATTGTCCAGGCGTTCCTTTTCCGGGCTCATGCCCTTCTCCTGCAGCAGTTTCAGGGATGCGAGGGAGTTGTCCCGCACCAGACCGATCATCTGGTCAATCGCCCTGCGGCTGGCAAGCAGGGCAGCGGAAGGCAGTACATTGGTGATCTCTTCATCCATTTCATCGATGTTGATATCCTGCGACTGCTCATCTTCACCCGGAATGATGCGCTTTACCAGACCCGTCAGCTGGGTAACGAACGGAAGAGCGATCAGGGTTGTCAGGGTTTTGAACACAATGTTTGCGGCAGCGATCTGCATCATCGGATTGAGGTGTCCGAAGAGTGCCTGGATCAGCTTTGCATACGGTACCAGCAGGATCATGCCCGGTATGGTGAATATGATATTCAGTACGGTATGCAGGGCTGCTGTACGCTTTCCTGCTGTTGTACCGCCGATGGATGCCAGAATGCCGGTAACCGTTGTACCGATGTTGGCGCCGAACATGAACGGCAGCGCTGCGGCAAACGTTACCGCTCCTGCCTTGTACAGTTTCTGTATGACACCGATGGTTGCGGCAGAGGACTGTACCAGAGCCGTCAGACCGACACCGGTGAACATCGCCAGCAGCGGACTGTCGCTCATCTTCAGCGCAAAGGACTCGAACTGCGGGAGTTCCTTCAGGGAAGCGAGCGCATCACCCATGGAAGCCATGCCGAAGAAGATCAGGGCAAAGCCCAGGATGACATTTCCGTTGTATTTCGAACGCGGTTTCTTGCCGAAGCAGATCAGCATCGCACCGGCAAAGATGATGTACATGGCAAACCGGTCGATCTCAATGGAGATCAACAGGGATGTAATCGTTGTACCGATCGTAGCACCGAGAATGATGCCGGCAGACTGTTCGAACGTCATCAGGCCGGCGCGTACCAGACCGATGGTAATGGCTGACGTCGCGGATGAACTCTGCATGATCATGGTCAGAACGATGCCTACCAGCAGAGCACTGAAGCGGTTTGAAGTAGCTTTATTGATATAATCACGCAAGGCGTCACCGGCAACAGCCTTCAGACCGTCGCCCATGAATTTGATACCGAACATGAAGAG
>JAFOIY010000169.1 GCA_017420505.1 Solobacterium sp. | reverse complement strand
GCGGTGTACCGATGGTGGAGCTCATCGTCAATGAACTGAAGGGTGCAGGCGCAGAGCGCATCATTGCTGTCACCGGCTTCGGGCACGAAGCGGTAGAGAAGGTGCTGGAGGGAAAGTGCGAGTTTGCGCTGCAGGAGCCTCAATTAGGCACGGGGCACGCCGTGATGCAGGCAAGGCAGCTGGAGAACGAGGACGGTATTACTGCTGTGGTGAACGGCGATGCGCCGTGTGTATCCGCCCGGACCTACACCAGGCTCTTTGAAGCCTGTGAAGACGCAGATATGGTCATCCTTACAGTTGAACTGCCGGAAACCGTACCCTACGGAAGAATCATCCGCAATACAGATGGTACCGTAGCCCGGATTGTCGAATACAAGGACGCATCGGAAGCCGAGCGCGCTGTCCGGGAGATGAATGCCGGCATGTACGCGTTCCGCAACAGGGCGCTGTTTGAAGGCCTCAAGGAAATAAAGAACGACAACGCCCAGAAGGAGTACTATATTACAGATCTGGTGGAGATCTTCCGCCGGAAAGGCCTGAAGATCACAGCGCTGATTGCCGAGGACCCGGCAGAGGTCCACGGCGTCAACGACAATCTGGAGCTTGCGGAAGCGAACCGTACCATGTACCGCAGAACAGCGCAGGCGTGGATGAAGCGCGGCATCACCATCATTGATCCGGACAGTACGTACATCGGTCCGTATGTCACTATCGGCCAGGATACCGTCATTGAACCCAATGCCCATCTGTCCGGCAGAACGGTCATCGGCAGAAATGTCCGGATCCGTCCGGATACCAGTCTGGAGGATACCATCGTAAAGGACGGTGCAATCATCGAAAAAGCCGTACTGAAAGGGTATACAGTGGAAGAGAATTCATATATTCCGCCATTTACCTACAGAAAAACAGGTCTGATGTAGTAGAATGTTAGTGCACACCTGGAATTGCCGTGCAGAAAAGAACAGGGGAACAGACTATGGTCAAAGATACGATCATCTTCGCATTGACTTCCAGTATCGGACTCGCTGAGCAGATCGCCAAGAGAACAGGCGCAAAGCTCGGCAACGTGAAAGTAGACCACTTTGCGGACGGAGAGATACTCGTAACACCGAAGGAATCCGTACGGGGCCGGAATGTATTCATCGTACAGTCCACCTATACACCTGTAACCGAGCACTTGATGGAAGTGCTGGTATGCATTGATGCACTGAAGAGAGCGAGCGCCGGCGAGATTACAGTCTTCATGCCGTACTTCGGCTATGCACGCCAGGACCGCAAGGCGGACGCACATCAGCCGATTACAGCCAAGCTGGTCGCCAACCTGCTGCAGACAGCCGGAGCCAACCGTATCGTAACCGTGGACCTGCACGCTGCGCAGATCCAGGGCTTCTTCGATATCCCGATCTATGATATGACGGCAGTACCGCTGCTGGCGGACTACTTCATTGCGAAGAATTTCCCGCAGGAAGATCTCGTTGTGGTCTCCCCTGACCATGGCGGTGTTACGCGGGCAAGAAGAATGGCGGTTCTGCTGGACGCGCCGATCGCCATCATTGATAAGAGAAGGCCGCGGCCGAATGAGGTCATGGCAGAAAACCTGATCGGTGATGTCAAGGACAAGACCTGTGTCATCGTGGATGACATTGCGGATACAGCAGGCTCCCTGTGCGCTGCCTGTGATCTGGTGAAATCCTACGGCGCGAAGGAAGTCTACGCTGCGGTAACGCACGGTGTATTCTCCAGAGACGCATTGGAAAAGATTGAGAAATCGGGGCTGAAGGAAGTGGTCATCTCGGACTCCATTCCGCTCGGAGAAAGGGCAGTCAGAACTTCAAAGGTCAAACAGGTCTCCATGGCGGATGTCCTGTCGGATGTTCTGGTAGCGATTGTTACCCACGCCTCGGTTGCGAATGTGTACGATAAGTACAGCAAAAGGACCGGAAAGTGATCAGTAAACCGGCCGCCTGAAGCGGCCGGTATTCATTCAAAGACAGTATATGGAACAGAAGAAAAGAAGACTGATACTGGAGACAGTATACTTTGTACTGAATCTGGTATACTTCCTTTACATCATGAGCACCTATGGTTCGTGGACATCGATGGACGCGGAGATTTTCGTCGTTTTCGCTCTGATCGGTGCCTTTCTGTTCTTCCTCAGCGGTCCGCTGCTGAACCGGTTGATCCTCTTCCTGTACGGTGGGGTATTCACTCTGTACATGATCACCCAGAGCATCTATCACCGGGCATTCCATACCTACTACCGTTTCAATACAGCGATTGATCTTCTCTCGGAAGTCAGAGGTGCAGCCTCCAGTGCGGCAGAGTTCGTCAGCATGGAGGAAATCATTACCGTCGGGGTATTCGCCGGACTTACCCTGCTCTCCTTTATCCTGTACTTTGCGCTGGAGCGCGGCGGGGAGAAGAAGCGCAGCGGCCGGTACTGGAGGGTAACCGGCGGACTGCTGGCTGCGGCACTGGTGCTGATCGGCCATCTGCATCTCCGGGTCAACGCGCTTTCCAAGGAGGCGGGAGCGGGGGATCTGTTCGCGGATGAATATATCTACCGCGCCATTCCCAGCAGTAAGCTTTTTGTCGAGCGCTTCGGTCTGCTGACCTACGGTGTCAGGGATGCGCAGTCCCTTCTGATCGCGGAAGATGAATTCAGCCATGACTGGATTGAGGAATTCCTCGCGGAAAGGGATGATCAGTTCATTTCCCGGTACCATGGACTGTTTGCGGGAAAGAACGTCATCTTCATCCAGGCGGAAAGCTTCAACCATGTCATGCTGGATCCGGATCTGACACCGACGCTGTACAAGATGTACAAGGAAGGCCTGGTCATTGAGAACTTCAATACACCGGCTTTGCCTGGATCTACAAGCGATACGGAGTTCATGGCCAATGTTTCACTGATTCCCAGCAACGACGGACATGCGTCGTGCTACCGGTTCGGTGAGAATATCTACAAGACCACGCTGCCCGGTCTGTTCAACGACCATAACTACAAGACAGCAGCCTACCACAACAACTACGGTGAATACTACAACCGTGATATAACGATGTACACCTTCGGCTACCAGCAGTTCCTGGACTGCACGGATCTCGGCATGATGGATACTCCGCCGGATTCCGCTGTTATGGAGGTCATGAAGTACATCTATTCCGAAGAGACAAAGCCCTGGATGGCCTACTGGATCACCTACAGCGGCCATCAGCCCTACGATTATGAGAGTACCGGCGTATCCAGCCAGGATGTTGCCCGGATCCGCCGGAAGTATCCGAACCTGAGCGAACCATATGTGTCCTTCTATGCCAAGAACATGGATCTGGACAAGAGTATCAAGGCCTTGATGGATGAACTGCGGACGGTCAAAAAGCTGGATAATACTGTATTTGTCTTCTTCGGCGACCATATCGTCAAGAATCTGGACTTCAGCCGGACATCTCCCTTCTACAGGGAATCCGGCAAGCAGTATACCGGCAAGGAATCCTATACGGATCTGTATTTCTACTGCAGTGCAATGCAGAAGACAATCCGCTATCCCAAGTGTGCAACAGCGCTGGATCTGATCCCGACGGTAGCGGATCTCTGGGGCTGGGATATCGACATGCATACCGTACTCGGCCGGAATATCTTCGACCCGGACTATACCGGCTTCTATTTCAGTGAGTGGGATGATTGGGCAACCGACAACTATTCATATAAAATGGATATGAACGAATTCACGTTCAAGAAACGCTACGATATCAACGCTGCCAAGCAGGAAATCCTGTATTTCATCGAAGAAAAGGAAATCTCCAGACAGATCCTGGTCAGTGACTATTTCGCGGACGGACACTCCACCCGCCATGAATACACCGACGAGGAGCTGGAAGAGCAGGAGAAGTGGTAGAAGGGAGGATCTTCATGTCCAACAACAGACCACGTTCCCGTAAGCAGGGAGAAGCGACATCCAGAAGCGATGTCAATAAACGCGGCAGTGCCGGTACCCCGCGTACCGGCAACCAAAGCTATGACCGGAAGCCTGTGTCAGGCGGCTCCCATTCCGGACAGACGAACAAACGGCCGGACCATACACCCGGCTATGATCGGATCGACCGGTTTGACGGTGGAGACCGGGGTCCGGTACGGGGACCCGTCCGGACAGGGAACTACTATACCGGTGCACCGGTGCGCCGGAGGAATCCTTTCTTCCGCATTCTACTGTTTTTCCTGATTGCCGTTCTGCTGGTCAGCTGCCTCCGTCAGGCGTTCAGCAGTATGGGGACGATCGATCAGCCGCAGCCGACCGATACACCGGCACCGGTGCAGCAGACCGCTGCAGCGACCTACAATCCGCCTACTACCACGTATACCGATACGACCATGCCGGCAGCGGATACCACGGTAGCGGAAGGAATCCGTGACCGGTATACAACGATTCTGGGGAACGGACAGGATTCCGTTACCATTCTGGTGTATATGATCGCGTCCGACCTGGAATCCGGCTACGGTATGGCAACCAACGATATCAATGAAATGGCCTATGCCTCCCACAGCGACAATGTGAGAGTTATCCTGCAGACCGGCGGTACCAAGAGATGGCGCAACAACGTTATGAAGACCGGTACGAACGAGCGCTGGCAGGTCACGGACAGATCCGTGGTCGCGCTTGACCGGGCTGTCGGCAACAAACGGATGACCGATCCGGCTACACTGGCGGAGTTCATCCAGTGGGGTACGAAGAAATATCCGGCCAACCGCTATATGCTCATTCTCTGGGATCATGGCGGAGGAAGTGTGTCCGGCTACGGCTATGACCAGGTCTATCCGAATACAACCATGACGCTTGACAAGCTTGCCCAGGCTCTGGAAGCCGGTGGTGTGAAGTTTGACTTCATCGGCTTCGATGCCTGCCTGATGGGCAATACAGAGACAGCGCTGGTCTGCTCGAAATACGCAGACTGGCTGATTGCGTCGGAGGAGACTGAGCCCGGTACCGGCTGGTACTACACGGACTGGCTAACATCGCTGGCCCAGAATCCGTCCCTGCCGACGCTGGAAATCGGCAAGCAGATCATCGACGGATTCGTCGTACAGTCTGCCAGAAGCGGCAGAAGGGAAAAGACTTCCCTGTCCATCATTGACCTGGCCGAGTTCCAGGCCTATGTACCGGCGAAGCTGCGTGCGTTTGCCGGTGATGTGACGGCTGCCCTGCAGACAAGCCAGTACGGGCAGATTGCCAACGCCAGAAGCGTCACGAAGGAATTTGCCCAGTCCAATAAGCTGGATCAGATCGATGTTGTACACTTCTGTGAGAATATCGGTACAGAGTCTGCGCTGGAGCTGGCAGAAGCGGTCAAATCCTGTGTCAAGTACAACCGGGTGAACAATATGACCAACGCCTACGGTCTGAGCATCTACTTCCCGTACCGTACCACGAACAAGGTCAACGCGGTTGCCTAGCTGTACAACAACATCGGTATGGAAGAGGCCTATACGGACGCAGTGCGTTCCTTTGCGACAATGGAAGGCAGCGGCCAGATCTACAGCAACCAGACACAGAATTCACTGTTCGATATGCTGGGCGGCTCACCGTCCTCCAACGGGCAGACCTATGATGTGGATGAGTTCCTGAACCTGCTTCTGGGCGGTGCCCAGCAGCAGCCTCAGCAGCAGGAGTACAATCCGGTGGATGACATGCTCACGTTGCTGCAACTGCTCGGCGGCTACCGGGCAATCGATTCCGGTTCCCTGGAGAACTACGCGTCCCAGATCGACAGAGCGCATGTGGACAATGCAGCGCTGGAATACAGCGAGAACAACGGACATAAGGTCCTGAGTCTGGATGAAGATCAGTGGAGCCTGATCAACCGGCTCGCTCTGAATGTCTGGGTGGATGATGGCGAAGGATTCATCGATCTGGGTGTGGATAATATCTTCGACTTCGATGATGACGGCAATCTGCTGGCGGAGTATGACAATACCTGGGTAGCAGTCAACGACCACGTCGCGGCCTACTATGTTGATAAGGAAGAGTATCCGTCGGATGAGGCATATATCATTGAAGGATACATTCCGGTCATGCTCAATGGTGAACGTGCGAACCTGATCGTTCAGTTCACGGATGAAGATGTCTACGGTACCATCCTCGGTGCCCAGAAAATCTACGAAGAAGATGTAGAGGCCAAGGGACTGGTGGAAATCGAAGCCGGAGATGAAATCGACTTCCTGTGCGATTACTACGACTACGACGGAAACTTCGAGGAAGTGCATTACCTGAAGGGTACCCTGGTCGTCGGCGAAGAAGGCGTATCCATGGGTGTCACGGAGCTGGATGCGGATGTGCTGTACAGCTATGTACTGACAGATATCTACAACGCCCAGCACTGGACACCGATGCTCAGGAACTGAGACAGAAGAGAACAGAAGCAGCGGGGATACCCGCTGCTTTTTCATCTCTGCAGTGCTGGATACAGCTTATCGGTGAAAACCATGCTGGAGAGTGGTACTATTTGTATAATGTGAGGATATTATGATGACGCTGCCGCGCTATGAATTTGAACTGCTGTCCTGGCTGGAACGCAGCGGGACCGGACACTGGACGATCCGTGAACTGTCGGACAGTCTTTGCATTTCCGGCAATGAGGTCCGTGCCTGCCTTGAGCGGATGCTGGAGGACGGCAGAATACAGCAGAATTCAGAAGGCCTGTCTGTAACCGCTGCCGGTCTGGCTGCGCTGGAACCCTACCGTGTCAAACGGGCTTTGATCGTTGCGGCAGGCTTCGGCTCCCGTATGATGCCTGCAACCAAGGAAAGACCGAAACCGATGGTTACAGTCAACGGTGTACGCTTGATCGATACCCTGCTGGATGCACTTACAGCTGCAGGCGTCCGGGATATTACCATCGTCAGAGGATACCGCAAGGAGTCCTTTGAGGAACTGAAGGGAAAATATCCGTTCCTTTCCTTTGTGGACAATGATGAATACGATAATACACACAACACTTCTTCAACCCTGAAGGTGCTTGATCTGCTGGAAGGGGGCTGCTGGTTCTGTGAAGCAGACCTGTATATTACCAATCCCGGGATTATCACCAAGTACCAGTATGCCAGCAACATCCTGGGTTCCTGGTCGCTGCAGACGGATGACTGGAGCTTCCGGATGAAGGATGGCTATATC
>JAFOIY010000018.1 GCA_017420505.1 Solobacterium sp. | reverse complement strand
GTCGCCGTCAACAAGATGGATATGCCCAATGCCAATCCGGACCGCGTAAAGAGCGATCTGTCTGAACTGGATGTTATGCCTGAAGAATGGGGCGGTGATACAATCTTCGTTGAAACATCGGCCAAGAGCGGCATGGGTGTCATCGAACTGCTGGAAACCATTGCGACGCTGGCGGATGTTCAGGAGTTGAAAGCGAATCCGGACAGGATTGCAACCGGTACCGTCATCGAAGCCAAACTGGACAAAGGACGCGGTCCTGTCGCAACCCTTCTGGTACAGAAAGGTACACTGCACCAGGGTGAGCCGGTTGTCGTCGGTACCTGCTTCGGCAAGGTGCGCCGTATGAGCGATGAAGACGGCAACGAGCTGAAATCCGCAGGTCCTAGTACACCGGTTGAAATCATCGGTCTGAACGATGTTCCGGCAGCCGGCGATACCTTCCGGGCTTATGAGAATGAAAAGGAAGCCAGGGCGATCGCAGACAGAAGAGCGCGCAAGAAGATCGAACAGATGCGCCGCAAGACCAGCGCAATGAGCCTGGAAGACCTGTCCAGAGAGATCGAAGCAGGTGAAATCCAGGAGATTCCGGTCATTGTCAAAGCCGATGTACAGGGATCTGCAGAAGCGGTCAAGTCCTCGCTGGAGAAACTGGATGTCAAGGGTGTGCGCATCAACGTCATCCACAGTACAGCCGGTGCGATCAGTGAATCCGATATTATGCTTGCGGATGCGTCCAAGGCAATGATCATCGGCTTCAACGTCCGTCCGGATGCAGTGATCCGCAAGAAGGCAGAGGAAGCCGGTGTAGAGATTCGTCTGCACAATATTATCTACAAAGCAACCGAAGAGATGGAAAACGCCATGAAGGGCATGCTTGCGCCGGTATACGCTGAAGTCGTCATCGGTCAGGCAGAGGTACGTGAAATCTACAAGGTTTCCAAGGTCGGCACCATCGGCGGCTGTATGGTTACGGACGGCAAAATCACTGCGCACTGCGGTATACGCCTGATCCGTGACAGCATTGTCATCTATACGGGAAAACTGGGCTCTCTGCGGCGCTTCAAGGATGATGTCAGAGAAGTTACACAGGGCTATGACTGCGGTCTGACGATCGAAAACTACAATGATCTCAAGATCGGAGACATCATCGAAGCCTACGAGGAGCAGGAAGTCGCACCGGAGGTGTAGGATGTCCAGTGTAAAGCAGAAGAGAATCGAAGGACTGATCCGCAAGAACATCAGCGACATCATCCAGTTTGAAGTCAAGGATCCTAAGATCGGTTTCGCAACGATTACCGATGTCCGGGTGTCCAGCGACCATAGCTACGCGACTGTGTATGTTTCCTTCCTGGGGAAGGAAGCACGCAATGAAGCAGGGCTGAAGGCACTGGAACGGGCAAAGGGACATATCCGTTCGGAACTGAGCAAACGGATGTCCATCAGACGCGTGCCTGAGCTGAACTTCGAGATCGATACCGCGATGAAGGAAGGCCAGCATATCGAGGAGATCATTGCACAGATCCACAAGCAGGAAATGTGACCGGGTTACAGACACCCTGCGGGGATCTGCTATGATGATCATGCGCATCCCAGGGGATGCAGGAGGAAAAGAAAATGGCTGAAATTACGATTACAAAGGAAAACTTCGAGGAAGAAGTGCTGAAGAGCGATAAACCTGTTCTGATTGATTTCTGGGCAACCTGGTGCGGACCGTGCCGTATGATGGCTCCGGTTGTAGCACAGATTGCGGAAGAGTATCCGGATGTCTACAAAGTAGGCAAAATCAACGTTGATGAAGAACAGGAACTGGCTGCTCAGTTCGGCATCATGTCCATTCCGAGCTTCATTGTCTTCAAGGACGGGGAAGCCAAGGCCGGCACTGTCGGTGTACAGCCGAAGGAAAACCTGATCAGAATGCTTCAGAAGTGAGATATCCATGAACGCGGAAACGGTTCTCCGGGAGATGCCGTTCTTCGTTCATCTCACTGAGGATGAGAAGAATCTGGCCCTGACTACGGTCAGTACCCGGACTTACAGGAAAGGGGATATTCTTCATTCCCATACTTCGGAATGCCTTGGTCTGATCCGTCTTCTGAAAGGAAGTGTGCGGGTCACCATGCAGTCAGCAGAAGGAAGGGAAATCACAATCTACACACTCCAGGAAGGAGACGCAGATGTACTGGCAGCGTCCTGTGTCATCAATCAGATTACGTTTGATACACTGATGGTGGCTGATACAGATGCAGAAGTGATGATCCTCCCTGCAGCTGCAGTGTCCTCATTGGACCGCAGCAGCATCTATGTCCATAGCTATCTTATGGAACTGAGCACCGAGCGTTTCTCCGACGCTATGTGGACCATGCAGCAAATACTGTTCCTGCGTATGGACCAGCGGGTAGCGAACTGGCTTCTGGACGAGTATTCAAGGACGGACAACCCGGAGATCAATGCGACTCAGGATCATATCGCCCGCAGTATCAGCTCTGCCAGGGAAGTCACTTCCCGTGTGCTGGGCAGAATGGAAAAGGACGGTCTGATCCAGACAAAACGGGGCAGCGTCCGGATCCTGGACGCAGACGGTCTGGAAGCATTGCTCGGATAAAGCAACACGGAAGAAATTCCGTGTTTTTTTGTGTGTTTTGCATGAATCGAGCGAATAACGGTAGTGAAAGGAGCTGATAGACATGAGAGTCATTACCGTCACACCGGCACAGCTGGAACAGACCGCAGCGCAGATCGACAATGAAACAGACAATTACCGTCGACTGTATACGCAGCTGTTCGACGCTGTCGACACTATGAAGGCCGGATGGTCCGGCAAGGACAATGAGGCATTTACGAACCGCATCTACACATTCGAAAGTGATTTCCACCAGATCTCCGTACTCTGTACGCAGTACGCTGAATTCCTGCGCAATTCCGCCGGTGCCTACCGTAGGACACAGGAAACAATCACTTCACAGGCAAACCAACTGAAGGGCTGAGGAGGGCATTATGGACCATTTGAACATTTCTCTCGAACAGGTCAGTGAAACAGCCGCCTTGCTGAGAACGCTGAACCAGTCCATGTACGATTCACTGCAGCAGATGAAACGCTATATGAACGATACGGATTCTTCCTGGATGTCGGAAGCCGGGGAGACGATCCGTACCCGGTTCAATCAGTTCGCTCTGCGCTTTGAATCCCAGAAAGAAGATATTGACAGCTATGCTCGTTTTCTTGACCGTACCGTAACGGACTACGATACGCTGGAAACGACGCTGAATGCCAATGCG
>JAFOIY010000168.1 GCA_017420505.1 Solobacterium sp. | reverse complement strand
CTTCTGACGCTGCTCATGGGGTTCATTTCAGGCTTCTTCATACTGGCCTTCATGGCTTTCTTCGGAGAGCTTACCAGCGTGTTCATGTTGCGGTGTGCTCTGCTTACCATACCGTTAAAACATGTAAAGTCCTTCAGGAAGAACAGCAGTTCCTTCGTCTTTTCCCGGTGCATTTTGCCGCCCAGCCAGTGCAGGGACCCGGGCAGGAAGGAATAGCGGCTGAAGAACATAACATCCGGTCCTTGGGTACCGATGTAAAAGAGTTCCGGCCGATCAATGGATTTACGGAGTTCCGGCAGCCTTTCCAGCAGTTCTTTGGCAAACAGGGCGTGTGTAGTGGCAGATGGCATTCACGCTTCCTCAGTAGAACAGATAGCTGCCGATCCTTACCTGGGTGGATCCGCATTCTACGGCAATCCGGTAATCATCGCTCATGCCCATGGAAAGAATCCGGATCTGGTCTCCGTACTTCTCTCTGATTCTGTCGAACAATTCTTTTCCCTGCAGGAAGATCCTGCGGATCTCCTCTTCATCTTCTGTGTGGGGCCCCATAGCCATGATGCCTTCCAGGTGGATATGGGGAAGCTTCATGATTTCATCAATGAACGCAAAGGCATCCTCTTCTGCCAGTCCGGTCTTGTTTTCGTCCTGAACAGCCAGGTGGAATTCAGCGAGGCAGGGCATGACCTTGCCGATGCGGGCACATTCCTTCTCAATGACCTTCGCAAGCGGCAGATTGTCCAGGGATTCCACCATGGATACATACGGTGCAATGGACCTGACCTTGTTCCTCTGCAGATGACCGATGAAATGCCATTCGATATCAGCAGGAAGATCCTTCTTGGCAAGGATTTCCTGAGCGTGGTTTTCACCGAAACAGCGCTGCCCAAGTGCATAATATGCCATGATTTCCTCCTCTGAGCGCGTTTTGGATACCACAAGCAGACTAACATCCGGTCCGATGGTTGTTTTTACTTCGTTATAGTGATCAACGGGAATTGTATTCATAGGAAGATTATACCATCGGAACATGTTATAATAAACGACATGGAAATGAAAGAAACACGTGATTCCATTACCCGTCTGCTGGTAATTCTTGCGATAGCGATCGGTCTGGTCAGCCTCTGCATGAATCTGTTTTCCATGTGGCTGGAGAAGAACAATCCCCGGCCGTCCGGACCGACGGTCTACCAGGAAACATCCGTCGTGGTGAACATCATGGTCGCAGGCCAGGTGGACTACGTCAGCGACGGGCAGGAAACGGATATCTCCCTGCTGGTGGAAACCGTGCCGAACTACGACTACGCTGTATTCAAGCAGAGAACCCTGGTTCCCATGGAAGGGGAAACGACCGCGGTGGATGCGCTGGCCTGGGTAGGCTTCGATGCGGTCTGCTTGGCGGACGAGCACTCGCTGTATTACGGCAAGGAAGGTGTGGAGGCTTCCCTGGACTACTGGGGTGCCAGGAAGCTCCTGTGCGCAGGAACGAACATCTCCACTGACCAGCAGAACCTGATCCGTCCTGTGGATCTGGGCGGCATTACCGCTGTAGTGCTGTCCTTTACGGAAGCCCTGGATGATCCGATGCCGGAAGCAGCGCACTATCTGGTAAACCAGTATGATCCCGAAAAGAGCCCTGAGATTGTAAGGGCGGCAGCAGAGCAGGCGGATATTGTGATCGTCTGCATTGACTGGTGGCAGGACTATCTGGAGATTACAGAACAGCAGAAGGAGACGGCACGGCAGCTGGCAGATGCCGGTGCATCCATCATTATGGGCAGTGCCGGGAATGAGATCCTGCCGGTCTGCTGGATCGACGATACACTTGTGTTCTACGGAATGGGCGACCTGATGAGCAACAATCCGTATACCTACGGACTGCTGGGCGCGGTTACGGTCACCAAGTCCACGCTCAATGACAAGACCAGGGTAGAACTGACCAACCCCCGGGTTGACGTTGTCTGCAGCACACGCATCGGGGACAAGTACTGTGTATCCGGTATCACCGACGTGGACAGCGTGCTCTACCGGAACAAATACAAAGAAATCTGCACTGTACTACACAGTCTGGATGATTCCATCCGCCTGGGCGGTATCCGCTGAGGCGGATTTATTTAAGGAGGCTATGAACCATGGACCGCAGCAATACCATTATCCATACGAGCATTATCGGCATTCTGGCCAATATCATGCTGGCTGTATTCAAGGCAGCGGTAGGCATGCTGGCCAATTCCATCGCAATTGTCATGGATGCCGTCAACAATCTCAGTGATGCACTGTCTTCCGTCATTACCATCATCGGTACCAAACTGGCAGGCAAGCCGGCTGACCGCAAGCATCCTTTCGGCTTCGGAAGGATCGAATACATGAGTGCGATGATCATTTCCATCCTGGTCCTGTATGCAGGAATCACGTCCCTGACGGAATCCGTCAAGAAGATCCTGTCGCCGCAGGTGCCGGACTACAGCGTATTCTCATTGATCATTGTTGCGTCGGCGGTTGTTGTAAAGATCCTGCTGGGCAGGTATGTAAAATCCGTCGGTGAGAAGGTGAACAGTGATTCTCTGGTCAACAGCGGAGCGGACGCGCTGAATGATGCGGTCATCTCCGCGTCTACGCTTGTTGCGGCTCTGGTATGGATGTTCGGGCATATTTCATTGGAAGCCTGGCTGGCTGCGGTGATTTCTGTACTGATCATCAAGAGCGGTGCGGAAATGCTCGGCAGCACCATCAGCCAGGTACTGGGCCAGGGTGCGGAAGCGTCCTATCTCAAGGAGATCAAGCGCACAGTGAGCTCTGTACCGGGTGTACTCGGAGCCTTTGACCTCACACTTCATGACTACGGTCCCGACCGGTACCTCGGCAGTGTACATGTCAGTGTTCCTGATACGATGACAGCGGACCAGCTGGACAAGCTGACCCGGGAGATTACGGATGAAGTCATGCAGAAGCACGACGTGATTCTGACCGCAGTCGGCTTCTATGCCCAGAATACGAAGAACGATGCGGTGGCTGAAGCGCTCGGCCGGATCCGTACAGCCGTACTGTCCGAACCGTATGTACTGTCCATGCACGGGTTCTTCATCGATATGGAGAAGAAGCAGATCCGGTTTGATATTGTCGTGGACTATGAAGTCGCAGATCCGTCACTGACCCATGAACAGGTACTGAACAAGTGTGCCGAGGAATTCCCCGGCTATGATATCCGGATCGGCATCGACCGGGATCTGGGCAATGAATAATACAGAGAAAGAAAGAATTGCTGTGCTGGCAGGCAGTCCGGCAGATCCGGAAGGACTGTACGCGGCCGGCTGTGATGAAGTGATCCTTGCGTACGACGGCCTTTCTCTGGCTGCGGTCCGGAAGGCCCAGCAGATTCTGCACGGTACCGGGTGGATGCTGAATGCCGTTTTCTTTGAAGATGAAAAGGGACAGGTGCAGAAGGTGCTCGCACAGCTGCAGGCGGGCACCGGCTCCATCTATTTTTCCGATCCCGCGCTCTGTGCCTGGGCGGATGAATACGGTATGACGGACCGTTTGGTCTACCGGCCGGATACACTGGCTGTCTCAGCGCCGGATCTGCTGTGGTGGATGAAGCAGGGAATACGCAGTGTATGCGTTTCACCGCTGCTGACACTGGAGGAAATCCTGGCGATCGGGGATGCCTGCCCGGACTGTGAAGTGACCGTGCACGGACATCTGCCGATGTCCTTTTCCCGCCGTCCGCTGCTCAGCAGCTTCGGCGCGCAGAAAGGCCGGTTTGACTATACACTGCAGGAAGAAACCCGGCAGGAACACTACCCTGCCTATGAAGATGAGAGGGGAACCCTGATCTATACCGACTATGTACAGTGCTCCTTCACGGAAATCCTGCAGATGCGTGAACACGGCATCCATCGTTTTTTCATCGATGGTTCTTTCCTCGGTGAGGAAGAACTGATGGATGCGGTAAGGGGATACCGCACCGTCCTGGACGGAGCGGATCCGCGGAAAGTGGAAGAGGAGTACAGAAAGAAATACCGCTCTGTACTTTCCAGCGGTTATTACAGGGAGAAGACGATCGAATGAAGAAACCGGAACTGCTGGCGCCTGCGGGTGATCCGGAGCGCTGCAGAACAGCGATACTGTACGGAGCGGATGCGGTGTATCTCGGCGGCAGGCGTTTTTCGCTGCGTTCCCGGGCATCGAACTTTACCCTGCAGGACATCCGGGAAGCCTGTGCGTTTGCGCGGGAACACAGCGCTGCAATCCACGTCACGATCAATGTCATCCCGCATGAACAGGACTTTGAAGGTCTGGAAGACTATCTGAAGGAACTGAGGGATGCCGGTGTACGGGCCGTGATCGTGGCTTCACCGGCCATCATGGCACTGGCCAAGAAGACCGTACCGGAGCTGGAGGTGCACTGCAGCACACAGCTGTCCATCACCAATGCAGCCGCTGCGGACTTCCTGCAGAAGCGGGCAGGCATCGACCGGGTTGTTCTGGCCAGGGAATGCTCTCTGGACGATGTCAGGCGCATTACCGCATCCTGCAGCGTAGATACGGAAGCGTTCATCCACGGCGGCATGTGTGTGAACTGGTCCGGCAGATGTACCCTGAGCAACCGTATGACACTGCGGGATGCCAACAGAGGCGGCTGTGCCCAGTCCTGCCGCTGGCGCTATCACCTGTACCGCGGTGAAGAGGATACCGGCATGATGACCATGGGATCCAAGGACCTTTGCGCTGTACATGAGATTGCGGCTCTGATGGAGGCCGGTGTGTCATCCTTCAAGATCGAAGGCCGGATGAAGACGGAATACTATGTAGCCTCCATCGTCTCTGCCTACCGGCATCTGATCGATGAAATCGCAGAGAAGGGACGTCTGAGTGAAGAGCGTATGCGCTGGCATACAGAACAGATCATGAAGGGGGAGAACCGGGAAGTCTGTTCCGGGTTCTACCGCGGCACTGCCGGCAGGGACTCCCTGATCCTGCGTCGGGATCAGGATGATCGCCTGAATCACCGCTATCTGGGAAAGGTGGAATCCGTGCGCAGCGGCCGTGCCGTACTTGTGACGAGGAACCCGTTTTCCATCGGCGACCGGGCAGAAGTCATGAGCCCGGGCATGCCGGTACACTCGTTCATCATCGAAGAGATGAAGGACGAAGAGGGCAATTACCTGGAGCGCAGCCGTACACCGATGCGGCGGATTGAAATCCCGGTACCCTTTGAAGTACAGCCCGGGGATATGATGCGGAGGGAATGATGATTCTGGAAGGTGACGTAAGTGTTAAGGCTGCACTGCTCGGCGGAAAGCGGACAGTGCAGAAGGTAATGCTCGATGAGAAGCGCAGGGACAGGAACGCTGCTTTCATCCTGCGTGTCTGCGAGCAGAACGGGATTGATGTTGTCCGCTGCAGCAGAAGCGATGTCGACGCAGCCGCTTCCGGCAGAACGCACGGAGGGATGATTGCCGAAGTGGGCGCCAGGAACTATGACCGTACGGAGGACTGCCTTTCCCCGGATGTTCCCTTCGTGGTGCTGCTGGAAGGGGTGGAGGATCCGTACAACCTCGGCTATGTCATGCGTACGCTGTACAGTGCAGGGTGTACCGGTCTGATTCTGAAGCAGCGAAGCTGGGAACATGCAGAACCGGTGATTGTAAAATCCAGCGCTGGTGCGTCAGAGTACCTGACCACGGTATTGTCGGAGGATCCGGTTAAGGACATCCGCTGGCTGAAGGAACAGGGACTGTTCTGCTATGCAGCAATGCGGAAGGATGCGTCGGTGTACTATGACGGGGATTACCGGATTCCGATGATACTGATGATCGGCGGTGAGATGAGAGGCCTGTCCTCGGCAGTACTGGAACTGAGCGACAGGAATGTTTACATTCCCTATATGAATGATTTCCGCAATGCGCTGAATGCGGCATCAGCCTGCAGTGCGCTTGCGTTTGAAGTGGTACGGCAGCGGCTGTATCCGAGGTGAGAGATGGAGAAGATCAATTCCCTGCAGAACAGGAAGGTGAAGGAGTGGGCATCGCTCCAGCAGAAGAAATACCGTGATGCACAGGGCAGATTCCTCATTGAAGGCGAGCATCTGATCCAGGAAGCGCTGGAAGCCGGCTGCGTGGAAGCCATTATCTCCACCGGAGACCAGCCGTTCCGCTTTGATACGGTCTATGAAGTGACAGATGCGATCATGAAGAAACTGTCCAGGAATCCATCCGGGGCAGAATACATCGCTGTCTGCCGCTTTCCTGTCTTTCCTGCCCGGGATGAAACAAGAGTCATCCTGCTGGACGGTGTCCAGGATCCGGGAAATCTGGGCACACTGATCCGTACAGCGGTATCGTTCGGCTTTGATCATGTCTGGTGCTCGGCAGGCTGTGCAGACCTCTACAACGAAAAGACCATCCGTTCCACACAGGGTGCGCTGTTCCGGATCCCCGTGGAGCGTACAGACCTGAAGAATACCGTACAGGAACTGAAGCAGAAAGGATTTACTGTAATCGGTACAGCGCTTCGTGATTCCGTTCCTTTCGCGTCCTTGTCGGTACCGGATCAGGCAGCCTTTGTCTTCGGCAATGAAGGCAACGGCATTACAGCGGAGATCCTGGATCTCTGCGACCGTTGTGTACGGATTGAGATGGATGGATTTGAATCCTTGAATGTAGCGGTTGCGGGCGGTATTGTGATGTACCGCTTCAGGAAGGGTATATGATCCGTCTTTATCTCTGCGGGACGAACTACGATGGTGTATGGGCCTCGGATGTACTGCCGGAAATCCTCAGCAGCCGGATAAAGGCAGCCGTTCTGCCGCTTTCCTATGATTATGGCTGGTCCTCAGACGCAGCGGAATGGTCCGTGCAGTTTTCGGAGGACAGTATGTTCCGCTATGATCTGAAACGGCCGCTGGTATCCTTCGGCATTCCGGAAAAAAACATCCGGTGGATCGATCACTTCCGCATGGAAGGGTTTGAACCGGATGACTATGACGTACTGGTTTTGGCCGGAGAAGATCCGGCAGAGTGCATGATGCGCATGGAAGACCTGGGGCTGGATCTGCAGTCCTACCGGGGAATCCTGATCGGTCTGAGTGCCGGGGCATCCATCATGGCAGAGCGCTTTTCACTGTTCAGCGAGGATTCGCCGTTCTTTGAGCTGCTGCCCGGTCTGGGACTGTCCCGGGGATTCCTGCTGGATATGCACTGGCAGGAAGATGAATACCATCTGCGCAATGTCATCTATATGCTGGAAACCCAGGATCTTCCGGTCATCTGTATACCGGAAGACGGCGGCCTTCTGGAGGAAGAAGGACAGTTCCTGCTGTTCGGCAGTGCGTTCGCTGTTACGGACCGGGATCTCGACCGCCTGTATCTGAAGCTGGAAAGCTGCTGAATCAGCCCCAGTACCAGCCGGGAAGGAATTCCAGAAAGCGCAGCCAGGAAGCGCTCGACGCAAAGCCGCAGATGACCGGAAGGTACAGGCAGAACAGGAACACCGCTGCCCCGGCGACGATGCGCTTTGCGGTCCGGTGTCCGGACAGTACGGACGCCATGGCCATGCACAGGAAGAGCACGGACGGGTAATAGTGGTAGGCAAAGGTATTGCGGCTCACCAGCAGCCACGGCAGCAGTGCGCTCCAGTAACCGATTGCGATCAGACCGGATGTCCGGTCTTTTTCAATGACCGCTTTCTTTGTACAGACCAGCAGGCAGGCAAGGCCTGCAATGGAGATCACAGGGTTGTTGAAGCAGGCAATGGTGCGCATCTCCTCTCCCTTGTGTCCGACGTAATACCAGACCGGACGCAGATCCAGCAGCCATTCGTACCAGGAGGACTGGTAGGGATGTTCTGCGGTCAGCGAGGCGTGGTAATGGAAGCTGTACTGGATCTGTTCCAGCACATTGCGCAGGGACCAACCGTCCGAAAAAGCCGTGGTCGGCAGATAGGAGATACAGTAGATCATGGCAGGCAAAATGAGGAAGAATAAACAGCATCCCGGTATGATGGACCGGTACAGTTTCCGGAAGGTATCTTCGGACAGTTGATGATGGTCACGGATCATGCAGGAGAAGAAGATGACTGCCAGTCCTGCGGCACTGTAGCAGCCGGTCCACTTCACCGCAATGGCCAGGGAGGTGAACAGTCCGGAGAAGAACAGATGCTTCAGCAGATCCTTCACCGGAGTAGTTTCACGGTCAGCACAGGCATAGCGGACCATGAACAGGAACATGCAGAGGATGAAGAGAATGCTGAAAGGTTCCAGCGTCGCGATGCGGGACGCGGTCATGTGCATGAAATCAACACTGAGGAAGAAGGTGCCGAGTGCGGCATCGCTTCTGTCCTTCAGCAGAATGACCAGAATCCGGTACAGAACCAGCAGGGACAGGATTCCGCACAACGCACCCGGGAAGCGCCAGGCAAACGGACACATGCCGAACAAACGGATGGACCAGGCGATGATTCCGGTGCCCAGCAGCGGATGGACATGGCTGTACATGCGCTGGGAAGCCCGGATCTCCCAGGCATTGCGCACATGGTAGACTTCATCGAAGTAGCTTTCGTCACGGTAGTCGGGATATACGCAGAGGGTATCCTTTTCGTCGATGACGAGCGCAGCGGGATATGTTGAGTCCTCCTGCGGATCTGTATGAATGCATACCGGCAGGAAGCGGTCTTCACCGTACGCTTTGAAGCCCAGTTCAGTGATGGTATCCAGCGGATCTTCGGAACAGACTTTGATATAGCGGTAATTCCGGTCCGTGTCTGTCAGGCTCCAGCGGTAGATGCGGGTATCTGCCAGTACGGCGGTTTCTTCCCAGTGCTCCAGATCGTTTGATCCGTACAGACGGATATCGTGGAATCCCAGCTGATAGCCGCTGTCCAGTGCATTGTTGTCACCTTCGCCGTAGACGGCATAGATCCGGTCATAGTGGGTGTCTTCCGGCAGTTCCAGGATAAAGGAAGCACCGGTGCTTTCCGGCTGCCAGGTGGTATGCGGAAAGGAGAAGGAGCCCAGGCGGAAGAATGCAATCAGGCTGCTGCAGGCAAGGATCATCAGCAGGTATGAATGGCTGCCGCGGTGAAGGCGCCTGCCTGCTTCAGCAATCACACCACAGCAGACCAGACACAGCAGAATAACCTGCAGGGATTCCTTGTTGTCGATCAGTATCTGCATGATTCTATTATACGTGCATTAAGCGTAGCACTCACATTGACATAGTGCTAAACCGTGTCTATAATAGCAGGTGATGTAAGAAAGCCGGTGGATGCCGGCAGGGAGGAGATCTATGTTGGGACCATTGCACGATTATGTTGTTCTGGAGAAAGTCAAGGAAGAGACAAAGACCGAAAGCGGAATCATTCTTTCTGGATAGCCGAAGGAAGAACCCAGCCAGGGCGTTGTTGTAGCGGTAGGTCCGGGTGAAACCGTTGATGGAAAACTGGTTCCGATCGAACTGAAGCCCGGTGAGAAGGTCATCTATAAAAAGTATTCCGGTACAGAGCTGACAATTGATAAGGTCGATTATCTGCTGATTACAGCCAAGGATATCATGGCTGTACTCGAGAAGTAGAAGGAGTGATGGATATGGCAAAGGAAATCAAGTATTCAAAGGATGCACGTTCAGCGATGCTGGACGGTGTAAACAAACTGGCTGACGCAGTCAAGGTAACACTCGGTCCGAAGGGAAGAAACGTTGTTCTGGAGAAGAGCTACGGTTCACCGCTGATCACCAATGACGGTGTCACGATCGCCAAGGAGATCGAACTGGAAGACAAGTTCGAGAACATGGGCGCAAAGCTGGTCTACGAAGTAGCGAACAATACGAATGAGAGTGCCGGAGACGGTACGACGACAGCGACGCTTCTTGCGCAGGCCATGATTACAGAAGGCCTGAAGGCTGTGGAAAAGGGTGCCAACCCGGTCCTGATGAGGGAAGGCATTGAAAGAGCTGCGAAGGCAGCGGCGGACGCTCTGCTGAAGAAGTCCCATGAGATTTCCACCAGTGAGGATATCCGCAATATCGCAACGGTTTCCTCCGGCAGTGAAGAAATCGGCCAGATCATTGCGGAAGCGATGGAGAAGGTCGGCAACGACGGTGTCATCAATGTCGATGAGTCCAAGAGCTTCGAGACCGTTCTGGAAATGACGGAAGGTATGCAGTACGACAAGGGCTATGTTTCTCCGTACATGGTCAGTGACCGTGAAAAGATGGAAGTGACCATGGAGAATCCGCTCATCATGGTTACAGACCAGAAGATCAGCACAATCCAGGATATCCTGCCGGTGCTGGAGGAAGTCGTCAAGGCAAACAGAGCGCTGCTGATCATTGCGGATGATTTCGACAATGAAGTCATGAGCACACTGATCATCAACAAGCTCCGCGGTACATTCAATGTTGTCGCTACAAAGGCGCCCGGATTCGGTGACAACGCCAAGAACATGCTGGGCGATATTGCGGCTCTGACAGGCGCTGTCTTCTATGCCAAGGATCTGAACATGAACCTGGCGGATATGACAGCGGCTGAACTGGGCGGCGCGAAGAAGATCATCGTCGCCAAGGACAAGACAACGATCATCGACGGCCAGGGAGACCGGCGCAATGTTGATCAGAGAGTCAAGGAGATCCGCCAGCTCATTGAGAATACAACAAGCGATTACGACCGCAAGAAGCTGCAGGAGCGTCTCGGCAAGCTGACGAACGGAATCGCTGTGATCAAGGTCGGTGCTACGACGGATACCGAGCTGAAGGACAAGAAGCTGCGGATCGAGGATGCGCTGAACGCTACAAAGGCAGCGGTAGCCGAGGGTGTCGTGACCGGCGGCGGTCTGGCACTGGTAGACGTATACCGGGACATCAAGGGTACACTGAAGGATGAAATTACAGATGTTCAGAGAGGCATCAATATCGTCCTGGAAGCGCTGAAGAAGCCGATCATGCAGATTGCGGAGAACGCCGGCTATGACGGAAACGAGATCTACGAGCAGCAGCTGGCGCAGAAGGAGAACGTCGGTTTCGACGCCAAGCACGGTGCGTGGGTGGATATGTTCGCAAAGGGCATCATCGATCCTACGAAGGTAACCCGTTCCGCACTGCTGAACGCAGCGTCCATCTCCGGACTGTTCATCACCACGGAAGCAGCTGTGGCAGAGATTCCCGAAAAGAATCCGGTTCCGATGGCAGCACCTGGCATGGGTGACTACTAAGATTCAGCCGAAGGCACAGGCGACTGTGTCTTTTTCATTTCTTTCAGAAACATACGGAAGACGAAAGCAAATCCGTACAGCAGTGAATTGACACTGCAGACGGTGATAAAGGACAATAGAGTGCGGGAGAAAAAGCATATGTTCAGAATATCGGAAATGTACGACCTGGACCATACGGTCGCAAAGGAATACCTGGAGCAGTTTGTCTTCCCCTGGGAAGCGCTGAAAGGAATCAAGGATCTGATCCTGGAACTCGGGGCAAAGCTGGATCCGGAGGAATACGATGAAGTGAGCGAGCACGTCTGGGTGCATAAAACAGCACATGTCTATCCGACGGCCTGGCTTGGTGCACCGTGTATCATCGGTCCGTATACAGAAGTACGCCACTGTGCGTTCGTGCGCGGCTCGGCACTGGTGGGAGAGCACTGTGTGGTAGGCAATTCGGTGGAACTGAAAAACGTGATCCTGTTCGATCACGTTGAGGTGCCGCACTACAATTATGTCGGTGATTCCATCCTCGGCTACTATGCTCATATGGGAGCCGGATCCGTTACGTCCAACGTCAAGAGCGACAGGCTCAATGTCATTGTGCATGACGGGGACGAGCACATTGAGACCGGACTGCGGAAGTTCGGAGCGATGCTCGGTGATCATGTGGAAGTCGGCTGCAACTCTGTGCTGAATCCGGGATCCGTGCTGGGCCGGGAGAGCCGTGTCTATCCAACGAGCTGTGTCCGCGGTGTTGTGCCGGAGCGGACGATCTGGCACGATGACGGTCATCTGACCAAGATCAAGTAGTCTGGCGCATCTTCCGGCGTGTCCGGTTGATGTGGCGCTCGAAATCACCGCTGTTGATCAGTTCGGTGAGAACGTACTGAATGAACGCAGGAACTGTGCAGGAGTAGAATCCTGCCTTTTCTTCGTATGTGCTGAGCAGGTCTTCCGGCAGGATGATGTAGCCGGTGCGGAAGGAGGGGGCGATGGTGACGGAGAATGTATTCATGTAGATGACGGTGTGCTTCGGTTCCAGGGAGAACAGTGTCTCCTGCGGCTTGGTGGTAATGGAAAGTTCGGACGCAAAGTCATCCTCGATGATGTTTGCACGGCGTTCCAGCGCCCAGCGGATGTATTCCCTCCGTTTGGAGGAGTCGGTACTGATCCCGGACGGATAGGAGTGATAGGGTGTAACATGCAGTACTGACGCGCTGGTACGCATCAGTTCACTGGTGAGTATACCGTTGTCACCCATGTGCAGCAGCTCTGTGCTGATATCATGGGACCGGTAGATATTCTGGATGGGATCGTAGACCGGGTCTTCGATCCCGTAGATCCTTGTTCTGCCCAGCAGGATGATCAGCAGACCGTAGAGGTATTCCGCTCCGGCTCCGATGATGATCTGCTCCGGATTGACGTTCAGTGAACGGCTGCGGGCCAGGTAGCGGCTGATGGCTTCCCGGAGCTCCGGAATGCCTTTGCCGGGTGACCTCTCCATGATCTCGTCCCGGTATTCCGAAATGACCCGGCGCATGGTCCTGGCCAGTACGCTGTAGGGAAAGGGTGCGTCGGAGCGGGAGAGGCGGGGCGAGTGTACCGCTGCCGTCATGCGCGGTGCGCTGTAGATGTCTTCCTGACGGTAGACAACGAAGGAGCCTCTTCGTTCCTGTGATTCGATGTAGCCTTCGTCCTCGAGCAGATTCAATGCGTGTTCTACGGTCACCAGGCTCAGTCCGGTGTCCGTAGACAGCGTGCGTTTGGACGGGAGTTTGGTTCCGTAGGGATAGATGCCTTCTATGATATCGCTGCGCAGGGCTTCGTACAGCTGGAGATAGGCCGGAACACCGGCAGTGCTGCGTATAAAGTTCATGGCTGATCCTATTGTTTTCTCTCTGATCTGATATTGTCATAGTATCAGAAGGTCAGGGTTTTGAGAACGAAGGAAATACGCTATAATTACGGAAATGAAGATAAAGGCTGGAAAACGGGTGGATGCTCTGATGGCCGCGGAAGCGGTTGTTTTCCTTGCGCTGCTGGTTCTGGAACTGGTCGCTGTACCGATGAGCGATGACTACCGCTATGCCATCAACAACGGTCTGCTGGACCTGTTCCGCCGGGAGTATATTCAGTATATGACCTGGACAGGCAGGAGCGTCGCTCATATCCTGGCGCGTCTGTTCCTGGCATTGCCGAGAGGCATCTTCGCAGTGGTCAATTCACTCTGCTATGTATATGTCTGCCGGGTGCTGGTGTACTTCGGCACGAAGGACAATCAGCGGAGTGCGCTGCTGTTCCTGCTGAGCGCTCTGCTGGTATTCGTGTTCGGTCCGGTATTCGGCCAGTCTGTGATCTGGGAGACCGGTGCGTGCAATTATCTTTGGACCGCGGCGTTGGTGTTCTCCTTCCTGTCGCTGTACCGGCAGGGAAAGGAAAAGAGACCGGTGATTCCGATGTTCCTGTTCGGTGTCATTGCCGGCTGGACAAATGAAAACACAGGCGGGGCGATGATTCTGATGGCAGTGATTCTGATGGTCCTGCGCGCGGTGTACAAGGAAAAGGTTCCCGGCTGGATGTACAGTGGAACTGCCGGTGCGGTACTCGGTTTTGCGCTGATGATCCTTGCGCCGGGCAATGCCGTCCGGGCGCAGGACTTTGTCAGTACCAACGGTATGGCCTATGACCTGATGCATGATTTCTTCGGGTTCATAACGGTTGTAAAGGATGAGATGACCGTATTGTTTGTTCTCTGTGCTGCCGTACTGGCACTGGCTGCTCTGTGCGGCAGAGAGAGAAGGGAAACCATCACGGCAGCCTGCAGTGCGCTCTGCGGCACAGCAGCCGTCTTTGCGATCATTCTTTCGCCGGTTCCGGTCGTCTATGACCGTTCCATGTTCGGCGCTGCACTGTTCGTTACCGCTGCGATCATCAGTGGTGTATACGGTATTCTGGGCAATCCTTCCCTGAAGAGATGGGCAATAGCCGGCTGTACCGTACTGGCGGTCTTCAGTGCACTGATCTGGATGAAAGGTCTGGCCGGCATGGTCTACACGCGCCGTCTGTATGAGCAGCGGGAACGTTACATTGAACAGCAGAAGGCGTCAGGCAACCTGAACCCCGTTGTACCGCTGCTGCACAATGAAGTCATCACGGATCTGGATCCTGTGCTGGCAGGCGATCTGTCGCATTACCGTCTGTTCTGGCTCAACGATGCGTTTGCCTGGCATCATGGTCTGGAGAGCGCACAGGCAGTGGAACCGGAGAAATGGCATCTGATCTATGAGAACGGCAATCCGCAGTTGATGAACCTGATGGACCTGGACCAGTACCTGCGCTGTGCAGAAGCACAGGACGATCTGATCCTGCTGGTGAACAGCACGGTTCTGGACCAGGAGACCTACAGCGGCCTGCTGCAGATCCTGCGTGTACACGGAATCATTCCTGAGGAAACGTCCGCGGTATTCAGTGTCATCTACGACGATGGAATCGCTGCGATGGATACCGGGGATGATGCCTCCTGGCTGGAGACAGTATACCGGGACAATTACTTCTATCTGCAGGGGTCTGCGGATCCGGTGTACAGTGATATCGCAGTCAACGGAACGGAGTACAGCATCGACAACCAGGGCATTACCATCGTTGTCTACGATATCCAGCAGAACCGGGCAGTGGACAGCGTTACCTGGAATCCGGAGAGTGACCAGGGAGGCATCCGGTTCAGACAGAAATAAAAAAAGAGAATCCTCAGGATTCTCTTTTCCGTTTCGGATACAGCAGTACAATGACCGCCATCAGGATACCGGCTATACTGATCCGGATGCCGGTGTGCAGACCGCGGGGCGTGAAGTTCATCTCAATGATATTCTCACCCGCATCCAGAGCGATTCCGGTGAGGCCGCCGCTGACAGCGTATACATCCGTTTCCGCACCGTTCCTTGTAATATGCCAGCCTTTGTCGTACGGCACCGACATGAGCGCAAAACCGGGCTCTGTCGTTGTGATATCGGCATAGAAGTAGTTGCCGTCCCGGTAGACATGCTCGAATGTACAGACTTCTGTACCGAGCAGGGACCGGATCCGTTCCAGATCTTCGCTGCGGCAGATCAGAGTATCGCCCAGAATGCCGGTCATGGATGGATCGTACTCGTCATAGGAGATGGCCTTGGTGTAGGTCCTGCCGAGATTCGTGTAATCCAGGTTCCGGTAGATCTTGACCGCGTAGTAGTCCGCTGCAAATTCAAAGTGTTCGAACGGTACAGCACCTCCGTAGGTCACGACCGCATACTTGGTCGAGATCAGGTTCATAATGTCCGGATTCTTCACGTTGAAGGTCCAGGGCAGATAATGGATGATATTGTCCGGATCCAGCCGGATGAAATCATTGGTGCTGGGCAGGTAGGTGCTGTCATAGCCGATCATGCCCATGATATCGAAATTCAGGTTGTAGGATGTGGACCGGCCCCAGTAGACATTCGCATAGTCTACATAGCTGCGGTAGAACTCATGTTCATTGTCCGGGTCAAGCGTGAGCAGGAAACGGTTGTATTCACCCTTTTCACCCAATGCGCGGTACATCAGATCCTGTTCTTCCCGGGTGACGTCGCACTGCACCGGTACGCCGGCAAAGGAGAGCCAGGAGATCAAGGCACATTCTGCTGTCACGCCGGCAAGAAGCAGTCTGCTGTTCTTCTTCATCATTGCGGCACCGTTCAGAATCAGGAACGGGATGAAGCAGACGGGAATGAGCAGTTCAGTACCGAGCAGGGAAAGATCTGTTCCCGTCAGTGCGGCAATGATGAGGGAAGTGGTTCCCTGCAGGACAGCCAGGACAGCTATGGTTGCCTTCAGCAGCTTCCGGTCCACAGCGTCTTCGCTGTCCAGCAGGATCATGATCTGGGCGATCAGCAGGAACAGCGGGGACGCCAGCCAGCGGAAGGAAGGCTCACTGAAGCCGTGCATGGCGGAAGAGAGGATTGGAACCAGAGCGATGGCACTGACCAGTGCCACGATGAGGATATTCAGTCCGTCCCGGTTCTTCCTGGTGAAGAGCTGCGGGAACAGCAGTGCCGGCACGGAGGTCGCGTACAGATAAGCGTTCATCACAGAATCGTTAGACGTAGTGTAGCTGTACAGCGAAGAGAAGGTGCTTGCCCGCAGGGACAGGGCAGTGCCCGGCATCCAGAGTCCGGAGAGATAGTCCAGATAGGGAATCAGGGAAGGATAGGCAAGGGTGGAACTGCGCTGTCCCACTCTCGTATTGGCCAGGATATTCAGTACTTCCGGCAGTACCGCAAACGCACTCATGGCGAACCCGATCATGTAGCAGCCGATCAGCTTGACTGCCTGCTTCATCATGCCTTTCAGATTCCCGTACGTCTGTTTCCACCGCCAGATGAAGTACACAATGGTGAACAGGGACAGGGAATAGAACTGGTAGTAATTGTTCAGGAACTGGAAACAGACGATGAAAAGGAAGGCGCCGTACTTCCTTTCCTTGATGTACCGGTCCACGCACAGGAAGTACAGCGGCAGGAAAGTAAAGAAGGACGCAAAGAAGGGATGGGGCATGACATAGAGGATATAGGCGCTGAACGTCATCATCATAGCCCCGAGGACAGACGTACGGTCACTGTGGCCGTTGTACTTGCCGTAGGCATACATGGAAAAAGCGATGATCAGGAACTTGATATAGGTCATGATCATGATGGCATGATCGTATTTCATGTTCGTCAGGGCAAAGGGTATCTCGAAGAAATCATTGAAATAGAACAGTTTGCTGGAGTAGAAATCATTGCCCAGGAAGCTCGCCCAGGTCCAGAAAGGAAGTGTGCCTTCCTTGACCCATGTCTGCATCATCGTCCGCAGATTCTCGAAATTGGATACATAGATCGTCCGCATGTCCCAGCCGACAATAAAAGCCTTGCCGGTCAGCGGATAGGGCAGGATGATGACCAGGCAGACCAGCGTAACCAGCAGGAACAGCAGGCTCTTCGGTTTTTTCAGCGTTCCGTCCATAAACACATCCATTATACAGTAAAACAGAAAGTCTGTTTTTAGTATCTGAACACGTTATAATATGCGTAATGGAAAAGCAGAGAACGCTATGGAAGAACGCTGCTGTATGGGGAATTCCTGTCCTCTTTTTTCTGTTTTTCTTCCTGATCTCCCGCTACGCTCCATTGGCAGGGGATGACTGGGGATACGCAGCAGGCGGCCGCTACAACAGTGCACTGATGCGGGCGTGGCAGAACTACTTCAGCTGGTCGGGCAGGTTCTTCAGTGAACTGTGGGGCTATGGAATCGCACCGCACAAAAAGCTCTGGAACGTCCTCAACGCTGCCGTCTTTACTGGAATCCTGGTCATGATGCGCCGTTTGTCCGGTGCTCAAAGTCATCCGCTGCTCATACCGGCCGTACTCTTGCTTATGATGCTGAGCGTTCCGCATGAACTGCGGATGCAGACGTATACCTGGATCATGGGCACGACGTACGTGATCCCGCTGATGCTGTTCCTGATCTATGTGAAGCTGCTGAAGGACTACGTATTCGACAATAGGATGAGTACACTGCGCTTTGCGGTCTGTGTACTGCTGAACTTCATGATCCCACTGTTTATGGAAAATGCAGCGGCGATGATCTTCGGTGCGGACTGCCTGGTGCTGATCTACGTCTGCCTCAAGGACAAAGACAAGAGAAAAAGCCTGATCCTGTTTACGGCAATCGCTGCCGTCGGTGTCGTTCTGATCCGTTTCTCGCCCGGGGCAATGGCCCGATCCGCAAGGTATCACGCAGCGTTCGCTGAGCTTTCCCTGATGCAGAAGATCGCTGTGAATATTCCGAACCTGATGCACTGGACGTTCACAGCCTATCCATTCTTCTACGCCATACTGAGCGCGGTTGTACTGCTGTATCTGCGCACCCGCAAAGGCCTGGTGCGCAATGCCGGTGTACTGGTCTGCCTGCTGTCATACGCCGTGATACCTGGTATACTGCCGCAGGCACTCACGTGGCTGTTCTGGATGTTGTACCTGGCGGTCCTGTTTGCGGTGGCATTGGACATGGATACCGTGCAGGAAAAGCTGTACGCCGTATTTGTGCTGCTGTGCGGGTGCGGTGCGAACGCTGTCATGCTGGTATCGCCGATCTTTGCGGCGAGGAGTTCCGTCTATACGCTGTTCCTGTTCATGCTGTACGGGCTGATCCTGCTGGAGCGGACAGAACTGCCGGACAGGGCAGGGGGAATCCTCACGGCGATGGTATGCACCGGTGTGGTGATCTGCGCTGTACGCTGGGTGATGCTGTACCGGATGATCAACCGCATCAATCTCAAGCGCATGAGCCAGATCCAGTACTATGCCGATCGTCCGGACATTGAAGATCTCTGGATCATGGGCTATCCGGAGAATACCGTACATTCCGCGGATGTTGTGGAGGGGGATGACTTCCACGATGCCGTCTTCAAGGAGTACTACTTCCTCAATCCGGACAGTACGCTCCATTTCTACTATCTGAAGGACTACAGTACAGAGAATATACTGAACGGGTGAAGCTATGAATGTTTATGATTGGGACAATACGATCTACCGCGGAGACTCCACGTTCGGTTTTGTCAGGTACTGCTTTGTGAAACGTCCGAAGTGCCTCCTGAACCTGCCGCGCACCTTGGTGTTCGGGCTTCTTTACCTTCTGCACATCGTACCGAAGCTGACTTTCAAGGAAAACCTGTACCGGATGTTCCGGTACATCGATGATATGGAAACCGCCGTGGAGGATTTCACTGCGTCGCATATGGATCATGTCAAACCGTTCTACCGGCAGAAGCAGAAACCGGATGACATCGTAATCTCTGCTTCCCCGGAATTCCTGATCCGTTCCTTCTGCGAGAAGACGGGCATTCCGGTATGCATGGCATCTGTCGTAGACATGCATACGGGACAGTACACCGGTCTCAACTGCCATGGTCAGGAAAAGGTCAGACGGTTCCGTGAATATGCCCCGGAAGGGACCATTGATGAATTCTATTCCGATTCCTATTCGGATGATCCGCTGGCTCAGCTGGCGGCACAAGCCTGGCTTGTACGGGGTGATGAGCTGAAGCCCTGGAGGTCTGTATGAATGTAGTATCACTGCCGTATCTCGGACTGGCGGGCTTTGCCTGCCTGTTCCTGATGTTCACGGACAGAATCAAGCGCAGATATACGGTTTTTCTGTGCAATGCAGTATTCCTTGTCCTGCTCAGGGCGAATCTCAGGGACTGGCTGTATGTACTGGTACTGTCAGGATATGTCTATCTTGCCGGAAGAATGCTGGCGGGAAAGCGGTCCAGGGGACTGACGCTCATCCTGTGCCTGATTCCGGTGCTGGGGCTTGTCTTCTACAAATATGCCGGACACTTCCTGGGGGACAGAATCCTGATGCCGCTCGGTCTGTCCTTCTATACCTTCAAGGCGGTCAGCTATCTTGCTGAGATCGGCAAGGGAAAGCTGAAGAGCCGGGATTTTCTGTCTGTATTTGATTATCTTGTATTCTTCCCAGCTTTCATGGCCGGTCCGATCCACCGTCCGAAGGAGTTCTTCGCGGAGCTCAGGAAAACGGGAACCTTTGATTATACCGACCGGAAGAACGGCTGCATCCAGGCTGGCTTCGGTCTTGCCGAGAAGATGCTGATAGCGGATGAACTGTCTGCGCTGGTGCCGAAGCTGTTCGCTGCGTCTTCTGCCTCCGGTGTGTACGCTCTGCTCGGCATCATCGTGTATTCATTCCGGATCTATACGGATTTTGATTCGTACTCCAACATTGCGATCGGTACCGCGAGGATGATGGGATTCCACCTGGAACCGAACTTCCGCACGCCGTACCTGGCCGCAACGCTGAAGGAGTTCTGGAACCGCTGGCATATCAGCCTGTCCACCTGGCTTCGGGACTATGTCTATATCCCTCTGGGGGGCAGCCGCAAGGGCACGCTGCGCAGGTATCTGAACATCATCATTGTGTTCCTGGTGTCCGGTATCTGGCATGGTTCTACCGCGATGTTTGTGATCTGGGGACTGGGGCACGGCATCCTGCGCTGCGTGGAGGAGGCCATCATCGGCAGAAGGGAAATACCGAAGGCTCTGCGTCCGCTGTTCATTGTACTGAACTTCGTATTCGTCAGTATCCTCTGGGTCTTCTTCCGGAGTGCAACCGTATCCGAAGCCCTGAGCATTCTGTCTTCTGTACGCTTTGCGCCTTTTGTGGACGGATCCGCGGCAGAGATCGGGATCAACGAATGGCACTGGATGTTCGTACTGATCGGTATCGTAATCGTTACAGATCTGCTGCGGAGCCGGAAGGACATGATTGTCTGGCTGAGCGAGCGCCCGTTCCCGCTGCGGTGGGCGGTGTATGCGGCTGTTATGGTCCTGGTGATTATTTTCGGTGTCTATGGTCCGGGCTATGATCCTGCTGACTTTATCTACGTTACATTCTGAGGAGGGTGCTATGGAGAACAGGAACAATACAATCAGATCGTTTCTCAGCATTCTTCTGAAGAGTGCGCTCGCGCTTGCGCTGTTTGCCGGGGTATGGTACGTACTTACTCCGCTGTTCCGGCTGGACCGCAACATCGACGGTGACCAGTACCGCAATCTGCCGGAGAATACGCTGGATGTTCTTTGTCTGGGTTCCAGCCACATCCAGTACAGCTTCAGCCCGGCGGTATTCTATGCGGAAACCGGTCTGTATTCCTATGTGCTCGGTTCGCCGTGCCAGCCTGTACAGAGTTCCTACGCTGTGCTGGATGAAGCGCTGAAGACCCAGCATCCGTCCGTGGTCATTATGGACGTGTTCACACTGCTGCCGCAGAGTGAAGTATGCTACGCAGACGGTCTGTTCTACAAAGCGCTGGATATGACAACCGGAAAGACACGGGCGGAGGCTGCTGAAGCGGTACCGAACGAGGAAATGCGTACCGCGTACCGTTATGATCTGATCATGAACCATGATAACTGGAAGCGGATGGATCTGAAGGAGCTGGGAAAGATTCTGGAGAATGCCCGGAAAGCGGACGGTTTCAACGAGAATCTCGGGTTTGTGCCCATGGAAGTCACAGATCCGGTATATATGCCGCTGATTACCTATGATACTTCTGAGACGGTGGAACTCAGCAGTGATGATATTCTCTGGCTGGACAGAATCGTGAACCGGTGCCGGGATGAAGGGATTGTTTTGATCCTGATGAAGTCTCCGTTCATCATTGACCAGGAAAATACGAATATCCTGCATGCAGTATGGCAGTACGCAGAGTCCAGGAATGTTGAGTATGTGGATTTCATTGCGGAAGCTTCCAGCCTGAACTGGTTCATCGGCATGGACGGTGATACCTGGCACAACAATGTATGGGGAGCGGAAATCATCACCAAGGAACTGGCCAGACGCATCCAGACGGAGCATCCTGCTGCGTCGCACAGGGAAAATGCCGTGTGGGAGTCCCTGCTGCAGAAAGCCCGGAGCAAACTCGCGGGATCGCTGATGAACGATATGAACGTAGACCCGTACCGTCTGCTGGATGAAGCAGCGAAATACCCGAGCATTGCGATGCTTGCCTACCATGGACGCGGGAACACGACCATCGGTCCGGGAGAGAACGATCTGCTGAACCGGGCAGGCTTTGCCAAGGACTTCATTCATGATTTCAGTACGGACTACTATGCAGTCGCGGTGCAGGGTGAGCTGATCCAGGCGGGCAGCGCTCCGTTCACCATCGAATACAACGGTGCGCAGATCCGCCTGGCGTCTGACGGCATCTACATCAACGGAGAATCCGTCTGCGGACCCGGAGAGATGCAGCTGGTATTTGCGGCACCGGACTATTCCTGGACCAACAGCATTCCGATCAACTATGCCTCGCGCTGGTTCTGGAAGAACGGCTGCGATGGTTTCGACTGTACCGTTGGCTGGTGATATTTGCTATACTTGATAACGTTATGAACAGCACTGTCAGCGTCATTATTCCGGTTTACAACATAGAGAAATACATCGAAGAATGCCTCTCCGGTGTTTTTCAGCAGACTTATACAGACCTCGAAATCATCGCTGTCAACGATGGGTCCACCGACCGCAGCAGGGAACTGCTGGCGGCCTGTGCGGCAGGGGACAGCCGGCTGGTCATCCTGGACAAGGAGAACGGCGGCCTGTCCGATGCCCGGAACTACGGACTCGACCGTGCGCACGGACGCTGGGTGATGTTCGTGGACGGGGATGACCGGATCCGGCATGATGCGGTGGAGAAACTGGTCGATGCGTGCGTGCGCAGCGGTGCGGACATTGCGGTCAGCGATATGCTGTACTTCTACGAAGACGGTGAAACAAGCTTTTCATCCGGCGGCGACTTTACCCTGAGCAATGTCAGGGAACAGCCTTCACTGATTGCCATCAACAACTCTGCGTGCAATAAGCTGTTCCGGATGGAACTGTTCGCGGATCTGCGTTTCCCCGTCGGGAAGTTCTATGAAGATCTGGCGACCGTTCCTGTCCTGCTCTACCGGTCGCGCAATGTCGTGAAGGTGCCGGAACCGCTGTATGAATACCGGCAGCGCAGGGGATCGATCGCTCATACGGCATCGAAGAAGATCTTCGACATCTACGATGCCATTGATCATGATATTGAGTGTGTGCGGCAGAGCGGGAACGAGGCAGCTGTGATCCGTGAACTGTATCATCTGTACATCGTTCATGGTCTGGATCTGACCACACTGCGCATCAAGGACTTCGATGATCAGCGCATCCGCAGTGAGTATCTGCGGGAGAATATGGAGCGCCTGAAGCGTTCCTATCCGGACTACAGAAGCGATGAAGCGTACCGTACAGCAGGGTGGAAGAAGAAACTGATCTGGGGTATGCTTGAAAGAGGAAGAACGGAACAGGTACTGAAGATCTATGACCGGTAAGCGCAGGATACTGTTTGTAAACGATGAAATGAAGATGGGCGGTGTAGCCCGTGTGCTGAATACACTGATGCGGGCATTGCCGGAGGATCTTTATGATGTGGATCTGCTCGTGCTTCATAAGGAAGGGATGCTGCTGGATGAGATTCCTGCCAAAGTGCGGGTCTTTGAAGGCAGTCCGTTTTTCCGTACGGTGGATGAACCGCTGTCTGCAGTAATGAAAAGCGGGAAGCCAGGCCTCATCCTCAGCAAGCTCCGTCTGCTGTTCTATATGAAGACAGGCCTGATCAAGAAGAAGATCGTCAGGGAACGGATGAAGATCCTGAAGGATCACTACGATGTGGAAGTCGCTGCGAAGGAGGGATTCTGCACCATCTTTACGGCGTACGGTGACAGTGCCCGGAAGGTCAACTGGGTTCTGACGGACTACAGTGTGAACAATTATTCCCGCAATCATATGAAGCTGGTGAAGGAAGCGCTGCAGCATATCGATCTGAACATTGCGGACAGTGATCAGGCGCTGAAGGCCTACATGAGTGTTTTCAGCATTGATAACGGCGTAACTGTGCACAATCTGATGGATACGGAAAAGGTGACGCGCGGAATGATGGAGGAAGAAGACACCATCATCCATGACTCGCTGCTGAACGTAATTACGGTAGCCCGCTTCCACCCGCAGAAAGGACTGGACCGTCTGCTCAGGGCGAGCAAGGATGCGTACATTGCCGGCAATCCGCATCATCTGTATCTGGTCGGCGGGGGAGAGCTTGACGATGAGCTGCACAGGCTCGTGGATGAACTGAAAATGGACCATGTCCATTTCCTCGGCTACCGTTCCAATCCCTATGCACTGATTGCCCACTGTGATCTGTTTGTCCTAAGCAGCCTGTATGAAGGCTTTGCGACGGTCATCAATGAGAGCCTGATTGCCGGAACACCGGTACTGACAACAAGGGTTAGCGGGACGGAAGAGCAGATCACGGATCCGATGTACGGATGGATCGTGGAGAACGATCAGAAATCCTTGACGGAAGGTTTGAAGAAGGCTCTATCATCCATTGCGGACCTGGAGGATATGAAACGGTATCTGAAGCACTATGAATACGACAACGACGCTGTACTGCAGCAGTTCATGAAGGTACTGTAGGCATGAAGCATCCGAAGCTGGAAAAAGCGCTGCACTGGGCGGTCTTTGCACTGATCGCTGTACAGCCGCTGATCGATATGGACTATTTGTTCTATGACGTACTGGACAGTATGGGGCTGCCCCGTTTCAGCACGGTTCTGCGCTTTGTTGTGCTGCCGCTGCTGGTGATCCTGACGTTTGTATACCGTGAGAAGCACAGGAAGGCAGTGTTCATTCCGGCTGCGCTGTACGGTCTGGTGCTGGGGAGCTACTTCCTGCTGCACCACAGGCAGGCTGCTATGCTGGCGGACCGGATCCTGTTTACGGATAATTTCATCTACAGCGCCTATCAGGAACTGGTGTATATTTCCACACTGGTCCTGCCTTTTGCGATTGTGTACATCGGCTATCATGACCGTTTCAGCCGGAAGGACCTGCGGAACGCGGTTCTGTTCGAGAGTACGGTCATTTCAGTGCCGATTGTGCTCGGTGATCTGTTTGTCTTCGGCAAAAGTACGTATTACGGCTATACTGTAGCGAATGTATTCAGCTGGTTCACGGATATCTATGAGTGGTACCACCCGCGTACGCTGGCATCCAAGTTCTTCTTCAATGAGGGCAATACCATCGGCATACTCATGTTCATGCTGCTGCCGCTGCTGTACTGCTTCCGTGAAGAGGAAGAGGATCCGAAGATGCGCAGGAGAATCAGTCTTTTGATACTGCTGCAGTCCATGAGCATGCAGGTGCTGGCCACCAGAGTAGCTACCTACGGTGCGGTAGTTGTACCGGTCCTGTTCCTGCTGATCTATATCTTTGCTGTGTTCGTTATGAAGGAGCGCCGGTTCGAGAAGCGGGCATTGGTATTTCCGCTGATCTGCACGGTCCTGTTTGCGCTCATGCTGGACAGGACGCCGGCCATCCAGAACCAGAAAGTGGACGCGATCAACGATACTGCACTCATACACAATCCGATGGGTGACGTCGGCAGGGAAGAGCTGAAGAACGCGGAAGACCTTGTGCCGGGCAGTAAGGAATGGATCGATTTCTATGTGTATATGTTTGAGACCTACGGCATCAATGCCCGCTATATCCAGAGTGTGCCGTCGATGTACTACACAGAGTACTACAGCTACCAGGTAGACCCGAAATTCTGGGTGGATGTAACATTCATGGATGTCTACGACCGGGTTAGCGGCAGGCAGATCGAACGGATTTTCTTCAACTACAAATACCAGGAACTGTCCCGCAGGGAAAAGGTTCTGGGCATGGGATACAGTACGTTCATGAACGGTTCCATTGTCCTGGAGCAGGATTTCCTGCAGCAGATCTATACCCTGGGATATGCGGGATTTGTCCTGTGCATACTGCCCTGGTTCCTGCTGATCCTCTTCGGTGCTGCAATGTGCCTGAAGTACTTCCGCCGGATGTTTACGATGGAGAACATCTCCATGATGGCGGCTATCGGCGCTGCCATCGGCTCTGCCTGGCTTTCCGGCCATGTGCTGGATCAGTTTGTTACTTCGGTATTCATGGCGTACCTGGCAGCGGTGCTGCTGAACAGGATCAGGGAGGCGAAGGAATGAGACCGGATGTCAGTGTGATCGTTCCTTGCTGGAACTGTGCGGATACCGTGGAGCGGACGCTGGAAAGCCTCTGTGCCCAGACGCTGGAGAATCTGGAAATCATCGTGATCAACGATGGATCCACGGACAATACCATGGAAATCATCCGTTCATTCGTCTCCCGTCATCCGGAGCGCCTTTTTCACGTCTATGAGAAAGAGAACGAAGGCATTGCGGCTGCCCGTTCCTTCGGTGTTGCCAGAGTCACAGGAAAGTATTTCGGCTTTCTGGACAGCGATGACTTCTGCGATCCGGAGATGTTCTCCGATCTGTTCATGAAGGCTGAGGAAGAACAGCTGCAGGTTGCTGTATCCCACTTCTGGTGGCACAGTTCCCAGGGTGAAACCATGGAACGGGAAGGGCCGTACAGTACCGGTCCCGACATGATGGTCTCCTTGTTCGCTGTTCTCTGGAACAAGATCTACCTGACGGATTTCATCCATGGTCTGGACATTGATTTTCCGTACGGTGACCGCTATGAGGATGCCTGCTGGCTGTACTGCCTGTGCGCGCATACGGACAGGGTAGGCTTCGTGGACCGTCCGTTTGTGCACTATGTACAGAAGGAGGGGTCCATAACCCACAACAACAATGATCAGGTCAAGAACATGATCGATGTCTTCCGGATCATCGTGCGCTACTACAAGGAACACGGAATCTATGATCAGTACAAGGATGCGCTGGAATACATTCATGTCCGGTTCTTCCTGGGCAATTCCTTCCTGCGCAGTGCGCGCATCGAAGATCCCGAAGACCGCAGGCAGACCATCATGATGGGCTGGAACCTGCTGAATGAAGAGTTCCCCGGATGGCGGAGGAATTCCTATCTACGCACGATGCCCGGCCTGAAGAACAAGTATTTCCGGCTGGTGCGCGGGTGGAACCTGATGTTCTTTGCCTGGGTGTTCCGTACTTTTAAGAAAGAGAATCTGTAGTGCCTGTTTGTGATTCAGGGAAGGGTACTGTATAATATATGAATGCTTGGAGGGCAGAAGATGGAACTTCTTTCGATCGTAGTACCGTGCTATAACGAAGAACAAGCGGTGGAACTGTTCTATCCGGAACTGGTGAAGGTGCTGGATACCATGGATGTCGACCGCGAGATCATTTTCGTCAACGACGGTTCTACGGACAGAACACTGGAGAAGATCCTCGCACTGCGGGACGCCCATCCCGGAGAAGTCAGATGCATCGACTTCAGCCGCAATTTCGGCAAGGAAAGCGCTATGCTGGCGGGACTGCGGATGGCCAAGGGCGACTATGTGACCGTAATGGACAGTGATCTGCAGGATCCGCCTGCCAATCTGCCTGTGATGCTGAAGATGATCCGGGAAAACGGAGATGATGTAGTAGGTACCCGGCGGGTTACCCGGGCAGGGGAACCGAAGATCCGTTCCTGGTTTGCCAGACAGTTCTACCGTTTGATCAATCACTTTACGGAAGTGGAGATCGTGGACGGTGCCCGGGACTTCCGGGTCATGAAGCGCTATGTCGTGGATTCCGTACTGTCCTTGGAGGAATACAACCGTTTCTCCAAAGGAATGTTCGCCTGGGTGGGATACCAGGTGGAATATCTGGAGTATGAGAACGTAGAGCGTGTAGCCGGTGAGACGAAGTGGTCCTTCTTCAAACTGGTGCGCTATGCGCTGGACGGTTTCATAGAGTATACCGAAGCCCCGATGCAAATCATCGGCCGTACAGGCGGTGTCATGAGCTTCCTGATGCTCATCGAGATGATTGTCCTGCTGGTGCGGGCACTGAGCGGACACACCTTTTCCGGCACAGTTCTGATACTGTCCTGTGTGCTGTTCATGGGCAGCATCCTGATGCTGGCACTGGGCATCATGGCGGAGTATCTGCTCAAGACCTATGCGGAGGTCCGCAAGAGGCCGCATTACATTGTCAAGAACTACTACGAATAGAAGGAGGATGCAGATGGCGAAAAGAAATACACAGAAGAGTAACGATGTACATACACAGCGCCGGCATACCAACGGTCTCCTGACGGTTGTGCTGCTTCTGCTGTGCATGGCAGTCATTGCTGCCTATGTCCTCAATATTCTGAAGATTGCTCGTACACCTTCCGCAAGCACGGAAGAAACGCTTGAAATCGATACTTCCAACGCGCTCCGCAATGATCAGTACACCATCGGCAACAACCCGACGGATATACAGAAGGAGTATTTTGAAGGACTGACGGATGCCCTTGATACCCAGGATGAGATTGCTGTATGCGACGCTGTTGTGCGTTGCTTCGTCTCCGATTTCTTCACCTGGACCAACAAGGACGGCAACTACGATGTCGGCGGACTGGAGTATATCTACGGACCGAAGATGTCCACGTTCGAGCAGTGGTCCCGGTACAACTTCTATGAAGACTTTGATCTCTACCTGCACCAGTACGGCAGGAACAAGCTGATCGAAGTCGATACGATCACCAATGAAAAGGAAACCTTCCAGGCTCCGGATTTCACGATTGTGGAATACGACAGTGAAGGAAACAAAATCGAGACAACGCTGAAGAGCTATGAAGTCAATGTGGGCTGGACCTACAAGGATGGCGCAGCGGAACCGGACAAATTCCCCACCAGGGCCAGATTCTACGTGGTGAACCACAACGGACGCTGGGAGATTGCAGAGTTCTATGATCTCGTCAGTGTTGAGGAGTGGGAGAGCACCCATGGCGGCTCTTCCGGTACGGAATAGGAGGATATGCGTATATGACAGGCAAAGCACATGCTGCACACCGCGACTATTCCAAGCTGAATATCATTCTGACTGTAGTCACGGTACTCGGGAACCTTCTGGTTCTGTTTACCATGTTCAATATTACCAAGTTCGCGTCTTTGGGCAAGGCAGCGTTCATTTTCCTCAATGTACTGGTTCTGGTCATCCAGCTGATTGTTGACGTCATCGTTCTTTCCGCTGTCCGGACCCATAAAGGAAAGAGCTACTTCCTGGGCGTGATACTGAGCGTACTGTGCCTGGCGGTCGGTGCCTTCGGTACGTTTACCGTGGTCAAGGTCAACCAGTCCATTTCCAGCATTACCAATACCACCGTAGAGGAATCCGTATCCACGAGCTTCGTCATCTACGACAGTGAGGACGCTTTCAGCATCCAGGATGTCAACGGACTGGAAGGGAAGACAGTAGGCTATGCACAGAGCACGAACACCGGTGATCTGGGAAAGAACCAGCTCAATGCCCTGAGCCTGAATGTCAGTCTGGAGGAATACCAGGATTATTCCACACTGCTGATTGCTCTGTTCAACGGCAGCATCGACTGTGCGATCCTGCCTACGAACTATATGAACCTGTTCCAGAATGAAGCAGGCATCTCTTCTCTGCTGGAGCATACCAAGTCTGTTATGGACTTTGAGGAAAAGGTAACCGTTGTCAATACCGGCGGTGCAGACAAAGACATTACAAAGGAACCGTTTACCGTACTGCTGATCGGTACTGCGGATGGTCTGTCGGATACTATGATTCTCTGCTCGGTAAACCCGATCTCCATGAAGGTGACCATGTCGTCCCTGGCACGTGACTCCTATGTGCAGATGGCCGGCGGCGGATACTCCAAGCTGAATTCCGCAAGGGCTGTCAGCGTCGATTACCTCATCAGGACGATCGAGAAGCTGGTGGGCGTGAAGATCGACTACTACATCGATACCAATTTCCAGGGCGTCGTTGACATCGTGGATGCGGTAGGCGGCATTACCGTCAATTCACCGGTTTCCTTCGTCGGACAGAACGCGTCCAGCCAGCGCGGCCACTATACGGTCTATGTACCGGCCGGTGACAATGTCACCCTGAACGGTGAGCAGGCACTGGCATTCGCCCGTGAGCGCTATCTCTTCTCGACCGGTGACTTTGCCAGACAGAGCCACCAGCAGGAAGTCATCAAGGCCATCGTGCGTGAGATCCTGCGTACAAGGGATGTAAACACTTTCCTCAACATCATGCAGGCAGCCGGCAATAACATTCAGACGAACCTGTCGGTATCGCAGATGACCGAATTCGTGTCCTACGCGATGCGCAAGGCCAACCGCTACCGGGTAACGGACCATGTCGAAGATGTCTTCGAGATCCAGACGTCCCGTGTAACAGGCTACAGCAGCGGTCTGCCGGATGAGGGGCTTCGGCTGGT
>JAFOIY010000017.1 GCA_017420505.1 Solobacterium sp. | reverse complement strand
GAAGGAGTGGATCCCGAAGAGCGGCAGGGATCTGCGGAAGTTCTTCAATACCAGCGGAAAACGGTACCGGGAAGGCAATATCAAGGAACGCCTGAAGACAATGACAGACGAAGAGGTCTATGCTTTGCTGGGATCGGACGGTATGCTTGTGAAGCGTCCGGTTCTGGTCGGTGAAGGCACCGTGCTCAGCGGATTCAACGAAGAAGAGTGGAACGCTGCTCTTAAACAGAAATAAACGCACGGCATAAAAAAAGAAGAGCCTGTGCTCTCCTGGAAACTCTCGGAAGAGAGTTTTTCTTTTACAGTTTTACTACGTTGGAAGCCTGAGGGCCGCGGTCGCTCTGGGTGATGTCGAAGGAAACTTCCTGCCCTTCTTCCAGTGTGCGGAACCCATCAGCTACGATCGCTGTGTAGTGCACGAAGATATCCGTACCGTCTTCGGTCTTGATAAATCCATAGCCTTTTTCAGCGTTGAACCACTTCACCTTGCCTGTTGCCATTTTGAGTCAATATCTCCCTTTCTGACGTGTGTTAATTTTCACAAATCTATTTTTTACTATAGCATCACCATGCAGAAATATCAAGATTATTGCATGAAGAAACACATGGGTTTCCGGGTTGCGGGAGGGTGGAACTCTGACTATAATATATACATAACGGAAAAGCGAAGAAGGAAAGAGTAGATGCCCGGAAGGAGGCAGAGAGCGTACGGTCGGTGGAAGTACGTTCCTCGAAGGCATTGAACATGGCTCCGGAGCCGGTGCTGCGAAGGACAGTAGCAGTACACGTACACCTGCGTTAAAGGTCAGAGTGGTTCGCATTGCGAACAAGACAAAGGTGGTACCGCGTGCAAAGCGTCCTTTCGGGGATGCTTTTTTATAGGAGGCAGAGGTATGGAGAATAAAGGAAAGTATTATCTGACAACAGCGATTGCCTATACATCGGGCAAACCGCACATCGGCAATGAGTATGAAATCGTTCTGGCGGATTCCATCGTCAGAAGAAAGCGCCAGGAAGGCTACGATGTACGGTTCATGACAGGAACGGATGAGCATGGACAGAAGGTGGAGGAGAAGGCGATCAAGGCCGGAAAGTCACCAAAGGAGTTCGTTGATGAAGTATCGGAGATCATCAAGGAACAGGATGCGATTCTGAATATTTCCTATGACAAGTTCATCCGTACTACGGACCCCTATCATGAGAAGCAGATCCAGAAGATCTTCCGCAAGCTCTATGACAAGGGTGATATCTATAAAGGACATTATGAGGGTCTGTACTGCCATGAGTGTGAATCTTTCTACACCCAGAGCCAGCTGGTGGACGGCAAGTGCCCGGTCTGCGGCGGAGAAGTCGTACCGATGCAGGAAGAAGCCTACTTCTTCAGGATGAGCAAATATGCGGACCAACTGATGGAGTATATTGAAACCCATCCGGAATTCATTCAGCCGGAGAGCCGGAAGAACGAGATGATCAACAACTTCCTGAAGCCGGGTCTCCAGGATCTGTGCGTATCCCGTTCCACCTTCAAGTGGGGCATCCCGGTAGACTTTGACCCGGGACATGTCGTCTATGTCTGGATCGACGCACTGTCCAACTATGCGACCGGTGTCGGACTGGATGTGGACGGCGACCAGGGTGATCTGGCAGACGCCTACGCGAACGGCAAGTACGGCTACGGGGAAATCCCGGCGGACGGACACGGTATGTATGAGAAGTACTGGCCGGCGGATCTGCACCTGATCGGCAAGGACATTGTACGTTTCCATACCATCTACTGGCCGATCATGCTGCTGGCGCTCGGTGAGCCGCTGCCGAAGCAGGTGTTCGGACACCCGTGGCTGCTGGTCGGTGACTCCAAGATGTCCAAGTCCAAGGGCAACGTCATCTACGCAGACGATCTGGTGGATATGTTCGGTGTAGACGCGGTACGGTACATCATGCTGCATGAGATGCCGTTTGCCCAGGACGGTCATATTACCTACGATCTGATGATGGAGAGAATCAACTCCAACCTGGCGAACAATCTGGGCAACCTGGTCAACCGTACCCTGGCAATGCAGAACAAGTACTTCAACGGCCAGATCATCAATCCGGCTGTAGAAGAGCCTGTGGACGAGGAGCTGAAGGCACTGGCGCTGAAGACAGCGGAGAAGGTGCAGGAAAGCATGGATACGCTGCATGTAGCGGATTCCATCGATCATATCTTCGATCTGCTCGACCGTACCAACAAGTATATTGATGAAACAACACCGTGGATCCTGGCCAAGAACCCGGACCAGATCTCCCGTCTGGCAACCGCGCTCTACAACATGCTGGAAGCCATCCGCTTCGCTGCTGTACTGCTGGAGCCGTATCTGCCGGATACTTCCGCCAAGATCCTGAACCAGCTGAATACCGATCAGCGCGATCTGGATTCCCTGAAGGAATTCGGAAAGCTGGAGACCGGACGCAGTGTTACGGACAAGCCGGAAATCCTCTTCAAGAGACTGGATGAGAAGGAAGTCATGGCGCAGGTTGCGGCCAT
>JAFOIY010000167.1 GCA_017420505.1 Solobacterium sp. | reverse complement strand
GAACCCTTCTTTCTGCGTGTATTCGTATTCCTCTCCCGGTTCACCGTTGATGTTCAGTTTTCCCGTTACAAAGATGCGCTTGTTCCACAGGACCTCTGTTCTCTGCGGATCGGAGATATTGGTCACTTCCAGGGTGACTCCGTCTATGGTTTCCTCGTAGTCATACTCGTTCGCCCGCTTGCGGATAAAGGTGTGGATCAGCCGTTTGTCCGCCCAGCCAAGGTGATAGACTGCCGGCTCAGCGAATCCGTCCTGGCCGGTAACGGACGCTTTGGCTGCCGCGATCTCCTGTTCATCCAGGATCAATGCCGTGTCATCAATGTGGGCTTTCTGAACAATGATCCAGTCCCCATAGGCATCCTTGCGCTGAAAGACCGGTGGTTTTCCTTTGGTGGACAATTCTATGTAGAAGGAACCATCATTCGGTGCAGCGGAGCCGTCCCATGACCAGTCGCCGATCAGAGTCCAGCCATCGTTCACCCGCTGTTTCCGGCTGAGGCTTTCCGCCTCTTCAAGGCTGATGGGATCCCGGTGTGCAAGGTATTCATGCGTCGGGTCTTCCAGAGCCACATAGTTGCCGTTGGACGCCGTGCCCTTCACACTGTCATAGACATAGACCGGCAGATTGGCACCGGTGAATGTACTGCCGGAGTTCTCCGGCAGACGGTCACTGTAGGCGGACAGATCCGCTTCCGAAGTGATGGTTACGTAGTGAGTCTGCCGGGCAGAGCGCCTGCGGTACTGTCCCGTGCTGCCGGAAATCCTCTCAAAGGCTGCGGCTGTTTCATTGAGGAAGCGGGTATGCTCAGGCAGGCGGTATTCGGTGATTTCATAGGTATGGCCGTACTTCAGGAAATCGATGAATACCTTGCCTTCCGATGATTCCGGTACAGAATACTGCACCATGTGCGTCTGTGCTGCATAGGCACCGGCATCCCCCAGGTGCTCCGCGGGAATGCCGATCCAGGTACCGGCAGGCAAGCGTTCCCCTTCGGGCGGAACCTGGGCATCATCCTGCAGGGACAGTGTTGCGTCATAGGCGCTGTTCACTGTACGGTAACGGTCCAGACAGTCCAGGCAGATCATACCGTTCGCATCCGACCATAGCATTTCATACGGAGCGTCAGGATCCACCCTGCCGTCCTTCAGCCGGTCCTTTTCCACCAGGATGATCCTGTGCAGCGGCAGAATCCGTTCATGATTGTCGGGATCTACGGCCTGCAGCCAGCGCCTGCCTGTGCATCCCACAAAGACCGGTACAGCATACGCGCTTGTATCCTGCGGTCTGGCAGACGCCTGCTCAGGATCAGCCGGGGACAGTTTCCCGTTGCCCGGTACGGTAAAGGTCACATCCTTGACCATGAAGAACGCATTGTCCAGTGTATCCGCAAAGGTGATTCCTCCGTCCCGGGAAGAATCCACATCGTACTTCGTCAGCTCTATGGCTGTCCTCAGTTCCTTGTTGGTGATTTCATGAATCTTGACGGTACACAGTGCCTCCTTGATCCTTGTACCGGGTGAACCATCATCTCCTCCTGCTGCATAGCAGACCGAGCCTGTTGCCGGATCAGGTACATTCCAGAAAGGAAGATCAACCGTCTCTTTCTTCCGGTTGGCGTTGTAGGCATCACCGGTTTCGGTTTCTTCCAGTACATAGTAGAAACGCTTCTGCTCTGATTCACCGCGGCGGTAGAGATAAACCGCTCCGGGCACCAGATTCTCCAGAAGAATCTCACCCTGGTCATCATAGACCAAGGTCTGTTCCTCAGCGTAGGCAGGATCATCCTCCGAGCGGATGAATATCCTGTCGCCCGGACGACCTTCCATACGTACAACCGTCGGATCATGGGACGGATGGATCTGTACTTCTCCTGTACGGATCTCCGGACGGTGAGTGGCAGGATCCACACCGGCGTAATACCATACCGCATCTTCATCCATGGACACGTCCGGAAGCGGTGCTTCAAAGACACGGCCGTCGGTATCTTCATACCTGATCTCTCCTGTGTACGGATCAACGGTATACAGATGCGTTGTATTCTCCTCCGTCATTTCCAGATAGTATACGTCATCGTAATGTGTACCGTTCAGCACTGCGTCAGTCAGATGTGAACGGTCTTTGCTCAGGGCAAAACCGGAGCCGACAGTACCATACAGCTGCAGCTGGTCCGCATTCCGGATGTTGAAAGCAGCTGCTGAATCCGGCTCACCGGTCACTGCAGAATACCAGACTCCGTTATCCGGCACCTGTACCTGTACTGTACAGGCAAGTATTTCCCCGTCCGGACTGTAGACCGGTTCTGCATATCCTTCCACAGTCCCTTCTGAAAATGTACGGTCGCGGGAGAACAGCACCGGCTGCTCTGTACAGCCGACAATTCTCGCCCCTTCATACATCGCCAGACCGCTATCGGTCCGCTGTACCGGTACGCCTGACGCATGGGAATACACCGTGTTCGTCCCGGTCTGCAGATTGCCTGACGCATCCACACCGAGCGGCAGGGAAGCCCGGTAGTAGTACGTAACGTCTTCCCGGTCTTCGGTCTCCACCACGGCACTGCCGCCGTGGAGCTGCACGGTATCCGCCTGCGCTGTACCGAGCAGAGTGGGATCTGATGCGTATTCATAGAGAATATCCCGGCCTGCCGGATCCGTAATGGTAAATGCATTCTTTGCCGGTTCAGCAGTGAAGCTGTACTGGATGGCTGCGGTATCGGACTGCACGGTCCTCGGCAGCAGTCCATGGATCAAGGAAGGATGACCACTACCGGAGGAAAGCAGCCGCGAAGTACCGTCCGGCGCAAAGCCGACTTCGAACAGACGATCGCCGTTTGTACCGGCAGAGCTGCTGTTCTGCACTTCGGTATCCAGCAGAACGGTATCTTCATCACCCAGTTCGTTGTCAGTTGTATCCTTGGCATACGGCTCCTCATCGATGTAGATGCGGAACTTCTGGCCCGGAACGACGTTTTCGCCGTACTCCGACAGTTTACGTACATCCAGGTCTGCTGTGTACAGACGCACATGGAGAACTACACTGCCGTAGGCATACGGTACATTCTTCAGCGAACCGTTTCCCCCCTCACTGACCGGCTGGGATCCGGCACGGTAGACCGGGATGGACGCAGCCATCATCCGGTACATATCATCAGCTGTAATGTCCGGAGTACGCTCCGGAGACCCGTTGACATACTTTACGTTGTTCGTCGCCCGCAGTGTAAGCTTCTTGTCCTGGTTCCAGATCCTGTCCACCGTGCAGCCGATCGTAGCTGCAGAGGAATCACGGGATGTCATCCAGCGGCAGGACAGGCCGGGATCCGTGATGATTTCGTAGCCGCCTTCTTCAAACGTCCTGCCCGCCGGTAGGCTGACCCGGAACTGTCCGGATTTTTCCGGCAGATCCCAGTCCACATACATCGTCAGTCCGCTGTCCTTGGTATGCTCACCGTCATGGTCCGGATGTCCGTCATTCAGGATATTCACACTGTCAGTGGAAGATCCTGTACTGCCGTTGATCCAGCCGGATACTCCGGGTGTTCCGGCATTGGCGATGCCGGGATAGTGCATCGGGAAGGACACCGATGCCGGGTCAACGATGGGTGCCGTATCCGGTACAATCTGTACCGCTGTACTGTAGTCGATGTTCTGGCCGAAGATATCGCAGGGATAGCCGGTCAGGGTGTCATCTCCCCAGACTGTGACCTGCAGTGCCGCAAAGCCTTCCGGATCATGCGGGACCGGGTTGTACAGCATACCGATGAAGGCATTGCGGTCTCCGCCTTTCATCAGGTAGCCGAATTCACTGTATCCCTGTTCATAGAGCAGCGATTCCAGATCTCCCATGGCAGATACATTGGCACCGCCCGGGGAGTTGTGCTTCAGACAGACTGCAGTGTTGTTTATAAGGCCGATGTAGCGTCCGATGGAGGGAATCCAGTAGAAACACGTATGTTCCGGAACACCGCCGGCACGCAGCTTCGGACGATCGTTGTTCCGGATTGTCATATGGCCGTAGGTAATCAACGGTGCGTACGTTCCGTGTGTAATCACCGGCTCCGGCACTTCTTCCGGATCCGTGCTTTCTTCAGGCTCGGCTGCCGTTTCTTCCGGCGGAGCTTCCTCTGGTTCTTCCGTTTCCTGTACCGTTTCTTCCACCGGTTCCTCTGCCGGTGTCTCCTCCGGCTCAGCTGTCTCCTGCACCGTTTCCGTCTGCGCTGTCTCTTCCGGCTCTGTTTCCGGCAGGACCGCAGTACGGAGCAGGAGAAGAAGCGCTGCAGCAGTCCGGAACGCCTTCCGCATCATTCTTCCGCCTCCAGCAGTGCAAAGCCCTGCTTCAGCGAATCATGCGCCATCTGGACGGAGCGGTCATCCGTAAGGTCCGGTATATCACTCCGCATACGCGACATGACCTCTTCCCCATTGCGGTAGAATATGATGATCTTCTCTTTTTCCGCTTGATTCAGCAGACAGACATCCCGGTCAGCCGCCTGCGCTTCTGCGTTCAGTACCGGCATCAGGGCAATGCTTGCCTCATCTTCCGGCGATGCATAGAACAGCACAAAGCTCTTCCGCTGCTGCTTCATGCGTTCAGCTTCATCCTCACTGCACTCGAGATAGCGGTATTTGGTCAGTCCGGAATAGGAAGCGTAGCCGGACAGATCCGCCGGTGTCCCTTTTTTCTGTTCTTCCGTTCCCAGGATTTCCTCTGCATCCAGAAAGTATCCATGGACCGTCTGTGCGGTTGTTTCGGTACTGCTTGATGCATACCTGTACAGGCTGCAGCCGGCTGCGATTCCCGCTGCCGCAGCAGCACAGAACAATCCTGCCCTGACATGTTTTTTCAGTTTCTTTGACATGGTCGTATGACTCCCTTCACTACTGTTATTGTCAAAGAAAGCAGTAAACCCCTCGGAATGCTGTATATTTCTGTAGGCAGCATCTGTTTGAACAAGAAAAAACCGCTTCTGCAGAAAGCGGTTTGTTTCCAGGTGCCCTCGGTGGGACTTGAACCCACATGATGTCGCCATCAACGGATTTTGAGTCCGTCGCGTCTGCCGTTCCGCCACGGGGGCTTCAGCGTTATCATTCTACCCTGTTCAGCCCCCGTTTGCAATGCCGCAAAAAAAGAGAGGTTTCCCTCTCTTTTCTGTATCAGTCTTTCTTTGCGGCTGCTGCAGCGATGACCTTGTCTGCTACATCCTTCGGTGCGGGTTCGTAGCGGTCAAACGCAGATGTGAACTTGCCGCGGCCCTGGGTCATGGAACGGAGTTCCGTTGCATAGGTCAGCAGCTCAGCTGTCGGCGCTTCTGCCTTGATGACCTGGTCGCCTTCTTCGTTGGTATTCATCTCCAGGATCATACCGCGCCTCTTTGTGAGGTCGCCCATGATCGTACCGGTGTAGCTCTCCGGAGCCACAACCGTAACGATGGAGATCGGCTCCAGCAGAACCGGCTTTGCCTTCGGCATGGCTGCGTTGTAGGCCAGACGGGCCGCTTCCTTGAAGGCTACTTCCTTGGAGTCAACCGGATGGTAGGAACCATCGAACAGTGTAGCTTTGACGCCGACGACCTTGAAGCCGGCCAGAACACCCTTCTCCATGCATTCACGCAGACCCTGTTCTACCGGCGGGAAGTACTGCTTCGGTACGGATCCGCCGAAGACTTCCTCGGCAAAGACCATGTCTTCGCTGTCGGTCGGTTCGAATCTTACCCAGACATCACCGAACTGACCGGCACCGCCGTTCTGCTTCTTGTGTCTGCCCTGGGCTTCCGCTGTGCCGCGGATGGTCTCACGATACTGTACGGTAGGAACTGTCGTTGTGACTTCCACCTTGTACTTGGCCTTCAGCTTGGAGAGAATCAGATCGATGTGCTGGTCACCCATACCGTAGAGGACCTGCTCATGGGTCTCGGCATTCTTCTCCAGACGGATGGTACGGTCTTCATCGCACATGTTGCGGATACCGATGCTCATCTTGTCTTCATCCGCCTTGGTCTTCGGCCAGATAGCATAGCCAAGGTTCGGCTCCGGGAACGCAATGGCCGGATAGGTTACCACTTTGGCAGTGGAGCAGAGAGTATCATTGGTCTCGGTGTTCTGCAGCTTTGTGACCGCACCGATATCACCGGTGAACAGTTTGCCTACACCGACCTGGAACTTGCCGTTGATGACATAGACCTGGCTGATCTTTTCGTTCTGTTCCTTGCTGGAATTGTAGACCTGGGAGTCGGAGGTCATAACACCGCTCAGGACCTTCAGGTAGGAAATCTTTCCGACGAACGGGTCGATTGTTGTCTTGAATACGAGTGCCGAGAGTGCTTCGTTCTCGTTGGTCTCCATGGCAATGGTCTGTCCCTTCGGAGTAACCGCATCGATATGTCCCTTCTCGGCATAGCTCGGGAAGTATTCTGTGATGAGGTCCATCAGGCGCTCGATGCCGGTCTGCTTTGTAGCACTGCCGCAGTAAACAGGACGGATGTCTCCGCTGCGGACGCCGATGCGCAGGCCTTTGGCGATTTCATGCTCGGTGAACGGTTCTTCCATGAAGAACTTCTCCATCAGTTCTTCATCCGTGGACGCAATGGCTTCCGCGATTTCCGCATAGTATTCTTCGACTTTGTCCTCGAGCTCTGCCGGTACCGGCTTGGCTTCCTTCAGGTCGCTGTAGTACCATGCCTTTTTGCGCAGGATATTGATGGAACCGACTTCTGTACCGTTTTCCATGATCGGCATTTCGAACGGGATGACTGTATTGCCGAAACGCTCGCGCAGTTCTTCGTAGACTTTATCGAAGTGCGCGTTCGGATCATCGATCTTGTTGATGAAGAAGATCGTCGGAAGATTCCTCTTCACAACCGCTTCCTTCCACGCTCTCTCCGTACCGGATTCCACACCTTCCTTGCCGTCGACAACGATCAGGGCGTTGTCACCGACGGTAAGGCCTGTGATTTCTTCACCTTCATAGTCCATATAGCCCGGGGTATCGATGAAGTTGATCTTCTTGTCCTTCCACTCCACCGGTGCCAGGTGCATGTAGCAGGAAACGCCGCGCTTTCCTTCTTCTGCGTCAAAATTCAGGGCTGTTGTTCCATCGTTGTTCGGTCCGAACTTCTGGATTGCCTTGGTGTAATACAGGCAGGCTTCGATGACTGTCGATTTGCCTGCGCCGGAATGTCCCAAAGCGACGACATTCCTGACCTCATTTGCCAAATAGTCTCTCATACATTATCCTCTGCTTCTTATTTCAGTGTGTCCTTCAGGTCGTCCAGGCATTCCTTGCGGACATAGTGGATGGCCATATTGCCGGAGTAGTCCTTCAGTGCCTTGTCTGCACCGTTGTCAATCAGGAACGTTACGAGTTCCGGGAATCCGATGTAGGCAGCCCGCATGAGCGCTGTGCAGCCGCGGCTGTCCTGGGCATTGATGTTTGCACCGTTCTCCACCAGGATCTTGATGATATCCGCCTTGTAGGCTGTTGTGGCTTCCATCAGTGCCGTACGTCCTTCAGCATCCTGGGCATTGACATCCGCACCCTTGCCGATCAGGTAGGAAACAACTTCTGTCTCACCCAGCAGGGCCGCTCTCATCAGAGAGGTTCTTCCCCTGTTGTCATGTGCGTTTACATCCGCGCCTGCATGTTCCAGCATGCGGCAGATATTCAGATGTCCCTTTTTGGCAGCACCCATCAGCGCTGTCTTGTTGTTCTTGTCGCGGTCATTCGGATTCGCACCGTTGTCGAGAAGGTACCGGACAATGTCTTCGTATCCGCGCTTTGCGCTTCTCATCAGAGCCGTTCTACCATCACCATTGGCCACATTGATATTTGCGCCTTTCGAGACCATAGAACAGAGTCTTGCAAAATCTCCTCTTCCTGCTGCGTCGAAGAATTCTTGATTGATCTGATCCATACAATAGACCTCCTTCTTACAAATATGGATTTAAAAAAGATGGACAGCAACCCATCTAAAAACAGATCCGACCATGATCGCTTATCCTGTTGAAAAGGAGGTTTCCTCCCTCACATACAGGCAGAATCAGGTAACCAAAAACAATTCCAGTACCAACGATCATGATACGATCTCTCCAATCTT
>JAFOIY010000166.1 GCA_017420505.1 Solobacterium sp. | reverse complement strand
CCATGCAGTGATCAATCTCCTTCAGTCCTTCTGTACTGTCGATCACCGGAAAGCAGTATCCTGTCCAGGTATAATCCCCGTTTCCGGTCAGATCATAGAACTTCCGGTCCATACTGCGGATCAAAGACACTGCTGTCTGATCGTAGCTCATTCCCTTTTCCTTCCTGCGCATCCACAGCCGTCTGGCTTTCCGGCGGATTCTGGCCTTCATCTTGTCTACGGACGCCTGTGACAGATCAGTCTTTCCCTGTACATAACGGAAGCCCAGATATTCCCAGGGTTCGCCGGGCATACTGATCCGGTACTTGTCCAGGTTCAGGGTCAGGTGCTTCTCTGCGAGCATCTGCAGGATCCGTTCCTCCTGATCCCGCAGCTCCTCCAAAGAAGCACAGAACACAATCATATCGTCTGAATAGCGGAAATACGGAATATCCGCGGATTCATACAGTGCATCCAGATCCTTCAGGTATACATTCGCAAAGAATCCGGCCAACGGTACACCGGCCATCGCTCCCCGGTCTTCCTCAATGATGCCTTCATCGGTGATGCACCGGTGCTGCCGGAGCAGTCCGCACAGGAATGCCAGCAGCTCCGGATCATCATCGATGACCTTCCCCAGTTCCTCAATCAACCGTTCTACATCGATCGAATTGAAGTAATCATGGATGTCCAGCTTCAGTACATACTTACGGTCCAGGTCCGGTATGGAACGGATCCGTTCGAGCACACGGGCAGAAGTACGGTTCCGGCGGAAAGCCCAGCAGCACTCCGGCAGCTTTCCATCATATTTGTCCAGTTCGTACGTCAGCAGCTTCAGCACCCAGGTTTCGTCTTCACTGTAGCTGTACACCGTACGCTTCCTGCTGGATCCCTGCTTGGCGATCTCCTTCTTCACCGGATAGCCGAATTCCAAAGTATCCGTGATCCGCAGATACCTTTTCTGCGCAATGAAAGAGGCCAGGTCTTCCGTTTCCCTCCGGCTGAGCCGGTTCCTGGCCTGCCGGTACTGCAGGAATGAATCCCATTCATCCCCGGATGATAGTTTTCTAAGCAAGCTCTCCATAAAAGAAAAGAAAGAGAAATCGCTTTGAAGAAAGCTGCTGCTTGCGATACCGGCCGGTACAGGTTCTGACTGTCCGCAAAGTCATCCATGTGAACCTGCTGCGGCCGCCGCGGACGCATCTCTGCTTTTCTCTTTCTGTATATCCAGGACTACAGATATTTATGCAGCCGCGTGGAAATGTATTCCGGATTGTTCGGATAGTGCTCTACAAAGTTGATGAACGCGTATCCGTTCTTCTCCGCCTCCTGTCTGCTCCACCGGTACTCCCTGTGTGCTGTCGTGGTCTTCCCGATGAGCATCATGATCAGTTTGGGGGTATCTCCGTCATAGACAACGATGGAGTAATCCATGAATTTCCCGGTGCCGCCGATGGTGGTCGGGGATACCTGTTCCTTCACGGTGTACTGCGGGAACTCGGCTGCCAGAATCTCCAGAATCCGCTGCCGGCAGGTCTTTCCATCCTCCACCGTTTCGTACAGCTTCTCTTTGACCGCTTCCTCTTCCCTTGCTTTTTCCTTTGCCTTTTCCGCCTCGGCTTTCATTTCGCCGACAAACGTTTTCAGGTCATCCGTGTGCTCTTCCAGTGTTTCCTTGAGCGCGCCGAACAAAGCATTCGCTTTCTCCCTGTTCTCCTCACTCACGGCTTCCTTGAGCGCGTCTGCTCCTTCCTTGAGCAGTTTATCAAAAAGTCCCATGATTCTTCTCCTTTTCCTATTCAATGATTGCCGTGGTATACAGAGTGTACAGTCAGTATAGCGTACTGTTGTACGCATGGGAATGCATCAGTACGTTTTCGTTTTCACAATGATCCCGAACAGCGCTGCGAACGCCGCTGCCTGTTCCTCTTTTACCGTAAGCCCCGGCAGGCTTTCCGGTGTTACCGTCAGATCACCGATCTCACTGTCCGACAGGTCTACACCGCTCAGTTTTGTCTGGAAGAACTCAGCATGCTCCAGCCGGCAGGTACGGATCTCCAGATCCTTCTGCTCGCACATGGACATGCCCGCATGATCCATCACTGCGTTTTCAAAGCGTACCCGGGTGAACCGGCTGCCGTTGAAGTTGATGTAGCCGGCCTGGATCTCCTGGAAGGATACATCCTGAAAACGGGAGCCGGACAGATCTGTACCGGTCATCCGGCAGTTCCTGAACTGTACCCGCCGGAACAGACTGTTCCGAAGATCCACGTTGGACAGATCACAGTGGTCCATCACTGCATCCACGAACATGCATTCCTTCATTGATTCCGTGAACTCTATGTTCTCAAACACACATTCATAGAACTCCATGTGATCCAGGCTTCGGTCACATACTTCATTCCGGAACACCAGCCCGTCTGCCCGCGGATCATCGATGATTTCTTTAAGTATACCGTCCGTCAGTATACCTTGTTTCGGTTCTGCCAGCTTCATATCCTCTCACGCTCATTTCTCTTGATCTGTGCATACAGCTCCTTCATCCGGGAAACATCTTTCCGGGATGCCTTATCCCTGTACCTCGCTCTCAGGTAGATGCCCCTCATCTCCTTCAGGGTTTCCTCCGGCCAGAGACGGCCGGTCTTTTCCTGGATGCACAGGGACGTGTCTGCCGGTTCCAGCCGGATCTGTTTCCTTGCGGCCCGCTGCAGGTATTTCCGGTAGATCCGCCGGACCTTTACGGCATCGCTGTGACCGGTGATGCCGGCCTCCCGTGGCGCTTCTTCCGTTGTCTGTACGGGTGCAGCAGCCTGCCGCACCGGTTCCACACTGCGGTAATGACGGTACAGCAGCACCAGCACCACCAGTACGAGTACAATCATCAGCGGAATGAATAGAGAGATCCTGTCCCGGACCGTGACTTCGTAGTTTTCGAAGTGCATCCCCTGGGTTTCT
>JAFOIY010000165.1 GCA_017420505.1 Solobacterium sp. | reverse complement strand
GACGGTGGAGTCTGGAACGGCGAGCGGATCCTGCCGGAAGACTTCGTAAGGCGCTCCACCACCAAGCAGAACGACAATGCCAGCGAAGCCCTGCACAATCCTGTCGCCTCCGACAATTTCGTCGGCTACGGCTACCAGATCTGGATGTGCCGGCCGGAAGGTGTCTACCGGGCAGACGGTGCCTTCGGACAGTTCACCATTGTCTTCCCCCAGGAGGACATGATCATCTCCATCACAGAGACCACCCTCGGTGCCCTGAACCAACAGCGTACCCTGGACATTACCTGGGACTTCCTGAAAGCTTTCCGGAAGACAGAAGAGGATCCCGAAGCATACCGCAGTCTGCAGCGGAAGCTCGCTTCCCTCAGCCTGCCGCAGCCAGCCGTCCATCCGTACAGTCCGCTGCGGGACAGGATCAACAGCCGCACCATCCGTCTTGACAAAGGATTCATCACACCGAAGAAAGGCTTCATCGGACTGCCGGCCGGCAGCGGACTGAGTGCCGTACGCTTCAACTTCGGCGTCTACAGTGCCTGCATGACATGCACCGAAGACGGCGGTGAGTATACTATCCCGGCACTGATGACCGGGGACCGGTACATCAGCATCCAGAACGAAGAGAAGGATGCCATGCAGGTGCTGGCCGCGGATGCCTGCTTCGAGGGTGACAATGTACTCCTCGTTCATCTGCGCTGGTGCGAAGGATGCTTCGAGTATACCTGGCGCTTCACATTCGATGGTGACAAGGTATCCATTGAAGAGCTCTGGACCACCGCCTTCCCGGTGCCGGAGAACGGACCGGTGACAGGTACTCTGTTGTCATAAAACATAAAAAAGGGAGTGCCCGGAGGCACTCTCTTTTCTTCAGGATCCGCAAAGATTATTCGTACTGGTCCTCACGCCAGAAGTCGTTGGCGAAGAAGCCGGCCATATCCCTGGCCCATTCGATGGCTTTCTGCGCCTGGCGGGTTGTGTAGTCGCTGAGGTACTCCTTTGCGGCTTCCTCATCCGTTTCCTTCAGTTTTCGGTAGGTATCCTCCACAGCTTCGCTCTCTTCCGCCCACTTCGCCTCGATCAGCTTGATGGAGCCCTCCAGCGCTCTGTGGGTCATCGGCCAGTTGTACTCATAAGGCAGCTGGACGGTCTTGATGGCAAACCAAGCCTTGGAAGGGTCAAAGGCGTTCTGCTCATCATCCCAGTTGAAGTGGGATGCCTGCGCCTGGAGGACCGGTGTCCACTCATAGCCTTCCGGCATCTTCTTCAGTGCCAGGGCATACCAGGGAACATAGGGGTTCGTGCAGGGCTTCGGTCCGGTACGGAGTACCTTGAACAGGTTCAGATCATCATTGAAGACAAAGACGGAACTCTCGACTGTAACGTTGTTGCAGATGGAATTGGCTTCGAAATGACGGTGCGGGGTAATGGTGCCGCCTTCGGTCATATCGTACTTCGTATTCTGGGCATGGCTGCGCAGGATGGTCTTCACATCTTCCGGGCTGAACTTCCGGTCTGCCTTGCGGGAGAAGATCCGGATCTCTTCCGGCGGGAATTCAATGCCTGTCAGGCGCTTCCATGCATCGGTCGCTCTGGTCAGGTTGATGAACATCAGTTCAGGCTCAGGTGCCTGGTAGGCCTTGGCAAAGTCAAAGTCGCTGTAGTCGCCTTCCTTCGCCGGTGTATACCAGCCCTGTTCGACAGCGAATGTGATCAGGTCCGGGCTAGCGTAGAAATTATCCGGATCGTCGAACTTGACTTCGTGGATTGTGTAGTGGTTCGGGATGTAGTAGACCTCGTCGTCGCCGATTCTTCTGGCAACGCAGCGGAATCCTCTCGGAATCTGGAGCGCCCAGGCTTCTTCCTTGTCAGCGATGTGATAGGAACGGCAGGAAGTATATCCGTACTTCTCGACCAGTTCAGCCGCGATTTTTACACCTTCCCTGGCGGTATGCGCTCTTTCCGCAATCAGCCTTCTCAGTGCGTATCCGACGTTGTAGTCCTTCCAGTTGTCATGTTCTGCGCCGGTTGCGTCACGGCTCTCACGGCAGGCGTTGGTTGCGATCGCCACGCCGCATTCATTGATGAACGTATCTGCGAAGGAAATGCCGCCCGGACATTTGACATCCGTCCAGAGATAGCCGAGGGTTTCCTCTACCTGCGGAATGATTGCGCAGCCATCCTCGAAGGTGACCATCTCACCGGGTTTGTGTGTCAAATGCGGAACGATGTGCGCCTGGGCGATGGAATGGTCATCATCCTCATTGTGGCCCATGATGACCTTGCCGGTTGTGGAAGCGTTCTTGCCGATGATCACGGTACTGCAGGAACCGCGCTCGAGACCTTTGTAATTATAGTAGACTGACATAGATTTACCTCCATCATTCTGAATTCATTATAGCATCCCAGCGTATAGTTGTAAGCGCTTTCTGATAGGCGGATAAAAAAGAGGGACTGCGTCAGCGCAGACCCTCCGGTACTCTTTTGCGGTATTTCCTGTCCATGGCATATCCGGCCAGCAGGATCCCGGCAGACAGTCCCAGACCGACCCGCAGGACCCGCAGCAGTCTGCCCAGAATCAGTGCGGAATCCAGTGTGAGAATCCCATGGAACAGAGCTGCCATTGCCGTGCCCGGACAGATGCAGTACACGGATGTGATGACAATGCCGAAATAGATGGCATAGTCCTTCCGTTCATATCCCCTTCTGATCCAGGCTGCTGCAGCGAAGCCGCCGGCTGTCGCAGCGATGAACTGCAGGCCTGTCAGAGCATTGATCAGGTTGAAGAACCAGCCGCAGAGAAAGGAAGCGATGAAAACAGGCTTCAGCGTCTTCGGTTCAATGTTGCGGATCATGGTCAGTCCGATGCCAAGTCCTCCGCAGTACAGACCGAACAGCAGGGAATCCCGTATCACTGCCGCAATCATCCGAACAGTCCTCCCAGCTTCATAGCGACGAAGGCGCCGAGTTCCAGACAAAGTGCGATCATGACTGCACTGGTGATCATGGACCTGCCGCTTGGCTTATGGCTGTGGCAGATTCCCTCCACCAGTGTGGAGCCGGAAGCGATCGGCATGAACATCGCTGTCATCAGTGCGTAGAGGCTGTCTGAAGGCTGTACCCACGTATAGAGCATGGTGATGCATACAGCAGGAACGAAGGAGCCCAGGAAGCGCTTGGTGTAGAGTTTCAGATCCGTACGGCCGGTTGCGAACATGACAATGCCCTGCAGAATGCAGGAGAAACCCACCAGAACGCTGCCCTTCAGAGAAACGTGAAAAGCACCGCAGGCACAGAGGCCTGTGAACGCATAGACCAGTATGGCGATTACGCCTGTATATCGGTAGTTTTTGTACATGGTTCTGCGGGCAAGTATGTCAATACCTTATCATATTCTTCAGTGTTGTCCAGCTGTATTGACGGAGCATATGATTCTATCGGCCGGTTCTGCGGTAGATGCACCGTCCGTCCATCTGCACAACACCCAGCGCTTCCGGATCCTTGATCAGTTCTACGCCTTTATGGTTCCCGTCCGTTGATAGAAACAGAAAGCCATGATCGTTGAGTGAGCGGACCAGTTTCTGCTGGACAAGCGGAATGATTTCCGGAGAGAAGAACTTGATTACATTCCGGCAGAGAATGACGTCGAAGCCGGTTGGATAATCATCTTTCAGCAGGTCTATGTTCTGTACGGTAATCCGTCCATTGAGCTCTTCGGCAAACGTGAACCGCCTGCTGTCCGCCTTGACGATGTATCTGCGCATATGCTCGGGTATCGTCTCCAGTTCTGCCAGAGAATATGTCCCCGCTGCTGTCAGAGCCAGCATTTCATCGTTGTAATCGCTTGCGAGCACTTCGATCCTCTGCAGCGGTACATAGTCCAGTGCCGACAGGATCACGCTGTACACTTCCTTTCCTGACGAGCACCCGGCGCACCAGATGCGCAGAGAATCCCTGCCCTCGTAGGTGGAAAGGCATTTTTCGTGGAAATACGGCCAGTCGTTTCCCCGGAAGAAGTTGGTTCCGGTCAGGGTGATGTTCATTTTCAGCTCGGACAGTTCCTCGGGATGCTCTGCCAGTCTGTTACAGTATTCAGCAAAGCTCCGGCACCCTGCACTGTAGGCAAGCCTTTGTATATGGTAGACTGTTGATTTCT
>JAFOIY010000164.1 GCA_017420505.1 Solobacterium sp. | reverse complement strand
CATACACCGCGTTCTGCAGCGAAGGAAGAAGGATTCCGGCCGGCAGCGAAGAGAAAAGGATTCTCTGGCAGCGGGCATTCGAGCGTTTCCTTGATCTGGCAGGAAGGCAGACAAGGGTCATTGTGATCAGAACCCTGCTCAGTGAGCGCAGAGGGGACCTGCAGTCACAGGAAGAATATGCAGACATCGCAGACATCCGGGAAGCCAACCGGATCCTGGACGGGTACTACCGCTATATTGAAGAGAACCACCCGGAGATTCCGGTAATGGAAACAACAGACCTGCCGGAGTACTTCACCGACAGGAACTACGAATACGGAGCGCTGCCGCAGCATCTGAACGAGATCGTCAACCAGAAGATTGCCGGCAGGATCCATCGTCTGCTCAGCGGGAAACACGCTGAATACAAGGAGGAAACATGACAAAAGTATCAGTGATCATTCCGGTCTACAATACGGAAAAGTATCTGCCGGCCTGTCTGGACAGCGTACTGGACCAGACAATCAAGGACCTGGAAGTCATCTGCATCAATGATGCGTCAACCGATGGTTCCGGAGAGATCCTGGACCGGTATGCTGACCAGGACAGCCGCGTCCATGCAATCCACCTGAAGAAGAACAGAAGGCAGGGAAACGGCCGGAACATCGGCATTGATCATGCAATGGGGAAATACCTGTACTTCCTGGATTCCGACGATATGATCGAACCATATGCCCTGCAGGAACTGTATGACCTCTCGGAGAAGGACAGCCTGGACGCTGTATTCTTTGACTCCCGCAATGAATTTGAGTCGGAAGAAATGAAGAAGATCTATACACCGGCCTTCTCCCTGCGCAGAGGCGTCTATGAAGACAAGGTGTATACAGGACAGGAACTGTTCGATGCTTTCATACTGCAGAACGAATGGACCTGCTATCCCCAGCGGACTTTCTGGAATACAGAGTTCATCAGAAGCAATAAAATCCGCAATCCTGTGGACAGCGAACATGAAGATGAGTACTTTGCGCATGCCGGCATCCTGCTGGCAGAGCGCGTACGCTATGTCCGGAAACAGTACTTCATTCTCCGCATCCGGCCGGATTCGGTGATGACCCGGGAGCCGGGGCCGAGGAACTTCCATGGCTACCTGATGAACTATTACTACATGAACCGGTTTGCAGCAGAGCACAATATCCATACGGAAGCCAGCAAGGCGAATATTTCCAAAATGTATGAACTGATGCGGACCAATTATGACCGGCTGAACAGCAGGTATGATCTTCGGGCATACTGCAGCCGGAGAAAGACGGACCTGGTGGTCTATGAGAACTTTGTGTCCCATCTGGATACCGGTTACCGGAAGATCTATATCGATTCCGGAATCCTGGCACAGATGGAACACTGCCGGGAAGTATACATCTACGGCGCAGGCATAGTAGCGAAGCGATTCGCTTCTGCCTTGCTGGAAAACGGCAATATCGTCCTGGGCGGTTTCATCGTGTCTTCAAAGGAAGGAAATCCGGCCGTCCTCTTCGGCAGACCGGTCGTGGAAGTGAATGAAGCACAGCCGGCTGATGGAGCACTGGTAGTCGCAGCGGTCTCCCTGAAACTGTATCCGGAGATCCGGGAGATGCTGGAAAAGACAGGCTGGAACTGGACTTACTACAGAAAGCTGGACTGAAATGGCAGAGCACATACGGTTGACGGAACCGGAATATGTCCTGGCGCACTTCAATGAGCATTTCCAGGCATACTGCGGCAAACGGATTGTCCTTCACGGTACCCGGGAGTACGCGGAGCAGATCATTGCACGCTTTGATCCGGAGTACTGTTTTCTTGGTGCAATGACGCTGGAAGCGTACAATGGGACGGAATTCTGCGGAAAACCGATTGTGACCAAGGAAGATCTGTTCCGGCTGAACCCGGATCTGATCATCCTGACGGAGCGGGTGAAATACGCAGACGCAGCCTACCGGGATATTGAACAGATCTGCAGCAAACTGGGCATCCGGGTGATGAATATGTACGGCCTCGATGAAAGGGAACTGCGTGAGTCATACGGCAGGCATATGTTCCTCTCCTGGAATGATATCCGGAAGACCCTTCAGGATGCGGACGTTGTGTGCTTTGAGCTGGTGGATACGTTCTTCCGGCAGGAAGACGGGCATCTGCAGGAAGCAGATCCCTGGATGCTGCATATATGCCGCAAAGCAGAAGCCAGCGGGAAAACAGTGCTGTTCAGCCTGCGGAAGTCCTTTGATCAGACGGAACAGGTGGAGGCTCTTGTGCGTGCGGGCATGTACAGCAGGGAATCCGTCCGGGGCCATGTGATTGAAAGGCTGGGGGAGGATCTCTCCTTCCGCAGGCTGGTGGAAGCATATCCCGGGAAGAAGATCATCTACTTCGGTACCGGACTGGTCAATGAGTATATTCTGCCGCGCTGCTACGGGATCGAGGCCTTCTACAGCGGCCCGGAGCGCAGCAGCTACCATGTCTGGTACCACACGTTGCTGGAACAGGCACCGATTGTGGAAGAACCGCAGGAAGACCGTCTGCGCATTCTGAAGCAGATGATTGAGGAACATGATGTCATCTCGTTCGATATCTTCGATACACTCCTGATGCGCAGGACGCTGGTTCCGGCCGATGTCTTCGTTCTGATGAAGAGGGAACAGCCGGACAATGCTGCGCTGATAGACGAGCGGCGGGAGATCGAACACACGGATTATCATCTCACGCTGGATGAAATATACGAGGAGCTGAAGCGGAGGCATCCTGGCATAGAGGACCGTATTGAGGATCTGAAGGAGCGGGAGCTCCGTACGGAGCGTAAGGTCATCCGGCAGCGGAGACCGGTTGCGGAACTGCTGGCATGCGCAGCAGAAGCAGGAAAAACCGTCATCCTGGTATCGGACATGTACCTGACGGAAAAGCAGCTGAAGGAGATCCTGGATGATGCAGGCATTGCTGGATATGACCGGATCTTCGTTTCCTGCGCATACCGGAAGCTGAAGGCAGAAGGTCTGTTCCTTGACGTACAGAAAGCGTACCCCGGCAGGCGGATCCTGCACATCGGTGACAATGAGCAGGCGGATCTCCTTCCTGCCCGGAAAGCCGGTCTGGACGCATTCATACTTCCTTCCTGTCTGTCCCTGGCAGCTGCCTGCGGCTATGACGACGCTGTTCTGTCAGCGGAGCCGGAAGACAGGAATATGCTGGGTCTGTTGATCAGTACAGCGTTTGAGAATCCGTTCCGCCCTCTCGAATTCCACCGTCTGAAGGATGCAGAGCGCCTGGAACGCTTCGGTGTTATGGCCTGCGCACCGGTTCTCATCGGTTATCTCGGCTTTCTGGCACAGCAGATCCATCGTGTTCAGGCAGACAAAGTACTGCTTACCGCAAGGGATGGATATATCCTGCAGCAGCTGTATACAAAACTGCGGGAGAAAGACAGAACCCTTCCACCGGCGGAATACTTCTATATGAGCCGGCACGCAGCCTTCCTGTGCTGCTGTGATGATGAAGCCCAGGCGGACCGGGTTCTTTCATGGAGCACCCAGGCACCGGAAGAGATCCTGCGGAATGTCTACGAGGTTCAGCCGGAATACCCGTATAACAGTGAACAAAGCATCAGGGACTACATCCTGTCCCATCAGGAGCAGATCAGGAAAAAGGCAGAGCACAGCCGGCAGTGCTGCAGCAAATATCTGAGAGAGTGCGGCGCAGCGTCTGCACACCGGCCGGTACTGACCGATTTCGTATCCATGGGGTCTTCCCAGTATTTCCTGGAACAGTTCTCCGGAATCCGGTTCTGCGGGATATACACCGGAAAACCGAAGTACGCAGCGCCGCTGGATACAGATATCACCTACTATATTGATGGTGCAGAGGGAGACTTCTTCCGGCTGAGGTACATGGAGATGGAGTACATGATGACCTCTCCGGAGCCTTCCGTCGACGGATTCGACGAGGAAGGGCACCCCGTTTTCGCACAGGAAACGCGGAGCAGCGAAGACCGGGAGAGAATCAATGCACTGCAGACGATTGTGAAAAAGACAGTACTGGAATACATGGATCTGTTCTATAATGGAAAGGCTGTCAGTCCGCGGACTGTCAGTATTGTCTACGGTACAGAGGACCATGCCGGGATCCTGCAGGAGCGCGGCATCGACGACTGGACCAAGCAGATAATGTAGCAGGAGTGTACAGCATGGAACATTACCGGGTAGGATTGTTGATGGGAGTATTCGATCTGTTTCACACAGGTCACCTGAAGCTGATCAGGAATGCAGAGAAGCACTGTGACTGCCTGCGGGTAGCCATCCTTTCCGATGAACTGGTGATGAAGTTCAAGCATCACTGGCCGGTCATTCCTGAACAGGAGAGGAAAACCATACTGGAGGCGGTCAAAGGAGTCGATGAAGTGGTCATCATCGATGACGATCCCTCGCGGATCATGGAGTGGTACAGAAGGCCGTTCGACTGTTTCTTCTCCGGCAATGACTACGAAAACAACGACTACTGGAAATGGGAAAAGGAAGAACTCAGGAAACTGGGTGCGGATATTCTCTTCTTTCCCTATACAGAAGAACAGAGCACGACAAAAATCATTCAAAGGATCCAGAGCAGGTCCTATCTGGCAGACAATAATCCTGGGGATGATCAGGTTACGGAGGAAAAATGAAAAGCATACTTGTTACGGGCGGTTCGGGATTCATCGGATCCCATCTTTGCAGGAGACTGCTGGCAGAAGGGAATACCGTATACTGCATGGATAATCTGTATTCCGGTTCCAGGCGCAATATTGAAGACCTGATCGGTACCGAAGGGTTTACGTTCATAGAGGGTGATGTTACGGAACCTTATGACTTTGAGGTTGACCGCATCTACAACCTGGCCTGTCCTGCCAGCCCCGTGCATTACCAGAAGGATCCGGTGATGACAGCGAGGACCTGTGTGCTCGGGGCGATTCATGCCCTGGAGTGCGCAGAAAAGCACCATGCAAGGGTGCTTCAGACCAGTACCAGTGAAATCTACGGCAATCCGTTGGTTCATCCCCAGACAGAAGATTACTGGGGAAATGTCAATCCGATCGGACTGCGTTCCTGCTATGATGAAGGAAAGCGGATGGGTGAAACACTGTTCCTGGACTATCATCTGCAGTACGGTACGGATATCCGCATTGTCCGGATCTTCAATACCTACGGACCGTGTATGGCAGTGAATGACGGCAGGGTCGTATCCAACTTCGTTGTGGCAGCCCTGAAGAACGAGCCGATCACGATCTACGGTGATGGATCGCAGACAAGATCGTTCTGCTATGTGGATGATACCGTGGACGCTCTGGTCCGGATGATGGAACAGGATGATTTCAACGGACCGGTAAACATCGGCAATCCGGATGAGCGTACGATCCAGGAGATTGCGGACCTGGTGCTGGAGATCTCCGGCTCCGGCTCGCTGATCATCCATGAATGCCTGCCTGTAGACGATCCTGTGCGCAGGAAGCCGGATATATCACTGGCAAAGGAAAAGCTGCACTGGGCACCGGTGGTTCCGCTGGAGGAAGGCCTGAAGCGCACCATTGCCTGGTTCCGCAGCACAATGAAATAAAAAACGGTGCTGCAGAGCACCGTATTACAAATGTTTCTTCAGATACCGGAAGATCAGGGAATACCATAGTTCCCTGTTCTTTTCGTCTGCGTTGTACAGTTCATGCCGGGCGTTCCTGATGACGTGCATCGAACCGGTATCCACCTTGTCCACAAATGCGTCTGCGCCTTTGTTGTCCACCGTCGTATCCAGGCCGGCTTTCAGGACGTACACCGGGACGATGATCTTCCGGGTATTCCTGTGAATGGATCGCAGAGCCCGGATCGCTGCCCGCAGCCAGCCGTTGGTACCGGCCCAGGTCTGATAATCCCGGTCACTGCAGCGCAGGGCGAACTGGTAGTCATACCGTTCCTTGTCCAATGCGTTGCTGTGCTCGAAGTCGGGGATACCGTCGAAGAGGGTATGGCCGGGCAGTGGATTCAGGTCCTGCTTCGCCACTTTGGAAACCACAGCGGCGGCTTTGACCGCCGGGGCAGGGGTTTTCCCGAAGTCAATGGCCAGCATCGGGGAGGAAAGAATACCGACGTCGTAGTCCTTCGGATACTTCTCCAGATACAGGGCAGAGACAGCACCGCCCATACTGTGGCCGAGCAGTACATGCTTGAGATGCCGGGTCATCGGGAAGACGATCTTCTTCGTAAACAGATGCAGGTCGCTGACATAATCATTGAACGAGTGTACGTATACAAGGTCCTTCGGCTCCGCAAAGCGCTGGGACTTGCCGTGACCCCGCTGTTCCATGAAGAAAACGGAATAGCCTTCTTCGTAAAGCCGCCAGAGTACTTCATGGTATTTCCCGAAAAACTCACAGAATCCGTGTACTACCGTAATGGCAGCCTTTGCGTCAGGACGGATGGCGTAGTAGTAGCGCAGGCGTGCACCGTCCTTGGCTGTCAGGTTTCCTGCCGTCACGCGGTCATGGATCCAGGGAAGGATCTCCCGGTCCAGCAGATCCTGATAGTGCTCAGTCCCGCTCATAGTCTTCTACAATCTTCCTTGTGGTGTCCGGACAGTTGGTAATGATGGAAGTAACACCGGTACGGACGCAGGCTTCGATCTCATCCTTGCTGTCGACAGTCCATACATTGATCTTCAGCCCCTGTTCCAGGCATTCCTTCATCACACCCGGATACTGGATATTGGGAACCCAGGGATTGACCGCATCCATACCGTACTTCCTTGCGTACTGCGGAATGCCGATGATGCCGTCCATGTACAGGAAGCCGACTTCAGCGTCCGGCTTCAGCTCCTTGAGCCGGACACAGGTATAGTGGTTGAAGGAAGAATAGTTGACCCGGTCTTCCATGCCTTTTTCTTTGACCAGTGCGAGGATCTTCTCCTCCAGTCTTTCGTAGAAGACAACGCCGGTCTTCAGTTCGATGTCTATGGTCAGATCCGTCGGCTTCAGCAGATCGAGGACTTCCTCCATGGTCGGAATGTCCGCATGTTCATATTCGGGATGGGTACGGTTGTAGTTGAACCTGCGCAGCTCTGCCAGTGTCATGTCCTTGACCCAGCCTTTGCCGTCGCTGGTGCGGTCGATCCACTCGTCGTGAATGACAACGATGTGTCCGTCCTTGGTCAGCTGGATGTCCAGCTCTACCCCGTCGGCTTTCTGCTCAACGGCTTTCTGAAAAGCGAAGAGTGTATTCTCCGGTGCGTACGCACTGGCACCGCGGTGCCCCCAGATGAGCGGTTTCTTCATATTCAATCATCTCCTGTATTCATTATACCTGCTTTCCTGATGGTCCGTCATACCGTGTGTGGTACAATGTGCGGGTGACAAGGAGTGTACTATGACAGAACGATTGAAGGAAAGAAATGAGATCGAAGAAACAAACAAATGGGATCTGACCTCTCTGTTTGAGAGCGATGAAGCCTGGGAAAGAGCGTTCGGAGAGACAGACGGACTGCTGCAGGAAGTCATGCAGTGCCGGGGCACGCTGCATACAGCCGGGAATATCCGTCATTTTATGGATCTGGAGATAGAGCTGGCAAGGAAGATGGAGAATCTCTTCTGCTATGCCAATCTCAGAAAGAGCGAGGACACCCGGTCGGAGGACGCACAGATCATGTACGGCCGCATTATGAACAAATATGTAGGCATGATGACGGTACTGTCCTTTGCCGAGCCGGAAATCCTGGAGAATGATGAGGAGCACCTGAAGGAGATGGTCAATGACCCGCAGCTGGAACCGTACCGTTTCAATATGGAGGAGAAACTGCGCCTGAAGGCACATACACTGTCCGCGAAGGAAGAGCGGATCCTCGCCGGACTCGGTGAAGTCATGGCCGTGCCCGGAGAGGTCAGTGAGAACCTGATGGATGCGGACCTGACCTTTGCGCCTGTCAGGGACGGGGAAGGAAAGGAAACGGAAGTCACCGGCTCGAACTACATCCTGCTGCAGTCTTCTGATGACCGTACGCTGAGGGAAGCAGCCTTCCGCAGCTACTACGCTTCCTACAAAGCGCACATCCATACCTTTGCGTCTGCCTACGCCGGTGCGGTGAAGGCAGCCTGTGCTGAGGCTTCCCTGCGGGAGTATTCTTCCTCGAGAGCGATGGCCATGGGGGCGGACAACATCCCGGAAGAGGTTTATGACAATCTGGTGGAAACAGTCAGAAAGCATCTACCGCTGATGTACCGGTATGTGAAGCTGAGAAAGCGTTTGCTGGGTCTGGATGAAATCCATTACTATGATGTATACGCACCGCTTGTGAAGGGCAGTGAAAAGCGCTATACGTACGAAGAAGCGAAGCGTATGGTGCTGGAGGCTGTATCCGTGCTGGGTGAGGATTACAGGAACAAGGTGGAGGAAGGGCTTTCTTCCCGCTGGGTGGATGTATATCCCAACAAGGGCAAGACTTCCGGAGCGTTCTCCAGCGGTACCTATGATTCCAACCCGTTCATTCTGACGAACTATACCGGTACGCTGGACAGTGTTTCCACCCTTGCGCATGAGATGGGGCATTCCATGCATACCTATACAGCCAGTACGCACCAGCCGCCGCAGTATGCAGGATACACACTGTTCGTGGCAGAAGTGGCTTCTACGGTGAACGAGAATCTGCTTGTGGACCGTCTGCTGGAGCGTACTGTGGATCCGAAGGAACGGCTGATCCTGCTCAATCAGTACCTGGAAGGTTTCAAGGGTACGGTATTCCGGCAGACGATGTTCGCTGAGTTTGAAATGAAGGCCCACCGGATGTATGAACAGGGAGAAGCGCTCAGCCCGGCAGCCTTGAACGGACTGTACCTGCAGCTGATCAAGGACTACTGGGGCGAAGACATGGTCATCGATGATGAAGTGCAGTATGAGTGGGCACGGATCCCGCATTTCTACAGACCGTTCTATGTCTATGTATACGCGACCGGTTTTTCCAGCGCAGCGGCCATCAGTGAGATGATCCTGCGGGACGGTGCGCCGGCAGTCGGACGCTATCTGGAATTCCTGGGTATGGGCGGCAGTGCGTATCCGCTGGATGAACTGAACCATGCTGGCGTGGATCTGAAAACGCCGGCACCGATTGAGACGGCACTGGCGAAGTTCGAGCGTTTGCTGGAGGATGCGGAGAAGACAGCGGACCGCCTGGGAATCTGAGCCTATTTCCGGGAAGAATCCAGGCTGTGCCGGGCGCGGCTGATCAGTTCAGCCACTGTGTATTCCTGATAGGAAGCCAGAGCATACCCGGTACTGTTCAGACGGGGATGGAAGGAACTGACAAACAGTTCCCCTGTCTCCGGGTCAAAGGACAGCGCACTGTGCTCCATGGTGAACAGCGGGAAAGCGCTGTCGGAGGAAAGATGGATTACGTCTGCTTTTCCGTCATAGAACAGCAGCAGACGGTCATGGTCATAGATGAAGGAGAAGGACTTCTGTTCCATATATCCGGCATCAGTGAAGGAGAGCGTGAGATCACGGATCTCCTTTTCCTTTTCATAGATCTTCAGATGCCCGTCCGGGAAGACACAGAACAGTTTTCCTTCATGGTAATCCATGGCCAGTACAGTCTCCACTGCGAGCGGTATGGTGTACTGTATTTCCCCGCTTCGGCTGCAGGCTGTGATGGATTCCGGGTCGGCCAGGATTAGAGCGTCGTCAGCCCAGACGGCTGTCAGGCCCGGCAGTGAACACTCCGGCAGAACCATTGTACTGCCGGTGTCTGTGTCGATCAGTACCGGTGCGTTGATCCTGCCTGCCATAGTCGTGAAGATCCAGGCACCGTCATCGGAAACCAGCAGAGCGGAGGAAACCGGATAGGCGCTGCCGTCCGTGAGACCGCAGCCGTCAGGCAGCTGTACATCGATGGTGCGCTGTTCACCGGTGAGCAGGTCATAAACCAGGATCTGCTCCGGATTGCCGGCACCGTGGGCATAGACTGACATTCCGTGTACGGCAAGAGGAGCCGGGGCAGTGTAAAGATTGTTCAGGAATGCGGCCTCCCCGTAGCTGAACGGTCCGGAGAGCAGCTGCCTGGAAACATAGTAGTCATGGACACCGAGAGGGATCTCCTTGAGGATCGTACCGTCATCCATCCGGCAGGAAAGGACGGACAGTTCGCCGTCTGCTCCGTTGATCCGCAGCAGGTACTGGATGCCGTCCGCGCTCGGCAGCAGATTCCAGGCATCCTCTTCCGGCAGATGCAGGTGCGCTGTCATCTGCCTGCGGTCCTGGTCATAGAAAAACAGTTCTCTGTCGGAGAGCAGGGATACAGATCCGCCGGCAGTCAGGAAACGATCGACTGGATAGGCATAGGTGTCTCCGTCGTAGAACGACAGGGAATCATCATAGAGATTCTCATAGAAATACAGATTGCCGTCCTTGGATACTGCAAAGGTACTGCCTGCTGCATCACGGCGCTGTATGGCTTCAACGCCGGCAGCGTTCTTCTGCCACACAGCGGAGGACTGTGCACTGCCGTCTGCGAGGGACAACGTTGTCAGGCTGCCGTCCTGCGCAGCCAGTACGAGGTACGGTTCATCATACTGCAGTACGGACAGTACCGGATCGTGGAGGCGGTAGTCACGCACACTGCCGCCGGATACGGGAATGATGTAGAGGTCGCTGCCGATGGCCGCAGCCAGCTGCTCTTCATCAAGCAACTCCAGAACACAGTGCCCTTCCTCTGCAATGGAAGGAAAGTGT
>JAFOIY010000163.1 GCA_017420505.1 Solobacterium sp. | reverse complement strand
TGGGCGCAGAAGTCGGTGTCATGTGGCAGGATGGCCGTCCGTTCCATGGCGCGAATGCGATCCGTATGAACCTGGCTCTGCCGACATGGCGTGTACAGGAAGCCTTCGAGCGTCTTGACAAGTACGTATTCAACGCTTAATCAATCATTTCTGATAAGCTGAGCAATCTGTACTGAAAACATCATTTGATTTGGAAAAAGCAGTGGAATGCCAATGGCTCATTCGCCGGCAGGAAACTGCTTTTTTATTGCCATACCATCATGCAGCAAGTATAATACAGGTTAGTTATAACTAACACAGGAGGCTGTATGAAGGATGTAGTTATTGGTCTGATGATCCCGTTCCTGGGGACCTCACTGGGCGCTGCCTGTGTCTTCTTTATGCGCGGCAATCAGCTGAATGAGCGTGTTGAGAAACTGCTTACAGGCTTTGCGGCAGGGGTCATGGTCGCCGCCAGTATCTGGAGTCTGCTGAATCCGGCAATGGAACAGTCTGCCTTGATGGGAAAGCTGGCTTTTCTCCCGGCTGCGGCTGGATTCTGGGCAGGTACCTTGTTCCTTCTGCTGCTGGACAGCGTGATTCCCCATCTGCATAAATTCAGTGAAGAGAATGAAGGACCGAAAACAAAACTGCAGCGTACAACCATGATGGTACTGGCTGTAACGCTGCATAATCTCCCCGAAGGTATGGCGGTCGGTGTTGTCTACGCGGCTTTGCTGTCCGGCAGTACGTCCATAACCCCTGCGGCTGCCTTTGCCCTGGCACTCGGCATTGCCATCCAGAACTTCCCTGAAGGGGCGATCATCTCCATGCCGCTGAAGGCAGAAGGTGTCAGCCGTCTCAGGTCTTTCTGGTACGGTGTACTGTCCGGGGCGGTGGAGCCTGTCGGAGCTGCGCTTACCGTTCTGGCTGCCAGGCAGGTATCGGTGGTTCTGCCGTATCTGCTGAGCTTTGCGGCAGGCGCGATGATGTATGTGGTTGTTGAGGAACTCATACCGGAAATGTCGGAGGGAAAGCACTCCAATCTCGCACCGGTTATGTTTTCCTTCGGATTTACATTGATGATGGCGCTTGATGTTGCCCTGGGCTAGAAATCCAGGAATGTGACAGGGTTGCCGCGGGAGGCAATCAGTTCGACGAGATCATCGGTTGACATCCAGACAGTAGCCTCATTGGTGTTGGGATGGCAGCCGATGGTTTTATGTTCGAACGACCTGTCTATGTATACCTGTACGATATGCTGCGTATCGTTGAGTACGCCGAGCGGGGTAACGGATCCCCGGATTACGCCCATAATAGCATCCAGATCCTCTTCCGAGGCGAACGTAAGCCTTCTGGACTGTATCTTCTCCCTCAGCTCATTCAGATTGACCCGCTTTTCCTCCCGGACGACGATGAGATAGTAGTTCCGCTTCTTATCGTCCCGGAGGAACAGATTCTTGGCTACGTCTTCCTTGCCGTCCATCGGCAGATCCAGCATTTCTTCTATGGTGTAGATCGGAATGTGTTCCTGAAAACGGAAGGGGATATTCCTCTCCTTCAGGATCCGCAGCACCTTTTCCATGTTTGTGTTCATCTATGAACTCCTTTCCCCCGCAGGAACGGGAAAATGAGACGGGCGGTCAGTACCGTGGGTATTTCCAGCAGTGCAGCGATGAGAAGCACAGCTTTATTGCTGGAAGCGAGGCGATGGGCAATCTCCAGCAGCGGCATGTGGGTGCCCATGATGGCCATACTGTGCTGTCCGATGGCTTCCAGCGGCAGGAAGGAACGCAGTCTGCGGCACAGGAAGAACAGCAGCCAGGTACCGGCAAAGGCCGTTGGGATCATCAGTACTGCATTGCCGTAGACAGCGTTGTGCATATCCAGACGGACGGTGCTGAGTACATTGCCGCCGATGAACAGGACCAGGCTGATGATGGCTGACGGCAGGGAATCCTCGGTGAAGACTCCGCACAGTACATAGCCGCAGACCAGGAAGAAGTAGCTCATCAAGCACCGGCTGAGCGGTACAAAGCGTATCAGATACGCCGCAGTCAGCGCACCCAGTCCGGACGGCAGGATCAGTGTTTTCTTACGCGATACAGCGTAGAAAAGGCACTCACTGACGAACAGGGACAGCAGAAACCAGTCCGCATGGTTCCAAAGATCCAGGGCAGCGTATTTCCCGAGAAATTCTGCAAAGCGGAAATGACCGTGCCAGTGCAGAAGAACTTCCCCGTAGGCCAGCAGTTCGAACAGAGGCACCGGCAGCAGCAGCCTGTACGCCTTCTTCCTTACATAGTCCGGGAACGGTTTCTGCAGGGACTGCGACTGCGTCATCAGGATTCCGCTGAGTATGAAGAACGCCGGCATGTGAAAGGAAAAGATGACGGTTTTCCACAGCCTGTCATCGTAAGGTACATGGGCAAGGAAGACAAGAAGGATCAGGATTCCCCTTGCCAGATCCCACACATGGCTCCGTTCGGTATTCATGACCTGATTATAGCATGCCTGCCGGTCCATCCACTTGAAATAGAATGAAGGTATATGAGATAATGCCTCATACGGAAACGAGGGACTGCATGGCAAGCAAGTGGATAGGAGACAGAAGATTCTATAAAAGCGTAATGATCGTAGCGCTGCCGATCATTGTACAGAATGCAATTACAACGTTTGTAAACATGCTGGACAACATCATGGTCGGCCAGACGGGTACACTGCCGATGAGCGCTGTATCCATATCCAACCAGCTTATGATGGTACTGAACCTTCTGATCATCGGAACGGTCAACGCCGCAAGCATCTTCAGTGCCCAGTACTACGGTAAGGAAGACTACAAGGGCATGAAGGACTGCCTGCACTTCAAGCTGTACTTCGCACTGTTCTTTGTAACGATGGGCATCATCATCTTCAGAGTATTCGGGGACAGACTGCTTCTGCTGTACATGGATGAATCCGTCAACAGCGCGGCAGATATCGCAACGACACTGTCCCTGGCGCATGATTATCTGAACATCATCATGATCCAGACAATCCCGTTTGCCATTGCGGTATCGTGCGGTTCCATCATCCGGGAAGCCGGCAATACGGTACTGTCCATGCGGGCCAGCATCGTCGCGGTTGCGCTGAACTTTGTAGGCAACTATGTACTGATCTTCGGTCATTTCGGTTTCCCGAAGCTCGGTGTCATCGGTGCAGCAATCGCAACGGTCTTTGCCCGGTTTGTAGAGATGGCAATCATTCTGATCGGTGAGTACCGCATGCGGGACCAGTACCCGTTCTTCCACAAACTGTTCGCAGATCCGCTGATTCCCGGCAGTCTGCTGAAGAAGATCGCGGTCAAAGGATCTCCTTTGATTGCCAACGAGGTACTGTGGTCCATCGGCATTGCGGCCATCAGCCAGTGCTATTCCACCAGAGGCCTGGAGTCCATTGCGGCCATCAATATCAGTTCAACGGTCAATACCGTATTCATGATTGCCAATATGGCCATCGGTATGTCCATCTCCATCATCATCGGACCGAAGCTCGGTGCGGGTGATTTCGAGGATGCGGTCAGTACAGAGTACAAGCTGATCGGTATGGCTCTGTTCTTCAACCTGATCCTGGGAATCATCATGTTCGCAACAGCACCGTTGTTCCCGCTCGTCTACAACACAACGGACCACGTCAGAACACTGGCGGGCATCTTCCTGCGCATCATGGCATGCATGCTGCCGGCCCAGGCACTGTACAATGCCTGCTACTTCACCCTGCGTGCCGGAGGCAGGACCATGATGACCTTCATGTTTGACAGCGGGTTCACCTGCGCAATCAATTTCCCGATCGCGTTCATGCTGACGAGATTCACTTCTCTGCCGATTGTAACGATCTACCTGATCATCCAGCTGATTGACATTCCGAAGGCTACCGTAGGCAGTATCCTTCTGAAGAAAGGCGTCTGGCTGAACAATATCATCAACGAATAGACCGCTGAAGCCTGAGAACAATAATCCACCCAAGGGTGGATTTTTCAATGGACCGTTAATCTTTGCCGGAACCGGATTAACACTTTTGCCTGAAAAAGAGTACAATACATCCTTGGAGGGTCAATGATGGCAGAGAAAAAGAACAAAGAACTGGAAGAAGCGCTCCGCAGGCTGGAAGAGGCAGAGAAGGAGTTTGACCGCAAGTGGAAGGAAGCAGATCAGAAAGGTCTGTTCAAGGAAGAGAACCGGAAAGCATGAAGAAACTGCTTTGCGCTGTATGTGCATGCATTCTGATCGGCTGCAGCACAGATCCGGTACCGGATGAACCGCAGGGCTGCGATACCGACTGTGAAGTGATCATCGGTGAAGACAGCGATATGTCGGGATATACGGAACTGGGTGAAGACCATGTGTTTGTGGACACCTCCGTACAGGAGATGCTCAGAGATATGGAGAACGGACAGACGTTTGTTGTGTACTTCGGCTTTGTAAACTGCCCGTGGTGCCAGGAAGCAGTACCGGTGCTGAACGATGCGGCAAAGAAGGCAGGATACCGGGTCGGCTATATCAATACCCTTCCTACGGAGGACATTCACAGCAACATTGAGATTCCGGACTACGATCTCCTGACAGAAGCGGTCGGTGAATTCTTTCCTCTCGATGATGAGGGGATACCTCATCTGTACACCCCGTTTGTATTCTTTATCAGAGACGGGAAAGTACAGGAAGTGCATCAGGGAACGGTGGAAGGACATGATGCGCATGAGCGCCGTATGACTGCGGAAGAGAAGGAAGAACTGGGAAGAATCTACGATCAGTGCTTTGAAACACTGAAACAATAGAGCAGGAAAGAAGAACACGCAGCAGAAAGACACTGCAGTGTGTTCTTTTTCTATTGACAACACAGGGATATATTCTATCATAAACATATGAACAACTGTTCATATGACAGGAGAATAACCCTATGACTGAATGTGAACTGAACCATAATCATGAAGACCACGACCATTGTGAGTGTGAGCATCATCATGTGCACGAAGAACATGATCATGAGGAACACTGTGGATGCGGACATCATCACCACGATGAACACGAACACGAAGAGCATCATCACCATGATGAACACCATCATGATGTAGATGCGAATGCCACTTACTATTTCCAGGTGACCGGCATAGACTGTCCCAACTGTGCTGCAAGGCTTGCAGGAAAGATTGCACAGATTGATGGTCTGTCCAATGTATCGCTGTCCTTTGAGGATGAGCTGCTTTCCTATGACTGTGCACATCATCTGGGCAAGGAGATGGCACAGAAGATGAAGGAACTGATCGCTCAGGAAGAACCTGATGCAGTAGTAACATCCAAGGGCCATGAACATCATCATGATGAACACGAGCACTGTGGCTGTGAACATCACCACCATGACCATGAAGAACACCATCATGATGAAGATGCGAATGCCACCTACCGTTTCCAGGTAACCGGCATTGACTGTGCAGACTGTGCAGCGAAGCTGGAAGGGAAGATTGCCCGGATCGAGGGCATCTCCAACGTATCCCTGTCCTTCATGAACAGCACTTTGGTATACGACTGTGCGCATGATCTCGGCAAAGAGATGGAACAGAAAGTCCGTGAGCTGATTGCCAAGGAAGAACCGGACGCGGTAATGACATCGAAAGGCCATGAACACCATCACCATGACCATGAGGAACATCACCACGAACATCACTATGAGACAACAGAGAAGACACAGCGCTTCCTGGTGGAGAATATCGACTGTGCAGACTGTGCAGCCAGACTGGAAGGGAAGATTGCCGGAATCAAAGGCATCTCCAACGTCTCGCTGTCCTTTATGAACAGTACACTGACCTACGACTGTGAAGAAACCGACAGAGAGCGCATCGAAGAAGAAATGCGGGTTGTCTGCGCCAAAGAAGAACCGGACACCGTCGTGACCAGGATTGACACAGCGATGAAGCACTGCCGCTTCTCCATCACCGGCATCGACTGCGCCGACTGTGCCAATGATCTGGAGTACGCCATCAACCGTACGGAAGGTGTCCACAATGCAGTCATTGATTTCATGAACAGTACACTGGTATACGACTGTGAGAAGGAACACGCTGCGGAAACAGAGCAGAGAGTACGGGAAACAATCCGGAAACAGGAACCGGATGTCGTCCTCAGTGCCCAGAAGACACAGCACAGAAGCCGTGTCGTACAGGAAGAGGAAGATGACCGGAATATGCGGATCCGTCTCCTGCTGGGCGCTGTTCTGTTTGTGTGCAGCCTCTTCCTGCACAGCACCAGTGCTGTACTGTCGGCTGCTGTATCTCTGGCAGCCTGGCTGGTGCTCGGTTACGATGTACTGATCAAAGCGTTCAAGGGCATCGGACGCGGGCAGCTGTTCAATGAACACTTCCTGATGGCGGTCGCGACCATTGCGGCAATCTACCTGAAGGATTACCGTGAAGCTGCCGGCGTCATGCTGTTCTACCAGATCGGTGAGTACTTCCAGGATCTGGCAGTACGCAGATCGCGCCGTTCCATCGGCGAGCTGATGGATATCCGTTCGGACTACGCCTTTGTACAGCGTGGTGATGAATATGTAGAAGTAGATCCGGAAGACGTAATGACCGGAGAAATCATCCGGGTACGTCCGGGAGAAAAGGTTCCTCTGGACGGTATCATTGTCAGCGGGGCTTC
>JAFOIY010000162.1 GCA_017420505.1 Solobacterium sp. | reverse complement strand
TGGTTGCGGCAGACCTGGACGGTACGATCATCCAGGAAGGCAATGTGTGTGATCCTTCCGTGGGAAGGACACTGAAGCGCCTGAAGGAAAGAGACATTCTGTTCGCGGTGTGTACCGGGCGCCCGGTATCCTCGATGCGGCATATGCTGGCAGGCTGGGGTATCGAAGCGTATACGGACTACATTGTGGGTTCCAACGGCGGTGAAGTGCTGAACATCTCCAACGGAGAGATGACGGTGCTGAAAGCGCTCGATGTTGATACTGTAAGGGACATCATCGATCTCTATGAGCCGGAAGGCCTGATTCCGACGCTGTACACAGGCAGTACCATCCGGGCGGAGAAGATTACCCCGGACGCGGTACGGGTCGCTGAACGGGTCGGAGCCGGCCTGAGGCAGGGGAATATCCGGGAGCTGCTCAAAGAGCCGCAGGTCAAGTACATGTTCATCCTGGAACCGGAGAATATGGAAAGAGCACTGCAGTTCGCTGCGGATCATCCCGATCCCCGGTATACCGCATTCAAAACAGCGCCGGATCTGCTGGAAATGACCGATCCCTCGCTGGACAAAGGAACCGGGCTTGCCTGGGTGATGGAAAAGGAAGGAATCTCCCCGCAGGATACAGTTGTCTTCGGGGACAATTCGAACGATATCCCCATGTTCCGGCAGGCCGGCTGCAGTGTATGCATGCAGAACGGTTCGCAAGATGCACTGCTTGCGGCGAAGTACACAGCCGGAAGTGTTGATGAGAACGGATTCGCAGACTGGCTGAACAGCCATCTGCATGATAATGTAATCATATAAAGGAGAGAAAACTATGAAAAAGATCGGCCTGATCGGTGGCCTGAGCTGGCAGTCCACAGTGGACTACTACAGGATCATCAATGAAGAGTCCAACAAGAGGCTCGGAGCAAAGTCAACAGTAGAATCCATCATTTATTCAACGGATCTGGAGACAAAGCTGGACCATGTCTACAAAGGCGAACTCGATGTTCTGATGGATGAATTCATCGGGATCACGAAATCTCTGAAGCAGGCAGGTGCGGATGTTGTCCTGCTGTGCACGAATACAATGCACATTGTATTTGAAGGCATTCAGAAGAACGTTGATGTTCCCATGATCCATATCACAGACGCAACCGCAGCAGCCATTCAAAAAGCAGGTCTGAAGAAAGTCGGTATTCTCGGCACAACATTCACTATGACCCAGCCGTTCATTATCGGAAAACTGAAGGAAGAATACGGCATTGAATGCGTATCACCGGATCCGGAAGACATGCCTGAGATCATGCGGGTCATTCAGGAAGAGCTGACCTTCAACATCCTTAAGGATTCTTCCAGGGAATACTATGTCAATGTGATCAGGAAACTGCAGGCAAAAGGTGCAGAAGGCGTCATTCTCGGCTGCACGGAGATCCCGATGCTCATCAAGCAGAAGGACAGTCCGGTTCCTGTGTTTGACACCACGGAGCTGCACGCTCTCTCGGCCGTGGATTATGCCCTGGGCGAATGAGCATGGAACTGAGGTACCTTTCCAGCGAAGAAGTCCTTCAGAAGCTGGAGATGCCGGTATGCATCACTCTGATGCGGGATGTATTCCGGGCTTTTGCGGAAGGCCGGCTGGAAAACAAAATCAGGAGCGTACTGCCTGTGGAGCCCGGCAGACTGCTCGGCATCATGCCCGGGCTGATCAGCTATGAGGAAGCGGTCGGTGCCAAACTCATCACGGTATTCCACGACAACTATAAAAAGCACCTGCCCAGCCACCAGGGCATCGTTGCTGTATTCTCTACAGAGGACGGCACGCTGAAGGGCATCTGCGACGGTACAGCTATCACAGCCGTCCGCACAGGCGCCGTCAGTGCCGTGGCAACGGATCTGCTGGCCAGGAAGGATGCGCACACACTGGCCCTGTTCGGCGGCGGTGTACAGGCAGACATGCACCTGAAGAGCCTGACTTGCGTACGCGGGATCGATACAGTGTACGTCTGGTGTCCGACGCTGGCAGAGAGTGAGGCGTTTGCCGAAGCCCACAAGGAACAGTACCCGAACATTGATTTCATCCCCTGCGAGCAGGGAGAGGATGCGGCAAAGAACGCGGATATCATCTGCACGGTGACTCCGAGTCACACACCTGTACTGAAGGGTGAATGGGTGAAGAAGGGCACGCATATCAATGCGGTCGGTGCCTGTGCTGCCAAGGACAGGGAACTGGACAGTGCCTGCACGGTGCAGTCCCGCTTCTTCTGCGACAGCAGGGGATCCTGCATGGCGGAGAGCGGAGACTTTCTGTTCCCGGTGCAGGAAGGCCTGGTCACGGAAGATCATCTGCTGGGGGAACTGGCGGATCTGGTCAGCGGCGGAGTACAGGGCAGACAGAACGATGAAGACATCACGGTATTCGAAGCGCTGGGGCTTGCGGCGGAGGATCTTGCCTGCGCTGCCTGGCTGCTGAAGGAATAAAAGAAAAAGATCACTTCAGTGATCTTTTTTGTTACCCGTTGACTTCGCTGTACTTGCGGCGCCATTCGTTGAGGTTGTCCGTGTAGTAGCGCACGGTCAGAGCAGCATCATCTGCTTCAACGATGTAGTAATCGCCTTCCAGCATGCAGTCCTTGATCGCTTCGACGCAGACCGCCATGTTGTCGGCTCCTGCTTCGAGTTCTGTCAGCAGATCCCCGGCATTGACTTCAATATAGAGCCAGTTCCAGGCGTGTGCTTCTCCCTTCTTCCAGTTGATGACGTCCTTATATTTCTGTATAGGCAGGTGTTCGGCGGCAGGAGCGGTTTTCTTTGTTCTCCTGGTCGTCTTCTTTGCGGTTGTTTCCGCAGGCTTTACGGCAGCTGTCTTTGCAGTTCTTTTTCTTACGGGTTTCTTTTCAGGTGTGACCTCAACTGCAGCAGCTTCCGTTGTTGCCTTTTTCTTTGCTGGCATTCTAAGCCCTCCCTTCGAGTTGTTAACACTCTAAGGCAGGATTATAGCACGATTCGTGAGAAAGGCAAATCGAGGAAAAAACTGCCTTTCGGCAGTCTATTCTTCGTACATTCTCTTGATGACGACCGGTGTGATTGGTCTGTCCTGGAAACCGGTCCTGACAGAGGCGATTTCATCTACGACATCCATACCCTCGGTAACCTTGCCGAAGGCAGCGTACTGTCCGTCCAGATGCGGCGCATCCTGGTGCATGATGAAGAACTGGCTGGAGGCAGAATCCGGATGCATCGCTCTGGCCATGGAAATCACGCCGCGGGTGTGCTTCAGATTGTTGCTGTAGCCGTTGGCCTGGAATTCACCGGGGATGCGCTCCTTGCTGCCGCCGGTGCCGTTGCCCAGCGGATCACCGCCCTGGATCATGAAGCCCTTGATGATCCTGTGAAAGGTCAGACCATCATAGAATCCACTGTTGACCAGTTTGCGGAAGTTGGCGCAGGTGATCGGTGCGTTTTCTTCATCAAGTTCGATGCGGATGATTCCGCCGTTGTCCATTTCGATTACAATCATGTGTTCTCCTTACTGTGTCTTATGGGTATACTCTTCCTTTTTCTGCTGCAGCATCCGGATGAGCTCCTCTGTATCGATTTCCTCTTCCTTCGGCTGCGGTCTATAGTTCACTTTGTTCTCATAGCGGGGTATGTCCCGTTCTTCCTGTTCTTCTGCCTTGATATCCTTGCTCAGATAGTTGATGTAATCCTTTGTCATGATCGCGTTCAGCGCAAAAATGAAGGCGGCGAACGCATCCAGGCGGAAATCGATCGGATAGTTGGATACAGCGTCGCTGACAAAGAAGAGTATCATCAGTGCATCAAAGCCGATGATGATCCAGGACAGTACTCTGCGAAGTTGTTTTGTCATAGAATCCCTGTTTGATTATAGCACAGAGGGGACCTTGAATGATAAAGGTACGGATGATACGATCAAAGTACGAGGTGAGAACTATGAAGAGTGTACTGTTGGGCTGCGGTACGGTAGGCAAAGGCGTACTGGAAATCATGGATGCACATCCCGAATACGGCAGGATCGCGAAGGTCCTGGTCCGGAACCTGAAGAAGCACGGAGATGATCCGCGCATGACGGATGATCCGGAGGCGGTGTTCGGCACAGAGAACCTGGAACTGGTCATTGAGTGCATGGGCGGTCTGGAACCGGCACACACTTATGTTAAGAGAGCGCTGGAAGCAGGCTGCCATGTGGTAACATCCAACAAGAAGATGCTTGCGGCATACTATGAAGAACTGCAGGATCTGGCGGAGAAGAACGGCTGCCTCATACGCTATGAAGCCTGTGTCGGCGGCGGCATTCCCTGGATCCATGAACTGATCCGTCTGCAGCGGATCGATGAAGTAACCGCGTTCCGGGGCATCATCAACGGTACGACGAACTATATCCTGAGCGGGATGACGGATAACAATACTTCCTTTGAGGAAGCGCTGTCCGGAGCTCAGGAAGCCGGCTATGCCGAAGCGGATCCGACGGATGACATCGATGGCTATGACGCTCGTTTCAAGGTCGCGCTGAGCGCTGCGGCAGGCTTCGGTGTACTGCCCGCGGCGGAAGAGATCCCGTGCTACGGTATCCGTCACATCAGTGCAGGGGATATCGTCTGGGCAAAGGAAAAAGGAAGAACGATCAAGCTGATCGGTTCCGGAAAACTGTATGATGATCATGTAGAGCTCAGTGTACTGCCGGTGATGCTGAAGAACAGCAGTCTGCTGGCCGGTGTCGCCAGCAACCTGAACGGTCTGAGCGCAGTGAGTACAACTCTGGGCACCAGTTTCTACATCGGACAGGGTGCCGGCAGGTATCCGACCGCCCACGCCGTGGTGCAGGACATCATCGGAATCGGAGAGGGCGAGCGGGTCACGGAGCACTGCTACAGTATGCCTGTAGACAACAGTGCCCTGATCGGATGCTGGTACGTGCGCACCGTACACCCGGAAGTCTTCCACGATGCAGCGGAGATCATCGACGGAGAGACCGTAGTCACCCGTGAGATGCCGTTCCATGCGCTGCAGGAGCTGCTTGCGCAGTGCAATGATCCGGATCTTTTCCTGGCGCTGATCGAGGCTTAATTCGTACAAAATGCTTTCACATCGGGAATGATAAAGGTATAGAATAATACTGAAGAGAGGTACATACTATGTTTCGCAGAAGCATTCTGGCTGCGCTGGCAACCGCGGCCATCACGGCTGCTGTTACGGCAGCTGCTGTTATAACCGCTAAAGTTCTGAATGAAAATGAAGAGAAGAAGGATGAGACGGATGACGAAGGAATCCATTTCATCGACCTGGAAGAGGAAGACGAGAAGGAAGTAGCGCCGGAGATTGCGGCCATCAAGGATCTGTATCCGTATCTGGACACGGATTTCATCGAGACGCAGTTTGACCGGAATGCGGAATTCAACCGCCAGTATCCGGAACACACGATGGTATCGGTCTCCCATAAGGCGAAGTTCGCTGACCGTGAGACAACGGAGAAGTATCTGAAGATTGCGGAAGAAAACGGCTTCGAAACAGAGACGATCGGTGCGTTTGAGAACGTGATTACAAGGAAGTTCTTTACGGCGGAAGGCGCGATCCTGAGCGATATCTACAATGTGGCCAACCAGGTCAACGCTCTGAACGGCATCTACGAAGGATACCGTATCGAGGAATAGTACATTCCCTGAAGGAAGAACAGAAGGTCCGGATGTTTCCGGACTTTTCATTTCCGCTTTTTCACATATAATGATAAGGAATTGCGCTATGGCAGCAGTGGAAGTGAAAAACCTGACTTTCTCCTATGACGGCCGGACCAATGCGGTGGAGGACGTCACTTTCAGTGTGGAGCCGGGTGCCTACTGTACGATTGTCGGCAGGAACGGCAGCGGAAAGTCCACTGTAGCCAAGCTGATTGCCGGGCTGCTGGACAGGAAGAGTGGAGAGATCCTGATTGAAGGGATCCCGCTGCAGAAGAGCAATCTGCTGGAACTGCGCAGCCGGATCGGCATCGTGTTCCAGAATCCGGATAACCAGTTCATCGGGTCCACGGTACGTGATGACATTGCGTTCGGGCTGGAGAACCACTGTGTTCCCCAGGAAGAGATGGACGGCATCATTGAGCGCTTTGCATCGGAAGTGGGAATGAGCAGGTATCTGGACAGTGAGCCCGCCAGGCTCTCCGGCGGACAGAAGCAGCGGGTGGCCATCGCGGGTGTCCTGGCGATGCATCCGGATATTCTGATCTTCGATGAAGCGACATCCATGCTGGATCCGCAGGGCAAGGACAGAATCAAGCAGGTCATCCGGGATCTGCACAAGGATCACGCCCTGACCATTCTTTCCATTACCCATGACATCGAAGAGGTCGGGATGAGCGATCAGGTCGTTCTGCTGGATCAGGGAAAACTGGTGATCAGTGATACACCGGAGGCGGTGTTCAGTTCAGAGGAACGCATCCGCCGTACCGGTCTGGATGTACCTTTCAGTCTGAAGCTTGTGAAGGAACTGCGCCGCTATGGTGTGAAGGTGGATCCGGTGCTGCAGACGGATATGCTGGTGGAGGAACTATGCCGATTGCGTTTGAAAAAGTAAGCCATGTCTACAGTACGGGTACACCGTATGAATTCAAGGCGCTTGACGGTGTGGATCTGGCCTTCACTGAAGGAAGGATGACAGCGGTCATCGGACGCACGGGATCCGGCAAGAGTACGCTTGTGCAGCATCTCAACGCACTGCTGCTGCCGAGTGAAGGTACGGTCAGGGTTCTGGACCGGGAGATTACGGCAGGAAGCACACCGAAAGGACTGAAGAAGCTCAGAGGGGATGTCGGACTGATTTTCCAGTTCCCGGAGTACCAGCTGTTTGAAGAAACGGTGCTGAAGGATGTATCGTTCGGTCCGAAGAACTTCGGAGCAAGTGAAGAGGATGCACGGAAGCGGGCGAAGCAGGCACTGCGCCTGTGCGGTCTGGAGGAACAGTACGACGAGCGCAGTCCGCTGGAGCTCTCCGGCGGACAGAAGCGCCGGGCAGCCATCGCCGGTGTACTGGCTATGGATCCGAAGGTACTGGTGCTGGACGAACCGACAGCCGGTCTGGATCCCAGAGGTACGGAAGAGATGATGAAGCTGTTCCGGACCCTGAATAAAAAGAACAATAAGACCATCATCATTGTTACCCATGATATGGAACAGGTGTTCCAGTACTGTGATGAAGTGGTGGTTATGGCAGACGGAAAGGTAGCTGCCCATATGAGCACGGATGAATTCTTTGCGGATTCTTCTGTGTGCCGCGGACTGGGGATCCTTCCCCCGGCGATCATACGTACGTGTGATGCGCTGCGGGAAGCCGGCTTTGATATTCCGAAGGAGATCCGTACGTCCGCCGCACTGGCCAAATGCGTAGCACAGCAGGTGAGAAGGCATGGGTAGCTTTGTACTGGGCAAATACATAGCGCTGGATTCTCCGGTGCACCGTCTGGATCCCCGGGCGAAGATTGTAGCAATGCTGGCGATGTTGATCGCGATCTTTATTCCTGCCGGGTGGTACGGGTATGCCGTGCTGTTTGCAGCAGTGGCCGGTGTGATTCTGCTGTCGAAACTGTCCTTCACCTTCATCTGGAAGTCCATGAAGCCGATGCTGTTCATGATGGTGTTCCTGTTCATTATGAACTGCTTTGTGATCCGTACCGGCGAGGTACTGGTTACAGTAGGAAAGATCAGCATCTACTCCGGTGCCGTGATGCAGACACTGTATATCATTGTCAGACTGCTGCTGATGATCATGATCACGACCTGCCTGACTGCGACGACCAAGCCGCTGGATATGACTCTGGGCATTGAGGACCTTCTGAAGCCGGCCTCCCGGATCGGTGTACCCGGCCATGAGATTGCAATGCTCATCAGTATCGCACTGCGCTTTATCCCCGATCTGATCGAGGAGACAACAAGGATCATGAAGGCGCAGGAAAGCAGAGGCGTAGATATGAAGGAGGGCAAGTTTTCCGAGAAGATTTCAGCAATCCTGTCCTTGATTGTTCCGTTGTTCGTTTCGGCTTTCCAGCGCGCGGATGATCTGGCAAACGCAATGGAAGCCCGGGGATACGCGCCGGGAGAGAAACGTACACGGTACAAGGTACTGAAGATGCGCGTATGGGACTGGCTGACAGTGATCGGAGCCAATGCGCTTCTTGCGGGTACGATCGTGATTGCGAGGTTCCTGTAATGCGGTACAAGTGTACGGTTGCCTATGAAGGCGCTGCGTACTGCGGCTGGCAGCGGCAGAAGAACGGACGTTCGGTACAGGGTGTGGTGGAAGACGCACTGGCCGGGATTTCCAATGAAGGAATCCGGATTACCGGAGCAGGCAGGACGGATGCCGGGGTAAACGCTGCCGGACAGGTGTTTCACTTTGACAGCCGGATGGAGCTCTCTGCGGCGAAGTGGCGGGGAGCCATCAACAGCCGGCTGCCGGAGGATATCCGCATCGTCAGTGTAGAGGCAGTGGATGATCAGTTTCATGCCCGCTACGGTGTGCGGCGCAAGCAGTATGACTACCGGATCCATACCGGAGGCTACGATGTATTCAGCCGGAATACAGCCTACCAGTGCCCGTATCCGATCGATGTGGAGAGGATGAAGGATGCGGCGGAAGTGTTCATCGGGCGGCATGATTTTGCAGCCTTCTGCTCGAATTCCTTCGCGGAGACACCGGACCAGGTGCGTACGGTGGAGAATATCCGCTTCCTTGAGGAGGGGAATCTGCTCACCATCTCCTATACCGGTGCCGGGTTCCTGCGCTACATGGTGCGTATGATGACCGGTGCTCTGCTGGAATGCGGCAGAGGCAGGCTGAGCAAGGAGGAAATCCGCAGCTTGCTGGAAGGGAAATCCAAAGATACCATGCGCTGGAACGCACCGGCCTGCGGACTGACCCTGGTGAAAATCGACTACTTCCGCATCCTGGCTGCCGACCGGGATACCCTGATCCGGGAGACAGTGCCGGAGGACAATGTACCGGAAGAATACAGGTATGTCTTCCTGCAGAAGAAAACCCAGCAGGTGCTGGGCTGGATTGCGGACAATGGTGTGTGGACAGTCACGGAGGAAGGAATGACTTCTGCAAAGACGCTTCTGCCGGTACTGCAGCAGCATCATCCGGAAATGCATATTATGATTGAAAATGAACACTGATCAGAATTCATTCGTGATCGTCAGCATGTTCATTTTTTTCATCTGGGTGATCTCTTTCCGGGTGAACTTCAGACGTTCCTTCAGCTGATCGTCATGGGGCAGCGGATTCGGGCTTACAATGCACTTGAAAGCGCAGGGAACGAGGTCGGTGGAACTGATGCCGCACAGCAGACCGTGCGTACCGTTGCGGTATTCCAGGGGATTGAAGATATACAGCAGGTCCTCCTCCAGAGCATTGTACTGGTTCTGCATGGAGAAGCGGATGAGCATATCACTGTAGGTCACGGTACCGGTGTAGTAGATTTCCGAGGTAAAGCCGTGGCTTGTTTTGATGTAGATGGTAAAGTCTGCCGGGCAGACCGTCTTTCCGGAAGCATTGTCGATGTTGATGATGCCGTCCTTGATGTCCGCGAACCGTCCGTCTATGTAGTAGAAGTACAGCTTCTTCGCCTTGAAGAACGGACTGGTGCCGTGCAGGCTGCCGGCGGTACCGGTCTCTTTGCTGCGGCGGTAGTCGATCAAACGCTCAGCAGGGACTTCCAGTACATCCGAGATTTCAAACAGGGTAGGGATATCGATGGTAATCTCTCCCTTTTCATATTTGGAAACGCAGGCCTTGGACTTGGATATGGCATCAGCGAGCTGCTGGATGCTCATGTTCTTGCTTTTGCGGATGGAACGGATCCGGCTGCCGACATAGTTGTTGATCTCCTGGTTCATAGAGTCTCCTGTATCTTTAAAATTGACAAATTTGATTGAACCGTGCATGATTCCTTACTGATTATTCATTATATACAATGATATGGACTAAAAATCAATTATTGATCTAATATTATGAATTATTGTCAATTATAAATAGATTTTCATGGATTTGATCCTGTCTGCAGGGGTTGCTACAATGCAGATATGTTTCTTTTTCAGGAGGAAAGACTATGACAGCAAAAGTATTCAAAAACGGTAAAATCATGGATGTCATCAACGGGAAGATCTTCGAAGCTTCCATCCTTGCAGAAGACGGTATCATCAAGGAGATCGGTGAATTTGACATTCCGGAAGGGGCAGAGGTCATTGACTTCGGCGGCAACTATGTGAGCCCGGGCCTGTTCAACTGCCACGTACATACCGTACTTGATACACCGGTCGACCAGGGCGGAAGACCGAAGATCGCTACAGCTACAGTGGATGCCATCGAGAACTGCAAAAAGTACCTGCGCTCCGGTGTTACCTATGTCAGAGATGTAGGCGGATCCAACTATATCGATATCGATGTCCGTGATGCGATCAATGCAGGAAAAATCGATGGTCCGGAGATGGTGGTTTCCGGCAAGTGCATCTGCATGACCGGCGGCCATGGATGGACCGGCGGACGGGAAGCGGACGGACCGGATGATGCGCGCAAGGCAGCCCGTGAGCAGCTCAGGGCCGGTGCGGACTGGATCAAGGTCATGGCTACCGGCGGTGTTATGACCAAGGGTGTGGAGCCGGGTTCTCCGCAGCTGACGGAAGACGAGCTCAGAGCAGCGATCGAAGAAGCGCACAAGGTCAACGCGAAGGCAGCGACACATGCGCAGGGTATGGTCGGCATCAAGAACGCACTGCGGGCAGGCGTTGACTCCATCGAGCATGGCTTCTACATGGATGACTGGTGCTTCGACTGGATGAAGGAGCACGGTACCGTATATGTACCGACACTGGCAGCGATGTACTGGATCTTCGTGAACCCGGACAAAGTGCCGGACTTCGTGATCCGTAAAGTACGCGGTGCGTTCGAAGCGCACAAGAAGACGTTCTACAATGCCTACAAGGCAGGCGTCAAGATCGCTCTGGGCACCGATGCCGGTACACCGTTCAACCCGCATGATATGACAGCGTATGAGATGGTTCTCATGAAGGAAGCGGGCATGGAACCGTGGGACTGCATCCGTACAGGTACGATCAATGCGGCGGAGCTGTGCGAAGTGGCAGCTGATCATGGCACGATCGAACCGGGCAAAAAGGCCAACTTTACCGTATACGGCGGCAACCCGATCGAGGACATGCAGGCGGTCATGGACTGCAGGATGACCGTCATCGGCGGTGAAGTGAAGTTCGCTAAGTAATCAAGGGATACAAAAAGGAAAAGAGGCTGGAATATGCTTCTTTTCTGTTGACTTGAAGCGCAAAGAAACATAGAATGATAGTCGGCAATTCATGCCAATGTAGCCCCGGAAAACTACATAAAATGGAGGAATTTGAGTTATATGCGTCAGACAACAATGGCCAAGCCGAGTGAAATCGTTCATCAGTGGTATGTCGTAGATGCGACAGACTGCACACTCGGACGTCTTGCTACGAAAGTCGCAGCGGTTCTGAGAGGCAAGCAGAAGCCGATCTATACACCGAATGTTGACTGCGGCGATTATGTAATCGTCGTCAATGCCGATAAGGTTAAGATCACCGGTGATCAGGATGAGAAGAAGTTCTACTTCAGCCATTCCGGTTATCCGGGAGGACTGCGTGTACGCAGCACGAAGGAAATGCGTGAGAAGTATACAGTTGAGTGGGTCGAAAAGGCCATCAAGGGTATGCTGCCGCATAACAAGCTGGGTGATGTACAGCGCAGACATCTGTTCGTCTATGAAGGACCGGATCATCCGCACGCAGCGCAGAAGCCGGTTGAGCTGAAGGTGAAGTAAGGGAGAGAAACTATGCCGACAAAGAAGAAAGCAACAGTTACATATATGGGAACAGGGCGCCGCAAGAAGTCGACAGCCCGTGTCTTCATGACTCCCGGTACAGGAACCATCACCGTCAACGGTAAGACCCTGGAGGAATACCTTCCTCAGGCTACTCTGCGTATGATCGTCAACAGCCCGCTGGTCATTACCGAGACTGCCGGACAGTTCGACATCAAGATCAATGTAATCGGCGGCGGCTATACAGGCCAGGCCGGTGCAATGCGTCATGGTATTGCCCGTGCTCTGCTGGAAGCCAGTGAAGATTACCGTCCTCTGCTCAAGAAGGCCGGCTTCCTCACACGTGATGCACGTATGAAGGAAAGAAAGAAGTACGGTCTGAAGGGTGCGAGACGTGCGCCTCAGTACAGCAAGCGTTAATCAAGCCACGCAGATGCTCAGAACCCTGGAAATCATGTATTTCCGGGGTTTTTCTTTACCGTGGACGATAGCTGCTGTTACAGTGTTTTACGGAATACAGATATGCATATCTGGTATGGCATCAAAGGAACAGTGGACAAAAAGCTTTCGGCAGGTCTCGAAGATCTGAAGCGAAAAGGACATCCCTTCACATGCAGGATTTTCGAGGATATGGGACATGGCGGACTGATCGGTGAACATACAGAACGGTTCATCAAAGAAGTCGAAAAGGCACACCGCAAGATATCAGAGTGAAACGCTGCATGAGGGAAAAGGAGTATGCTACAGGGCAAGCACATATGGAAGAGTATCCTCTGAGTCCCAGCATGATCCGGCTGCCGGTACTTGTGCATTATTGACCTGTCCGGCAGGAGTTTCTATCATTCAAGAGAACAGACCATCTCCGGATGGTCTTTCTTTTGGTTGACAGACAGGTACAGCGTGATAGTATGACAATTGTTGGATAACATGTGTTAGATAATAAGATGTACAGAAAGGTGGTGCTGTATGCCGAGATCGGTATTGTTCCGGAAGGAAGAGATTGTACAGGCTGCGCTGAGTGTTGTGCGTAGGAAAGGGATCGACGCTGTGACTGCCCGGGAGACAGCCAGGGAACTGGGGGTGTCGGTCGGTCCGATCTTCACCTGGTTTGATACAATGGAGCAGCTCAAAGCAGAAGTATATGCCATGGCAAAGGAGCGTTACCGGGAATACATTGAGCGGGGTCTGATGGCTCCGGTTCCGTTCCTGGGTGTCGGACAGCAGTATATTCAGTTTGCCAGGGAAGAGCCGCAGCTGTACCGGCTGCTGTTTCTTACGCCGCCGGGTGATGCGGCAGGCGGAGCGATGGAAGCGCTGAAGTATTCCCAGAATCTGGTGAGGGAGTCCCTGATGCACATCTACAACATGGATGCACACACTGCGGACTGCTATTTCCGGGATCTCTGGCTGGCAGCGTTCAGTTTTGCGACGATGATCGTTACGGATGACTGTCCCTATACGGATGAGGAGATGAGCGCTGTGCTGTCGGAGATCAGCCTCGCTGTCTGCAAAGCCTACAAGGAAATACCCGGTCTGCCGGAGGGAAACTACGATAAGGAATCTGAATTCCGCAGGCTGGTGAAGAGGTAATGGTATGAGAAGAATGATTGCGTACTGTGGTCTGGACTGCGAGGTATGTGAAGCAAGGCTGGCTACGGTGAATGATGACAATGCGCTGCGCAGGAAGGTCGCTGCGCTGTGGTCACAGCTGAACCAGACCGATATCACACCGGAGATGATCAACTGCACCGGCTGCCGGCTGGACGGTGTTAAAACACCGTTCTGCGAAGCGCTCTGTCCCATACGCCAGTGTGCTCGGGAAAAGAAGTATGATACCTGCGGTGACTGTCCGGAGCTGGAGACCTGCAGCAAGATAAACCCGATCCACGGGAACAATCCGGACGCCCGTGCAAGACTGATGAATGATCCAGCCAGAGTGGTTGTACGGACTCTGGCAGAAAGAGACACAGACGAAGCACTGGCACTGGCCTGGAAGGTATTCCAGGTGTACGAAGCACCGGTCTATACAGCAGATGGCACGGAAGAATTCCACAGGTCCCTGAAGGACGAAACGTTCCTGGCAGGCATCCGCTGGTACGGTGCGTTTGATGGAGAGCGGCTGGTTGGCATGGTGGGGATCCGTCCGGACAGATGCCACATCTGTCTGTTCTTTGTTGATGGACAGTATCATAGAAGAGGCATCGGTACCAGACTGTTCAAGCGGGTCCGGGAAGACTTCCCTGACCATACGATTACGTTGAATTCCTCGCCTTATGCACTGCCGTTCTATGAGCATTTAGGCTTCACAGCGACAGACGGGGAACAGACAGTAAACGGACTGCGCTTTACACCGATGGGATGCAGAGTTCCGGAAAGAGAGAAAGGATTATGAAGTATACACAGAAATCCCTGATTGTTTTCCTGGCTGCTGTCATCACGGCATCCCTCATTGCTGAGGGATTGTGGATTTCCGGCGGACCGGGCTGGCTGATGCTGCTGCTGATGTGGATGCCGGGTGTTTCAGCGATGATTGCGGCTGTTGTATCCCTACGTGAAAAGAAGGAAAAGGTCTCTGCCAAAGCACTGCTTTCTTCGCTGCATATAAAGAACAGCAGGAACGGCTGGATCCTGCTGGGTGTACTGATTCCGCTGGTCTACCTGCTGGTTCCCTATATGATCTACTGGAAGATATATCCGGAGAACTTTGCCTATACGGGTGTACCTTTGAATCTGGTACTGAAGGATATTCTGCCGGTGATGATCATCGGTGTCTTTGCCAATACAATATCAGCTGCCGGGGAAGAAATCGGCTGGCGCGGGTATCTGTTCCCGACTGTTCATGAACGGAAAGGCCTGAAAAAGTCTCTGTTCATTACCGGGCTGTTCTGGTGTGCCTGGCATCTGCCGCTGCTGATCTTCGGAGATTATATGGCAGGAGCGGCAGTCTGGTACAAAGTGCCGGCATTCATCCTGTGCATCCTGCCGGTCGGCATCATCACCGGTCTGCTTACGTACAGAAGCGGCAGTATCTGGCCGGCAGTTTTCCTTCATGCAGCACATAACAACTTCGATCAGGCGGTATTCGGCGTCATCACCAGAGGGGAAAACATGATGTACTATGTCAGCGAGACAGGCTGCCTTACCGTTCTCTGTGCATGGGTGATTGCGCTGATCATGCTGAGAACGATCGGGAAAGAGAATTGATTCGGTCCGCTGCGTATGGAAACGGTATATACAAGCGACAGAAGGGAGTGGCGCAAGTATCTTGAGGATCACTTTGAAACATCCAGGGAGATCTGGTTCGTTTTTCCTATGAGGGAAAGCGGAGAGAAGAGCCTTTCGTACAATGACACAGTGGAGGAAGCACTGTGTTTCGGATGGATCGACAGCACCATCAAGCACATTGATGAAACTCACCGGGCTCAGCGTTTTACACCCAGAAGAAGCGGAAGTCCGTATTCCCGCCCCAACATCGAAAGACTGATCTGGCTGGAAGAGCACGGTCTGATCCATCCGGCGGTCAGAGAGAGTATTCTTCCGGTGATCCGCAAGCCGTTTGTATTCCCGGAAGACATCATCAATGCACTGAAACAGGATGATGAAGTCTGGAGGAACTACCAGCAGTTCTCCGGTTCCTACAAACGCATCCGGATTGCCTACATAGATGCAGCGAGAAAACGTCCGGAGGAATTCCGGAAACGGCTGAACAGTTTTATAGAGAAGACCCGCAGGAACCAGCTGATCAGAGGCTACGGCGGGATTGACAAGTACTACCGATGAAAAGGTGAAGTGAGGCAGCTCATGAGTGGATTGACATACATTGCATTGCGGGAACGCCCTGAACGGATGAAGGATGCGGCAGAATGGTTCCACTGCAAATGGGGTGTTCCGGAAGAAGCGTATCTGGACTGCATGCAGGAGTATATCCGTGGAGAAACGGAATACGGCTGGTACCTTTGTCTGGAAGATGAACGCATTGTCGGCGGTCTGGGTGTCATCCGCAATGATTTCCATGCGAGGAAGGACCTGGCACCGAATTTATGCGCTGTTTATACCGAAGAAGTTTGCCGCGGCAGAGGCATTGCCGGAAGGCTGCTGGATATGGCTGTGGAGGATCTGCGGTCCAGGGGAATCTCACCGGTCTATCTGATTACAGACCATACGGGATTCTACGAGCGCTATGGCTGGGAATTCTACTGTATGACAGAAAATGAGGATGGTCAGTCACGGGTATATATCCACCGGTGACAGGGGGAGTACTATGAACATCAGGATGATTGAACTGCCGGAAACAGCCATCATAGGTAAAGCCGGGCTCTGCACAGAAGACAGCAACATCTCTGCACAGCTGTGGGAACAGGCAGACAGCTGCTTTCATGAAATATCCGGCATTGTATGCAGAAATGAAGAC
>JAFOIY010000161.1 GCA_017420505.1 Solobacterium sp. | reverse complement strand
CTCTTCCTGTAGAGAGGAAAGCGTATCCGTTCCATCGGAATACGACCATTCATGAGCTCGGGATCAGCCGGATGGGACGGATGATCCACCGGGCAGTCTACCGGTACTTCAAGCACAACGAGCCGGAGGATATCGTCCATTCCACCGTGTTTGAATCTCCGCTCAGGTCGATGCTGATGGGAAGCACGAGGTTTACCTGGAAGACCGTGGATGAGGCAGCGGATCTGCTGAACGGACATATACTGGGTTCCATCGGACGTATACTCAGAAGTATGCAGCCGAAGAAAAAGAGCTGAAACAGAGAGACAATCTCTGTTTTTTTATTCAGGAAAAGTTCAGACACTCTTCCTTTTTTCTTTACCCTTGCCCGGTAGGATAGCAGACAAGGACAGGAGGTACGTATGGAAGGAAGACATGAAGTGAAGCACTATATCAGTCTCAGCGACTACTACGAACTGCGTACCAGACTCCGGACCGTACTGTACCCGGACTGCTATGCCGGGAAGGACGGAACCTACCGGATCCGCAGTCTGTACTTCGACAGCGCAGACGACAAAGCCCTGCGGGAAAAGCTGGACGGTGTACAGAACCGGGACAAGTTCCGGATCCGTCTGTACAACGAGGACTGCAGCTGCATCCATCTGGAGAAGAAAAGCAAGCGCGGGTCCGTGTGCTATAAGGACTGTACCTGTCTGAGCGCAGAGGAGTGCCTGCGGTTGCTGGATGGGGACTATGCATGGATGGCAGGCAGGGAAGAACCCCTGATCCGGGAATTCCGGTACCGGATCCATACCGATGGACTGCGTCCGCAGACCATCGTTGACTACATCCGGGATCCGTTTGTCTACCCGGCAGGCAATGTCCGGGTCACCCTGGACCACGATATCCGTACCGGACTGCGCAGTACGGATTTCCTGAACCGGAACTGCCCTACTATACCGGTCGTGGATGACGCAATCATTCTGGAAGTGAAGTGGGACCGCTTCCTTCCGGATCTTGTCAAGGACGCAGTACAGGTCCCGTCCCGCAGTGCATCGGCGTACTCCAAGTACGCAGCCTGCCGGGCATATGATTTCTAGGAGGTGAAACCATGACGTTTACAGATATCTTCAAATCCAGTTTTCTTGAGAACTTTACCGCGGTCAGTTTGACAGACATGGCCCTGACGCTGTTCATGGCGTTTGTCCTGGGTGCGTTCATTGCCCGTGTCTACAGAAAGACCTACCAGGGTGTCATGTACTCGGCCGGGTTCGGCATCACCCTGATGGCCTTGACGATGATCTCCGCTCTGGTGATCCTGGCGGTGACTTCCAATGTCGTGCTTTCCCTCGGCATGGTCGGTGCGCTGTCCATTGTTCGTTTCCGGACAGCCATCAAGGATCCGCTGGACATTGCCTACCTGTTCTGGTCCATCGCGGCCGGGATTGTACTAGCGGCGGGACTGGTTCCCCTGGCAGTACTGGGCAGCCTGTTCATCGGCGGGATCCTGGTTCTCTGTACCAGGAAGCCTTCCATGATCAGACCGTATATCGCCGTGATTGCCTGTGATCCGTCGGTGGAAAGCACAGTAGCGGAAAAGCTGCAGGAAGGTACGGAGAGGCTGTCCCTGAAGTCCAAGTCCGTGCGGAAGGATATTCTGGAACTGACCTATGAGCTGCGGCTGAAGGCCGAGGATACAGCATTCATTACCACGCTGGCGGATACCGCCGGGGTGGAGAGCGCCGTGCTTGTGACCTACAACGGTGAATACGCATAGTCTGTCATGAAGAATCGTCTGTTCCGTCATCTATGGATGAAGAGGAGAGGGAAAGACGATGAAAAGAATCATCCTGCCTGTACTGGCTGTTCTGCTGATTGGTTGCACTGCCGTAGAACAGACCCAGGAAACTGAAATCACATCACTGCCGCAGAGTGAAGGCCAGCCCCCGGAAACACGGATCATACCCCTGCCGCAGAGAGAAGATCTGCCGGTAAAGCTCTACTACCAGCAGTATTACGAAAGCGGCGGTTCGACGGAAACAGAGGACCCGGAGGTCATCCAGGTACTGCTGGAACAGATTGCGGCACTGGAGTGTGGTGAAGAAAGCAACTATGCCGTAGAGGACTATACGGATATTCTGATCTTCCAGTACGCAGACGGCTCGACCCTCCGCTATGAGTTCGAAGAGAAGAACTATGTCACCGAGGACGGGAAACGCTACCGTGTGGCAGAAGGGCTCGGCGGACTCCGCCGGCTGCTCAACGATCTGATGAAGGAATAACAGAAGGTTCTGCATCTGCAGGACCTTTTTCCGATAGTGTACAATAGAGCTGTACTGACAGGAGGAAGATCCTATGGATACGGAACGTTTCATCAACTACAGGGACAAAGTCGTCGCCAATGTCGGCAAGGTCATCATCGGAAAGGATACCGCAGTGCAGATGGTGCTGACCGCGTTCATCTGTTCCGGACATGTACTGATCGAAGATGTCCCGGGCACCGGAAAAACAATGCTGCTGAGAGCGTTTGCGAAAACCATCGGCGGGGATTTCAAGCGGATCCAGTTTACGCCGGATCTTCTGCCTTCCGACTTAACAGGCATTCACTGGTTCAACCAGAAGACCAGCGAATTTGAATTCCGCGCCGGGCCGCTGTTCACCAACATCATCCTGGCGGATGAAATCAACCGCGCGACCCCGCGCACACAGGCATCGCTTCTGGAAGCGATGGAGGAAAGGCAGATTACGGTAGACGGTGAGACGAGGATGCTGGAGGAACCGTTCATGGTTATGGCAACCCAGAACCCTCTGGAATCCTACGGAACCTTCCCGCTGCCGGATGCTCAGATGGACCGCTTCTTCATGCGCGTTTCCCTGGGCTATATGGAATGGGAACAGGAGAAGGAGGTCGTCGTGCGCCCTTCTACACTGGATGTTGTACGTTCCCTCACACAGGCAGTAACGGAGGAAGAGACGCAGTACGTGCGTACCGCGTATACCGGAGTCACGATGAGCGGGGATGTACTGGACTACTTCATGGATCTCCTTGAAGCGACCCGCAGAGGGAACCGCTTTGTGCGGGGTGTATCCACCCGCGGTGCGATCGCTCTGTACAAGGCGTCCCAGGTCACTGCAGCGATGAACGGCAGGGACTACGTGGTTCCGGAGGACATCCAGGCCGTTGCACCATACGTTCTCAGCCACCGGATCTCCACCGGAACACAGCTTTCCCTGCATGCCGCAGAAGAATACCTGCAGAAACTGATGGAAGGGATCCAGGTACCGCTGGAGAAGCTATGATCGCTTTCCTGATCGTCACAGCAGGGATTCTGTTCCTGTACAAATACAATGTACTGGACCGGGCAGACCGGTATCTGGACTGCATCCAGGAGGCGGATAAAGCCCTGGTGGAGCCGGGAGAGACGATTGCGTACACAGTAACCGTAGTCAACCGCTCCTTCTGGCTGTTCCCCTATATCCGGGCGTCCGTGTACTTTCCCGGTGCGTTTGAACTGCCCGAGGAAGAAGTCAGGGAAGAATCTTCCTGGCAGAAAACCGTATCCCGGTCCATGATGATCCTGCCGAAGGGGAGGGTATCCTTCCGGCTGCAGGCAGTCTGTGGGAAGCGGGGACGCTATACGCTTCATGACGTATTGCTGCAGTCGGGGGACTCCCTGGGACTGTCCACGAAGTTTTTCCGCAGGCACAGCGACGGGGAGATTGTGGTCATCCCGAAGAAGCTGATGGATGAGCAGCTGGAGCGGACCATCGGCGGCTTTCTGGGCAACGTATCCGTCCGGCGCTTCATCCATGAAGATCCGGTCCTTTCCGCCGGATTCCGTGAATACACCGGACAGGAACCGATGAAGCAGATTTCCTGGAAACAGAGTGCCAAGGGACTGGGTCTGATGGTCAAAGTACCGGACTATACCGCGGATCCTGTACTGTGCCTGATCCTCAATACCGATACCCAGGCGCCGGACAGGGAGGAGCTGATCGAGCGTACGCTGATCCAGGCTCGGACCGTCTGCGAGCAGCTGGAAAAGCACCGCTTTGCGTACCGGATCCTTATGAACGCTGCCTGTACAGGTGCCCTGTCTTCTGCAGGTGGAATCGGGCACGGTACCGGTGATGAACACTATCGCCTGGCTATGGAAATGCTGGGCCGGGCTTCCTATGCCTGTGAAAGGTCCTTTGTACAGCTGGTCCAGCAGGCAATGGAGCAGAATGACCAGACTGCCGGCTACCTGATCCTGACACCGTCCTTCAGCGATCGCCTGCCCGGTGATCTCCTTGCGCGCCTGTCTGCGCACAGCGGCACGGAAGCCGTCCTTCTCTGCGGGGAGGCGATGCTATGATTACCGCTGCACTCATGTGGGCAAT
>JAFOIY010000160.1 GCA_017420505.1 Solobacterium sp. | reverse complement strand
GTCTACCGCCGCAACCTGAAGCACCACACCGTATGGAAGTACTTCATTATCCTGGATCAGTGGTTCACCTGGATAGGTCATTTCTTCCGCATAAGCGGTCAGCGTACCGCTCATGGAACGGTCGGGCGTCAGCGTAAGTGTACTTTCCCCGGTGGTCCGGTCTGCCTGCGGCACGCTTCCATCAGTGGTGTAAGCGATGGTACATCCCTCCGGCGCAAGAATCCGGACTTCCAGCGTTCCGTCAGAATAGATCCCGGACTCCATGGACAAAACAATATATGCATTCCCCTGAGATGGATAATCCTGGGGTGCAGGGTCCTGAGGTACATTATCCTGACCGGCGGCACAGGCAGTCTGTAACAGAAGTACAGTCAGAAGAAGCACTCTTGATACGAGATAGATGGATTTGTTCAGGAAACCAGGCCGAGTGTTCATTTTTCCTACCCCCAACGGTGCGTTTCTTCGGTTTTTCAGTAGTAGAAGAAGTGCTGTTGAACCATCTATACAGCCGCAGTTTCCATACCGGAGACTATATCTTCTCTATCATGGAAATCATTGTCTGCATTGATGGATGAAGAAAAGCAGGATAAAACGTCATTCCGACGCTGTTAAGTCTTTCCTGAACGAGAGGTTGTTCAGATTCATTTCTGTTCTTCTCCCTGCAGTTGGATGGGTACTTTAAACCAATCATCGTACATATGCTGCTGTACCCAATGATAGCCGTCTGCAGCATACATCTCCTCCGCAACTGCCGGGGAAATGACCTCACCTTCCTGATAGAACAGTTGAAAGAAGTCCTTGGCAAAACAGAGTGCCGCATCAGAAACCATCCGGAACTGCTGCAGTTCCTGCGGACTCCTGACTTCCTCGGAGAAGATGATCGTGCCATCCCCTTTCATATAATCCTGAGAGGGCTCCGGCGACGTAATATAACTCTCCATCTCAATCCAGTTGATCAGCAGTTCCAAGTTGTGCTTCCGCAGATAATACTCGGTATCGTTCCTGGGAGGCCAGTATTCACCGAAATAATAGCCCTGCAGCCGGTATGGCAGAAAGCGCTGCAGATACATCTGTGTCGTCCCGGTGGCTACAAAGTCCACTACCGCATATTTCCCGCCCGGCTGCATCCCGCAGCGTTCGGAATAGCGCTTGTACCCCTGCCGGGACTCTTCTGCGATCCTCTGTATAACAGGCATATGCCTGTCAATATAGTCCGGGATTGTTTCGTCCTTCTCCAGTGGAAGAACCTCCTGCTCAGGAATGCGGTAGATATTCTGCACTGTTTCACGGGCTGTAAAGCCCATGATTCTCACTCGTTCGGTGATGTATTCCGTCTGGTCTTCCGAATCGGCATTGCACAGAAAGGCAGAGCGGCGGTTGGCATAGTAGTATATCGCTTCCGGTAGATGAATCCTCTCCCGGAGCGAATTGTAAATTGCGATCGGGAGGTACCCGTCCCTGGCCAGAAACAGCACACCATCGAACTCGTTTTCCTGCAGCTTTGACAGCAGCCAGGTCATATATCCTGCCATCAACGGCCCCACCACACCGGTGCCATAGCGTCGCAGCCGTTCTTCTTCAGCATGCTCATGCAGATTCGGATTCTGGAAAGGATCCCGGAAGAGCCGGGCTGTTACTGCACCAACCAAGCATCGTTCCATCAGCGTCTGAGCGCTGCGGATGCAGGATGCCCAGCCCCTTTCCCTGGCAAGCTGCAGTGCAGACGGCAGCACAACAGAGGAGATACCGGCCGCCTCGCTCGCCATACCATCCGCTGCAGCATCATCTCCGATATGGAGGATCGAACCCGGTTCTCCGCACAAAGCAATCAATTCCTCATACAATCCTGACTGCTTCGCCTTCCCGCAGTCACAGGAAACCAGAAGCCGGTCATAGCCTGTGATTCCGTTTGATTCAAGAATGCTGCGCAGGACAGGTTCAGGAAGATACATGTCGCTTGTCAGGAATACTCTTTTTCCTTCCCGCTTTGCGAACTGAAACAGTTCGACCACCTCTGTCCGGGGAAAAAGGACATCTCTCTCCACAGACAATTCGATCTCCTTGATCTGCTGCGCCGTTTCCTCGTCCCAGTCAAAACGATCCTCCAGCCATTCATAGATCTCATTAAGATCGGCATAGGCATGATCCCGTTCTGCCCACTGTCTGGCTTCTGCAAAACCGGTGAGCTCAAGTCCGACCTGCTTTGCCCTTATTTCCGTCAATGAAAACACGTCAGAAGAAAGCAGGGTCTTCCGCACAAGAAGCGTATCAAACACATCAAAGGAAATGTTCGCATGTGCCTGTATTTCCGCCTCGATCCGCAGCCGCAGATCCGGCTGGAACGGTTTCGGGACCGATCCGCCTTTCTTCGGAGCCTCCCATCTTAGTTCCCAGCGGGCGCCGATACGCCGTGCGTCGATCCCATAGCATTGAGGCAGAATGAACTCATTGACCAGACCATTACCGATATACAGGATTTTTTCCATTGGATGAGCTTCCCGCAGAGCACGGAAAGACAGATCCTCCCCCCGCCGGTGAATCAGTTCTGTTTCCTCATTCGCAACAAGGTCAAATTGCCGCAGCATCTGAATCTGGAGTTCCTCCGGGACGGATTTACGAAGACTGAATCCCACACTCTTCTCTTCTCCCCGCAGCAAAACAATCAGTTCCTGAAGCATCTGCTTCACCATCGGTTTTTCACCGGTATGCGGAATACGGAGCAAGGTATCCACCACCTCAAAAACCACACGATCATAGGGGGCACAGATATTTGCCCATTCAGCCAGGTTTTCAGGCATCGGTTTCTCTGCTTCGTGGTGAAGCCGGACCTCATCCAGTCCGTACATATTGTAGATTGCTATGCCGTTCTTCCGGCAGACCCGACGCAGGGAGCAATACGCTTCTTCCGCATATTTGACCCGTTCCGTCAGAATAATCAAATCCGGCTGAAGCTCCGGGAGCTCTTCCTGCTGGAAAACGGGAAGTCCCTGGAACGAGCCGGATTCAATCCGATCAAAACTGATGACCCCAGCAAAATGAAAAACCGGATCAAAACGCTCTATGATCGCTCTTGCGTATTCCCTGGAGCCATGCAGGATGATCTTTTTCCCTTTGAACGGCGCAAACTTGTGTTCAAAGCCTTCAACAACATACGAAACTTCATTCATGATCCAGATTCCTCTGATAAGCATTGGTACGGGAAGCTTATCCTCCCGCTTTAGATCCGGTAATTCCGGGTTGTTGTTCTGAACGTTCTGAAAATCTACAATCAAGCAGTAAGGACGCTCTCACTGCTCACCGCCGCCGATCATAAACGGAAGTGTTGTCTCCGGTACATACTGAAGCAGGGTTTCCCTGTCGCCGACAGCGGCTGCATCCCTGGCTGAAGAAGCGGAAATCGGCCGGTCTCCCGCTTGAAGCCGTGGTATTTCAACGACATGGATACCGTAATGAGGAAGGATCTCTTTAACCAATTCGTTGAAAAACTGCATCTTCGGATTATGCTTTTCATCCCCCAGAAAACGGTACGTGATTCCCAGTCTTTTTGCAATGTTCTCGGCAAAAATCAACGTGTCTACGGTTGCGCTCTCACGCATGTCCGCAGGCTCCACTCTTAAAAAGTATTCCTGAAAAACGTTACGGGTGGCCTGAAAAGGTCCGCCGGCGACGATCCTGACATTCGGAAGATCGCGGGTGCCTTCCACTGCCATGGCAAAGCGTTCCGCAAAGCTGAATGCTCCAGGTTCATCCTCTATGATCTGACAGATCAGCCAGTCCACCATTTTCGAGGCAGTCTCGATCAGATAACGATGCCCCCGAGTAAACGGATTCCCATGCATTCCGATCCCGCCGACAGTCTGTCCTTTCTTTGGATGAAAGGAATTGAAGCAAAGATCAAGATAAAGAGAGTTTACTGCCAGATCCCGGGTCAGCATGACTGGGTGTTCCGTCTGCTGCACTTCAGCAGAGAGGACACCCTCACGCTGCATGCGTTCATACAGCTCATTTGCATACAACATGTTGACCTTATGGTTACAATGTGCGGGAGTATCCAGCAGCCACTCAACAGGGGCGTTGTTTTTGTCCAGGATTTCTGTCATGTCTACCGATTCCGTACCGGCAATGGGACGGTTGTCGACAAACACAACGATGATATCCCCTGGTTTCATGGGTGTGGATGTGATGCGGATTATTTCCTGGTACGGTGTCCCATGGCATCCGCAGTTAACGACTTTGAATGAGAAGCCGGCTTCATTGATCTTCTTCTGCAGGATACTTTCAATCGTATACTGATCTTCCACAAAGCCACCGATGGTAATGCACGGGCCGAAGAACCAGATCGTACGGTCTGCCTCTGCCGGCTGTCCGATCGTGACACGCTCGCCGTTTACGATGTTCAGGTAACGGCTCTGAATATCTTTCATGCGGGTATAGACGCTGCTGGCCTCCATCCCGAAATACAGTTTCCCCACTTCAGCCGCATAGGTTCCTTTATTGAGTTCACCGTAAAAACCCTGTGCACTGGATGGCGTTACATGAGGATTTACGTTCCTGGCTTCCGGCTGCTCCAGCCATTGACGCATACCATTCCACAAACGCCTGCGTCCTTCCGTGTTCTCATCTTCGGAATAATACAGATTGTAGACTTTGATGCCGAAATCCGCCATTTTCTGAATCAGTTCATCGTAGGATGGGTCAGACATGAACCGTTCATAAGTCCGGAAGGTATGAACATAATCACTGCGGTAGACAGAACCATCCAGAGCTTCAGTCACGAAATAGCCGCCTTTGTTGGTCTCTTCATCCACGATAAGAATCGTCGCTTTTGCATCCTGCCTTCCAGGCAGCTCAGCGAAATCGATCAGTTCGCAATGAACACCGCACTTCGTGAACTCCCGGATCCATTGATCTATGATCTTTTCTCTCCTCGTATCACCCTGCGGCGCACGGACAAACAAGACCCTTTTCAGTTGTTCCAGGTACGGACGGATATAACGGTTGCTTTCCCAGGGATTGCTGTATTCCAGGTATTCCAGATAAAGCAGATCGTCCGTACGGCTGCACATTCCCATCAGACGGCCTTCCCGGTCAATCACCGGAATCTCCTGGATCGTCTTCTTCCCGCGGAAGATCTCTCTGGCTGCCATGAACTGCTTTCCCACAATAAAAGAATAACTGCGGTTGATAGGAATTCTTTCCTTTCCTGCTCTCTTCGCCCGGCTGACATCTCCGCGGCTGACGATGCCGTACAGTTTTCCACAGACCTCTACGAAGACAATATTGCAGGGCTTTTCACACAGTATTCTGCGGATCTCCTCTCTTTCCAGAGCTTCCGGTGCTGTGTCAAAGGACAGGATCGGCAATTGACTGCGGCTGTAGTAATCCATCTGTCTCCTCCATCTTGACTGATTGCCTCTGCTGATGATGAGCATTTATTAATGCACAGCAAAATTCATATAGGTTATATTATACTAGAAACAGTTTGTATTAGAAGCATTATATCTCTTCTGCTTTTTCCTGCAGTCCATCCTTCTTCCTCTCACCAATGAGAGATCCGACCAACGTTCTGTACTGACATCCTCGTATTTCTGCAATTGATGGACAATACGCTGGTCTGCCGATACGTATTCTTCACAGATTCCTGGTCTTTCCTGCTGATGCCATGATTCAGCAGCAGGACCGGTCAATTAGCAAAAACATACTCGTTCAACCTGAAACCGGAGGGAGAAAGAAATGAAAAGAATAGCACTTTACGGATACGGCAACTATGGGAAAAAGGCGTCCGAAAGCTTCCGGTTCTTCTGGGGTGACGAATACTCCGTAACGGCTGTTTTTGACCAGGCACTGTCCGGTCAGATTGATCCTTACTGGACTATACAGGTCCTTGCCCCTGAAAAGCTTTATGAGGAATTCAGACGCGGAATCTTTGAATCCGTAATGGTCTGCATCTATGACCGGGATACAAAAATGGGAATAAGCGAGTGGCTCGAGGATATGGGGGTGCCTGTTTTTTATCCGGGGAAAGAAGAAGACTTTGCCAGTGCAGAACAATTCCATCAGGATGAAGCGCCGAAGATTTCCATCCATGAAAACCGGTACAGCTTCCATGTCTATAAAAACATGCTGGGTGCTGTAGCAGACTATAACTGGCGCATGATGTTCCTTTTCAATGAAGAAGGAAAAGTATGCGTCGATCATTACAAAAAATACATGCCCTACTTTAAACCATATCTACTTTCCTATCCGTTCCGGCTGAAGGACCCTGTTCCTGAGAAAGTATACATGAAGGGCGAATACTGTCTGATGGCAAAAATGTATTCAACGAATTACTGGCATTTTACGGTGGAAATCGCTGATGGTGTATACCTTATGGAAGCTGTGGGATATACGGGGAAGTATATCTATAACGAAACGGATTATTCCCGACTGCTGATGTCATTGCTGGGTGTCAGCGAGGACAGGCTGATCAGCATTCGGGACCTGGATCATCATAAAGTGTATGTCTTTGAGACACTGTATGATATAAACCATGATGGCATGCACTCAATGGAGTGTTCCGAAACAGTGCTTCCGAAGATGGCAGACGTGATCAAAAAGACTCTGAAAAAGGATGCCGGTTCTCCCCGGAAACTATTCATCAAGAGAATCGGACAGAGAAAACTGCTCAATGGAGAGGATATTGCCGTACAGAACGGCTTCCAGGTCATCATTCCCGAAAAATACAGCGTCATGGAGCAGATGAACCGGTTCTATAATGCCGATATCGTAATCAGCCCGCACGGGGCTAATTCCACGAATTATCTGTATATGCAGAAAGGCGCTGTATTTGCCGAAATCTTCAGTGATGTCTGGTATGACCATTTCGGACTCAGCAATTCGAAGATCTGTGAAGCATGCGGCATTCATCCTCTGCAGTTGATCGGAAAGGCCTGCAGCAGCTCAAAGGCAGCTATGAGGGCAGACTATACCGTGGATGAGGACGCATTCCTGCAGTTGATTCTGGAAGCAGAGAAAATACTTACAAGAGCAGACGAAGGAGTGTAATCGCTGCTGCAGTACATGGTTTTTCTGTACTGTTCATGAACAGTAAAAAAAGACCGCCGGGATTTCCCGACGGTCCTTTTACGCAACCGGATTACTCTTCGATCTCGATGATGTTGCCGGAACCAACAGTACGGCCACCCTCACGGATGGAGAACTTTGTTCCCTGCTCAACAGCGATCGGAGCCAGCAGCTCGACATCCATGACGACGTTGTCGCCAGGCATGCACAGCTGTGTGCCCTCAGGCAGCTTGATGATGCCTGTGACATCAGTTGTACGGAAGTAGAACTGCGGACGGTAGTTGGAGACGAACGGTGTGTGACGGCCGCCCTCTTCCTTTGTCAGTACGTAGACCTGTGCCTTGAACTTTGTGTGCGGTGTAACGGATCCCGGCTTTGCCAGAACCTGTCCACGCTCGACCTGGTCACGGTTGACACCACGGAGCAGCGCACCGATGTTGTCACCGGCCTGAGCGAAGTCCAGAGTCTTACGGAACATTTCAATACCCGTAACGACAGTTGTCCTTGTCTCTCTCAGACCGACGATTTCAACCTGATCGTTCATGTACAGTCTGCCACGCTCAACACGGCCTGTAGCGACAGTACCGCGGCCTGTGATTGTGAAGACATCTTCAACAGCCATCAGGAACGGCTTGTCAAACTCGTGTACCGGAGCAGGAATCCATGTATCGACTGCGTCGAGCAGTTCCTGGATCGGAGCCAGCCACTCAGGATCGCCTTCCAGCGCCTTCAGAGCGGAGCCTCTGATGATCGGTGTGTCGTCGCCTTCGAATCCATATTCTGTCAGAAGGTCACGGACTTCCATTTCGACCAGGTCGATCAGCTCAGGATCGTCAACCATATCGCACTTGTTCAGGAATACAACCATCTTGGGTACGCCTACCTGACGGGACAGCAGAATGTGCTCACGTGTCTGAGGCATCGGTTCGTCTGTAGCCGCAACAACCAGGATCGCACCATCCATCTGCGCAGCGCCTGTGATCATGTTCTTGATGTAGTCAGCGTGACCCGGGCAGTCTACGTGTGCATAGTGACGTGTCAGTGTGTTGTACTCAACGTGTGCTGTGTTGATTGTAATACCGCGCTCCCTCTCCTCCGGAGCCTTGTCGATCTTGTCGTAAGCTTCGAATACGGCCTTACCGTGCTCGGGATGCTCAGCCAGATACTTTGTGATAGCGGCTGTGAGCGTCGTCTTACCATGGTCGACGTGACCGATCGTACCGATATTTACGTGTTCCAGCGACCGGTCAAAATGTTCCTTAGCCATAAAAATTTTCCTCCTGTATAGTTAAGTGATATACCGTCATCATTTTATGATAACCAATGGCTTATTTCAATAATTACTTAGCAGAGACACCGTTTTTGTCGATGATCTCCTTGGCGATGTTTTTCGGCACTTCTTCGTAGTGGTCTGTCTGCATCACATACGTTCCGCGGCCCTGGGTAATGCTGCGGAGATCCGTTACATATCCGAACATCTCGGACAGCGGTACGAAGCTCTCGATCTTGATCGCATTGCCTGTTTCTTCCTGGTTGCGGATCTGTCCGCGCCTCTTGACGATGTCACCCATCACCGAGCCGAGGTACTCGGCCGGTGCCGTAACGTCGACTCTCATGATCGGTTCCAGAATGATCGGAGCACACTTCTTCGCTGCCTCGCGCAGGGCAAGGGACGCTGCGATCTTGTACGCCTGTTCACTGGAGTCGACTTCATGGTACGAACCGTCGAACAGTGTTGCTTTGATGTCCACAACCGGATAGCCGGCTGTCAGACCGTTGGCCAGTGCATATTCGAGACCCTGCTGTGTCGGCTTGATGTACTCTTTCGGTACGCTTCCGCCGATCGTAGCGTCCACGAATTCGAAGCCTTTGCCTTCATTCGGTTCAAAGCGGATCCAGACATGACCGTACTGACCGTGGCCTCCGCTCTGGCGGACGAACTTGCCTTCGCATTCTGCTTCACGTGTGATGGTTTCACGGTAGGCAACCTGCGGTGCACCGGCACTGGCTTCAACCTTGAACTCTCTTCTCATGCGGTCCATGATGATGTCCAGCTGCAGCTCACCGACACCGGCGATGATCGTCTGTCCGGTCTCTTCATCCGTATAGGTACGGAATGTCGGATCTTCTTCCGCCAGCTTCGCCAGTGCTTCATCCATCTTCTGGGAATCCTGCTTCGTCTTCGGTTCGACGCTCATCTGGATGACGGGCTCCGGGAAGACCATGGATTCCAGAACAATCGGGTTGTTCTCATCGCACAGTGTATCGCCTGTACGTGTGTTCTTCAGACCGATCGCACCGGCGATGTCGCCTGCGTAGACTTCTGTGATATCCGCACGGTGGTTGGCATGCATACGGACCAGACGGCCGAAGCGCTCCCTCGTATCCGAAGTTGCGTTCAGGACATAGCTGCCTGCAGTGGCTTTGCCGGAGTACACACGGAAGTAGGTCAGACGGCCGACGAATGGATCGGTCGCAACCTTGAATGCGAGTGCACTGAACGGCTCATCATCCGAGGCAATGCGGGTATCTTCCGTACCGTCTTCCAGGTGGCCCTTGATGGAGGGAATGTCCACCGGAGAAGGCAGGTATTCAACAACCGCATCCAGCAGCATCTGTACGCCTTTGTTCTTGTATGCAGATCCACAGAGTACCGGGAAGAATTCAGAAGTCAGAACACCCTTGCGGATGGCGCCTTTGATTTCTTCCTCTGTCGGTTCTTCCCCTTCGAGGACCTTCATCATCAGATCTTCGTCGTAGTCCGCAATCGCTTCCAGAAGCTCCATGCGCTTCATTTCAGCCTCTTCACGGAACTGTTCATCGATTTCGGATACACGGATGTCCTTGCCCAGGTCATCCATGTACATTTCCTGCTTCATCGTGACGAGATCGATGATGCCGCGGAAGCTCTGCTCCGCACCGATCGGCATCTGGATCGCTGCAGCCTTGGCACCGAGCCTGTCGCCGATGGAGCGGACGCTCATGTTGAAGTCCGCGCCGGTCGCATCCATCTTGTTGGAGAATACGATACGGGGTACACGGTACTCCGTTGCCTGACGCCAGACGGTTTCCGTCTGCGGCTCAACACCCGCCTTGGAATCCAGAACCGTAACCGCACCGTCCAGAACACGCAGCGAACGCTCTACTTCCGCAGTGAAGTCAACATGGCCTGGAGTGTCGATGATGTTGATCTGGCAGTCTTTCCACTGACAGGTCGTCGCAGCGGAAGTAATGGTAATACCACGCTCCTGCTCCTGCGCCATCCAGTCCATCTGTGAAGCACCGTCGTGAGTCTCGCCGATTTTATAGATCTTTCCTGTGTAATACAGAATACGCTCCGTCGTTGTCGTCTTGCCGGCATCGATGTGAGCCATGATTCCGATATTACGGACCTTATCAAGTGGGAACTCTCTAGGCATATATCGCTCCTCTCTTTACATTCAGAATCAAGATGATCACCAGCGATAGTGCGCGAACGCCTTGTTCGCTTCTGCCATCTTGTGCGTGTCTTCCTTCCTCTTTACGGAAGCACCGATGCCGTTTGCAGCATCCATGATTTCACTTGCCAGCCGCTGCTCCATGGTCTTCTCATGGCGCAGACGGGAATAGTTGACCAGCCATCTCAGGCCGAGTGTCAGCTTACGGTCAGCGCTGACTTCCACCGGTACCTGATAGTTTGCACCGCCGACACGGCGTACCTTCAGCTCCAGCATCGGCATGATGTTGCCGAGTGCCTTCTCGAAGACTTCCATAGCCGGCTGGCCTGTCTTTTCCTCAACAATCGCGAATGCATTGTACAGGATTGTCTGTGCTGTTCCGCGCTTGCCGTCGATCATGATCTTGTTGATGAGCTTCGTCACGAGCTTCGAATTGTAGATAGGATCGGGCAGCACGTCACGCTTTGCTATATAACCTTTTCTGGGCATTGTCTGCTACTCCTTTCTTACTTCTTCTTCTTCGGCTTCTTTGTGCCGTACAGGGAACGGCTCTGGTTCCTGCCGTCAACACCTGCGCAGTCCAGTGTACCGCGGATAACGTGGTAACGGACACCAGGGAGATCCTTGACACGGCCGCCGCGGATCATAACGACGGAGTGTTCCTGCAGGTTGTGGCCGACACCCGGGATATACGCTGTTACTTCCATACCGTTGGACAGACGTACACGGGCATACTTACGAAGCGCGGAATTCGGCTTCTTCGGTGTCATTGTACCGACACGGGTGCAGACTCCTCTCTTCTGAGGGCTGGAAAGCTTTGTGGGACGATTGCGCAGGGAATTGAATCCTCTGTTCATCGCCGGTGACTTGGATTTTGTCACCTTGTCTGTACGGCCTTTGCGTACAAGCTGATTAATTGTAGGCATTTCCTACTCCTTCCTCTTATGCACACAATCTCAAGCGTGCCATTTCTTAGTCTTTATATAGGCTTTGCGCACAGCAAAGCCGAAATAACCCTAAGCTTTATCATTCTATATGCATAGAATCAGTGTGTCAAACATTATTTTTCTGAAATGCAGGGAGGCAGAGAAGCGTCAGGAACGGGATGTAGGAGAGTGAATGCCTCGTGTGTGCTTCCCAGACCGCGGAGAACATGATTGTACTGCACCAATAGACCATGCACAGCAGGAACAGATCGTCCATGCCCCTTCTGTACTTCCAAAGACCGTATGCAATGCCGGCAAACAGCAGGATCCGGTATCCCTGCATCAGGCCTTTGAACCAGGCTGAATGATTGCCGTACAGCAAATGATACAGCCAGGATTCCTTTACCGCACGTGAAGTATACAGTTCATAGCCGTGTGTACCATTGCACCAGACAATGACCTCTTTTTTGATGACCAGTATGATGTTTCCCTTGATCCCGTTATGCCTGAGATTGTTCAGATAGGCATTCCATGTCTGCTGCACTTTTTCTTCGTGTGTACTGAAGGATGTAGTGAACTGAAAGTCCTCCCTATCATATTTACCGTTTCCATGGCTTCCCATCATGAGGAAATGCGTAGCCGGCATTGCGGTGTCATAGGTATCCATTGTCACGTAGGAATCTTCTACGATACTGTACGCAGCATGGACAGTGCCCAATGCAAGAGCAAACAGCAGACAGACTGTGCGTAATTCCTTGAATCTTTTTCTGTAAAGCAGGGCAATCAGTATTGAAAGGATCAGCAGCAGGGAAGTAACCCGGATCTTCATTGCTGTACCCAGCAAAAGACCGCTCAGAAGCCATAAAGCCATCCGCTTCCCGGTCTGCTCTTCCTGAAGTCCGTAAACAAAGACCAGAAGACCCGCAGCCGCAAAAGGCAATGACACTGTATCTGTATAATAATACGCTGCGTACGCAATCCAGGCCGGGTTCAATAGAACAATCCATTTTACTGCCCATCTGGAAACAGGTGTTCTGTCTGCACAGTCTATCAGGCGGAAAAGGCAGATGATTGTAGTTTCAATCATGAGCACATTCAGCAGCCCGCCTGTCTGTTCCAAAGACACAGATGTTCCGAATACAGAGCGTACCAGACTGTATATCCGGTAAAGCAGAATGGTCAGTGGAATATTGTTCGGATAAACAGAAAAATGGCTTTGTGTAATCTCTCTCGTGTTTTCCTGAATCATCTCTTCGATCTGGCAGATCGGATCCTTCAGATCCACTACAGGACGAAGATGTACAGTACAGACAATCCCTACCATAAGCACGCAATGAACCAGCATACCCATATGCAGAATCCTGTTCCTGCTGCTCTCCTCCTTCATCATGCACTGCCTGCCCAGTACAATTAAAAGGAACCAGATCAGTACACCGATACCGGTCCACCCTGGCTGGATCTTCTCATAGACAAAAGGAACACATATTGAAGCGATTGCAATACAGACCGAAAACAGGAATAAGAACCGGTCAAGAAGAAACTCTGCCGTCCAGCTGCGCATACAACAACTATACCACACCTGCGCAGCGATATTCGATATACCGCAATGCGTATCATCGGTATAATAAAAATACCAGGTATCACCTATGAACAATACCCATTACGATGCATTCATATCCTACCGTCATACGGAGCAGGATACCCGGATTGCCCGGGAAATCCAGCAGCGGCTGGAGCGTTTTGCTATACCCGGAGCCATCCGGAAACAATACAGCAGGGAACGCATTGATCGGATCTTCCGTGATCAGGAAGAACTGGCGATGACCAACGATCTTTCACAGGAACTGGAAACCGCCCTGCAGAATTCCGACTATCTCATCGTCATCTGCTCCGAGGCATATCTGGAATCCAGGTGGTGCCTGCTGGAGATCGATAGCTTCCTGAAGACCCATGACTACGATCATGTACTCTGTGTACTCGCCTCCGGAGAGCCTCCTGCAGTCTTTCCTGATCAGCTGAAGACACGGATCAAGGAGACCGTTCTGCCCGATGGCACCGTGGAACGTACTGTGGAGGAAGCGGAGCCCCTGGCATGCGATTTCCGCGGTGATCTGAAGCAGGCCGGAAAGATCGAACTGCCCAGGCTTGCCGCAAGGATCATCGGCTGTTCCTACGATGAACTGATGATGCGCCGGGAGCGCTATGAGAAGCGCAGGCTGCGGATCATGCTCACTTCGCTGATCACTGCAGCGTCCGCGGCGATTGCCTGGCTGCTCTGGTCCAACGCCCGGATCCAGGAGAACTACCGGCAGGCGCTGATCAATGAATCCCGGCTTCTCGCATCGGAATCATTGGATGCCTTTGAATCCCGCAATCGTCTGGACGCACTGGAAACCGTGCTTCAGGCTCTGCCGGATGAAACCAGCGACCGCCCGGTAATCGATGAAGCAGTACGGGTCCTGGTGAAAACAAGCTACGCCTATCTGGCACCATACCAGTATCTGGAATCCTGGCGGATCGATCATCCATCCGGCATTGTGCAGCACTTTGTCAGCCGGGACGGTGAAGATCTGGTGTTCCTGGATGAATCCGGCACCATTACAGCCATGAGTATGCAGGACAGATCTGTATATTCCACCTTTGCCCTGCCCGGTTCTGTTTCCCATATCGAAGAAGGCAGGGACCATCAGCTCATCACCTACACGTGCGGAGATGTCTGGTGCGTTGATTACCGGACAGGAAATACTCTGTGGCATCTTCCTCTGAAGTACCGTACACTCGGTACCGCTCACCTATCCCCTTCCGGAGAATACATCGGCGCTGCGGATTCCTATGCTGTACAGATCATGACTGTTGAAGGCAAGCCCTACCTCAGCCTGCCCCTGCCGGACGGCGTGCCCGGCTACGTTACGGATTTTTCCTGGTCTCCGGAAGATGCCTGGATCGCCGTAAAGCTGCGCGATCCGGAAGAGGATGCCTGCCGAATGGGTGTCTTCGATTTCAATACTTCGGATTTCTTCCTGTATCCCGAAACCCTGCCTGAGCCCGATGCCTGGACCGTTGATTCCAGCGGACGTCTCTATATCCTGTACAGTGACGCATC
>JAFOIY010000159.1 GCA_017420505.1 Solobacterium sp. | reverse complement strand
GATCAAACCAGCCGAGCTTGACGCAGAAGATCAGTTTGATCAGCGATGCAAAGAAGAAGGTCGGCAGCGATATTCTGGACAGTGCCAGGATTGATATTGCATAATCGGTCCGTGAATACTGTTTCCGGGCTGCCAGGATCCCCAGCGGGATCGAGATGATCAGCTCCAGGAACATGGTGATCAGGCCGACGATAAAGGAAAGCCAGATGACTTCGTTGAATTTATCAATTACAGGAATTGTATAATGCCAGCTGTCTCCGAAATTGCCGCGCAGGGCATTGCCTGCCCAGGTAATGAAGCCGGGGATGATTTCCTTGTCCATACCGTACGCAGCCGACAATTGTTCCAGCCATTCCTCATAGCTCTTTGAGTTCGGGAGCATGGATTTCTGCAGAGCCAGGCTTTCAATGTAGGAAGTCGGCAGGCTCCGCATCAGCACATAAATGAGAAATGCAACGAAAACCAGCAGGATGGCCGAGATAATCAAACGTTTAATAATGTATTTGCGCATATGAATTGCCTGCTTTCATTAGTTGAAGATAATCAGGAAAGAAAAGAATGCAGAGTTTCTTACGTTCCTCCGCATTCTTTTCATTCTGCTCAAGAATTGTACGGAACGCTCAGTTCAGTTCAATATTCTCGATTTCAGCCATCCAACCGTAGAAAGTCGTGATGTCCGGTGTCACTGTATCGATGTTGACACGCTCTGTGCTGAAGATCGTGCAGTCCTGTCTCTGGTAGACCGGTACTTCAACCGCCCAGTCAACAACGATGTCCAGCGCAGCCTTGTACAGTGTCTTGCGGTAGCTCTGGTCCAGGGACTTGCGGGCAGCCAGGATCAGCTGGTCAAGCTCGGCATCCTGAATCGCATATGCGGAAGCGTTGGATCCGCCGGCGTTTGCACCGCCGTTGGCGATATCGGAGTAGTAGATCTGGTACATATCCGGGTCAACAGTTGCCTGCCATGCCATGCACCACATCGGCATCTGACGGGACTTCTGCTTGTTCTGCATTTCAGACCAGTCACTGTAGTCTGTAACGATCAGATTGACATTCATCTCAGCCAGTGCGTCCTTCGCGAGCTTCAGGATCATGAAGGAAGGATGATCGCCGGAACCGGATCCACCGATACCGACTTCATATTCGATCTGGCCTTCCTTGTTCACAGGAACACCTGCCGGTGCAGCGACAACCTTGCCATCCTCGATGGTGCAGCCTGCTGCAGCGAAGTATTCCAGGGCAGCTGCCTTGGCAGCCTCATAGCGATCATCCGCTGTCATATCGGATGTGTAGATCTCTGTGCCGTCAACCTTCTTGGAGAAAGCGATCGCATAGTCCGGATCTGTAGCCTGCGGAGCAGCCCAGGATGTATTGGAAATCGGATAGTTGATGACGGAAGCACGGTCACCGTAGTAGGAATCAATCGCTACGTTCCTGTATACAGAGAAGATAGTAGCGAATGCCTTACGCAGGTTCTTGGACTCTGCAGAATCACGGACACCGCCGACATTGACCTGGTCTGCACCGATGCCGATGTAGCCATAGCCCAGTGTATCGTTGGTGACTGTTGTCAGTGTGCTGCCGGTCAGTTCGCCATTGTCTGTGTTGGCTTCCTTGATTTCCTTGACCTTGTCTTCACTGAAGGAAGGCATGGAGATATCAGCTGTACCTGTCACAACAGCGGAAACAAATTCCGGATCGTTGGACTCGATGAAGTTGATGTACTTTGTCTTCGGAGCGCCCTTGAAGTAGGTATCGTTGGCTTCGAAGTAGACAACACCGTTCTCGAACTTGAGGAACTTGTACGGTCCGGCACCCATCGGCTTTGTTGTCATGGATCTTACATGGGAGAGATCACCCTTGTCGAAACCGAACATATTGTTGTCGTAGTCATACTTGTCCGCTTCACCATAGTAGTGCATCGGAGCGATGGTTACACCCAGCTGGTAGATTGCTGTTGCGTCGACTTCGCTCAGCTTGACATTGATTTCTGTGTCGGAAATCTTTGTGATGCCGGCGATATTCGCTGCGGAGTCACCGGTCTTGATGCCCTTTGCATAGTCACCCAGTGTAGGCATCAGATCGCTGAACGCGGAGTCAGCTGCTTCTGTGGATGTCATGCCTGCCAGATCGTATCCGTACGCATCCAGCATGATCATGAATACTTCATAGTTGGTAGCGCCTTCCGGTACTTCGAATCCCCAGTTGGCCATCTTTGCAGAGATATCATCACCCTCGGCATTGTACTCCAAGGCAACCAGTGTGTCGCAGATTTCCTGAACGAACTGGTCAGCAGCGGGTTCGAACTCTTGCCAGAACTTTGTCTGTGTTTCTTCATCCCACAGTGTGAAGTCTGTGTTGTCCTTGCCTGCAGCGATGAGCAGGTTGGCCAGGCTGGTCATACCGCTTCTGTACTCTTCCATACCGACGATCGGCAGTGCGAAGAATGTAGAGCTGCCGTCATAGGTCGGGTCGGACAGAACATACATCGAGAAGATGACGTCGTCCGCTGTCAGCTTTTCACCATCAGAGAAGACAATGTCGTCCCTCAGCTTGAAGGTGTAGTCTACTGTACCGTCAGCGTTCTCGGTGATCGTCAGATCCGCCGGTCCGTAGTACGTGTAGTCTGTACCGTTGTAATTGATGGTTTCACCTTCGATGCCGTTGTAGATGATTGCGCCCTGACGGTCGGACGTCAGAAGGCTGATCTGTGTCATGCTGTAGACATCGGTGTCGTAGGCAGTCTCCGAGAAGAACGGGGAGAACTTGCCATTGAAGTGATTGGTTGCGTAGACAAGCGGTGTTTCGCCTTCTGCGTCCGTCGGTGTCTCTCCGCCTTCGCCGCAGCCGGCAAGCATCGCTGCCGCCAGTGTTCCGGTGAGGATCCTGGACACCATGCGTGAATCAAATGTCATTTCTTTTCCTCCATAGTCGGCTGGTCTGTCTTTTCTGTTCTATATAATGGAAAACAAAAAAAAAAGCGTCAGCACGCTGTCTATTGTATCACCATTCGGGGAAAACCATATACAAAACAGTATAAATTGTCACTTTTTCCCGTTTTTTCTGCCCTGGATCTATACTCCGGATGCTGGTTCCTGTTCCTTGATTCCCCTGTGTGTTCTCCAGGCCAGGAACGCGGATGCCGCTTCCAGCAGTGCAGGCAGAAGCTCAGCTGTGATGTTCTGCAGATGGGACAGTATGTAGACCAGAATTCCTGCAGCGCAGAGAGAACACAGGATGCACTGGGCAATCAGGCAGCCGGTGATTGACAGTCCGTGCTTCAGCCAGATGTACTCCGGAACGGCAGGAGACTGTTCATAGACTTCATACAGATGATAGACACTGAGCACGGTCAGTCCGATCCCCAGTCCGAACGGAAGGATAACGTAGAAGGTATTCTTCATTACTTCCGCCGGAAGGCATCCGGCAATGATCTGCAGGGCCAGGCTCACCGCAAGCATGAGGAAAGCCCTGCGGGACGCTGTGATCCAGCCTTCACTCAGCTGTACGGTAGGCCCGGTATATCTGTATCTGCCGTTCTCATCCCTTTCGAACTGCTTGATGTATTCCGACTTTGATGGTTTCTTCTGTTCCATTACCGGCATCGTATCATATTTTCCGGTACTGCGGCATACTGCTGCGCATCGTAAAAATCCACAGTCATGCGGCTGTGGATTCTTTGTTCTTCTGCAGCAGAATGCCTGCTGTACCAATCAGACCAGATACGCTTTCGCAGCACCGAGCGAACGGGCCAGCTCAACAAAGGTCTTTGCATACGCTTCATCGGTCGTATCATCCCCCAGAATCCGCTGCTGTTCCTCGCGGACACCGAACTGGCGGTAGCGGATGATCTTGTAGATGCAGCGGTCCTGGATGATCCTGGACACATAGGAGACGGTATCCGTGTTGTCTTTGTCCCGTCCGGGGAAGATGATGGTCCGGACTTCGTACAGCTTGCCTGCTCTGAGCAGATATTCCAGATTGCGCAGAACGGTTTCATTGGAATGGCGTACCAGCCATTCGTGGAAGTCCTTGTCTGCTGCTTTGACATCGAGCATGACACCGTCGCAGTACTCCAGGATCTCCGGATTCTTTTCAAAGTCCAGGGATCCATTGGAATCCAGAAGCGTTGTCAGGCCCATTTCCTTGACCCTTGGGAAGAGTTCAATGATAAAGTCCTTGTATATGGTGCATTCTCCGCCCGACAGTGTAATGCCCTGGATGTACGGACGTACTCTTTCAATCTGCGGCAGCAGTTCGTCTACGGTCATTTCCGTGACCTTGGGCGAGGCACTGCGGGTGCAGGTCCTGATACAGGTGTCACAGTTCACACAGAGTTCCTTGTTCCATACAACCCTGCCGTCCTGGATGCTCAGCGCCTTCACCGGACAGATCTCAACGCACTCACCGCAATGAACGCACATATGGATCGTCTCCGGATTGTGGCAGAAGCGGCAGTTGAACTGGCAGCCCTGGAAGAAGATGGCTGTCCGGTTCGATGGACCGTCTACGTTGGAAAACGGGATGATTCTATTGATGGGTGCTGTGATCTTCTTCATGGCGCTGTATCCTGCGGTCCAGGGCATGCGCTCCGTCCTGCGCACCCTTTCCGAATATCGTGACGTTGTTCAGAGACTGCTTCTTCTGCCTCAGCTTTTCGATTTCGGACTTCTTTACGAGATAGCCGGTAACCCGGACAACATCGCAGTTCTCCAGATAGCCGGAGAAGTAGCGCAGGCCTCTGGACAGAGATCCTTTGATGATCGGAAGGATGGCTTCCGGCGTTTTTTCATAGGTCTCTTCGAACTTGAAGATATCACCGGTTCCGGTCGGGAAGTACGGATGGAACTGTTCGTTGACTTCCAGTTGTTCCAGCATTGTCGGCTCAGCAAAGATCGGGATTCTGGTACCCGGGGAATCATCCATACCATCGGTGTCAATGCCGACCTGGGCATGGAGACGGTAACGGTGGTCAAAGGCATCGCAGTACGGTGCTGTATGGGCCGCAACCCTCTTGTCGATGGCATCCATGATCCTGAGACCGAGCGCTGTAGCTTCCTTGTTCATGCCGAAGCCTTTCTTGTTGTCCTTGATATTCAGGAGATGGTTGACGCATTCCGCCAGTCCGACCAGACCGAACATGCCGGTAAAGCTCTCCTGCTTCACAAAGCCTTCGGTGACCAGGAAATTGGACTTGAAGAAGTTGGATTCTTCAACACAGAATCTGACCCGCTTGTCCATATATTCCAGCTGCAGATCGATATAGTGCGGCAGCCAGACATTGAGGAAGTCCTCCGGATCCTTGGCATGCAGCGAGCATTCGTACAGCCTCATGCGCGGGAGCGTGAAGCCGCCGCCTGCTTTCTTCAGACCGTTGTAGCAGGACGCAATCGCGTAGTCTTCGCCCCATTCCTTCGCAAACATGCGATGGTTGGCAAAGGAAGGCTTCGCTGTCTTCAGCATACACCGGACGCATGCCAGTGCGAAATCATCGCTGGTCAGTTCAGGATCGTATTTCAGGGTGATGTTCGGGATGGCCAGCTGCATCTCTTCGGTGAGCTCCAGCAGGATGCGGCCGGTAACGCTGTCCTGCGGTCCGATATCCGCGTGGACAAAGGAATCCGTCAGTACCTTGTCGATATGCAGCAGAAAGAGCTTCAGTACCTTCTTCGCAAAAGCCCGGTCCTCTTTCAGGACAAACGGTTCCAGCAGGTGATCCAGATCACCGAGATAGACCGGATAGCAGGTAATGGAAGGCACATGGTTGTAAAAGATCTCCAGTGCATTGATCGCTTCCAGCAGGTCCTTGGGCGGTTCAATTCCCAGGAAATCACAGCCCTTCGCAAACAGAAGATCGTAGTCAGGGCAGATATAGCGCGGTCTGTACGGCAGATTGCCTTCGTTCAGATCACACAGGGCTCCTTCCTCCTTGGCTGTATAGTATTCATCGGAGAACCGGATTGTATGGTCGGTGTTCTCGCCCAGCTTGGCGAGAGCCAGAAGAGTCTGCGGATAGGTCAGTGTCGTGTCTTTGACAATGTTCAGTGCGTCGCTCATAGTATGTCTCCTTGCGCTTTCTATTATACAGTCTGTATTCTGTCTTCCATCATTGTTTGTTGTTTTCCCGGCTCCAGCGGGCGATATCCGCAATCAGTTCCAGCGGCAGATCCTGATCGTGGGGCAGCCGGATTGTTCCTTTGCTGGTTCTGTATCCCTTCAATCTGCCCGTAAAGGCCTCTACAGCCTCCGGCCCCGGATACAGTCCGATGTGATTCTTCATTGCGGCGAAGTGGATGAGATTGCGCCTTTTCCGGAAGGTGGGCATGCCCCAGGAGATTGTCTCCTCTGCATCAGGGATTGCTTTGCGGATGGTATCGTAGACTGCCGTCAGCCGCGGTCTTACAGCTTCCTCTTGTGCATCGATGTATTCCTGTATGGTCATACATCCTCCTTGCCGAAAATCTCCTGTATCTTTCCGGCAAAAGCAGTAACATACGCTTCCTGTTCCGCATTGCGCTGTGCCGCATCCAGTGCTTCGATCCTTTCGGAACGGATCCAGTGGAGCTGCCGGGCTGCCTTCTCTGTCTTGATTACCACCTGGGTGTATTCCGGTCCGATCATCAGGAGCTTCATTGCGTCTGCCGGCTTCAGGTATCCGCTGCTGATCACTCCGAGCGTATCGAAAATGGTATCATTGGCGATCGGTCCGATGACCACATCCACAGACAGGCTGTCCATGACTCTGCGGTTATGAAAGATATAGCTGAACCACTCCTCATCCCGCTGGAATCTATGGATCAGCAGACCGTTTTCGTCCAGTTCATATTCATTCACAACGGCATCCCTGCCTGCCCAGCGGTAGGTGAAATCCACGTCAGGCGATAGATAGAATCCCTGCCCGAAATCAGCGTTCTTCCGCCCGCGATGAACATCCGGCTCCCGGATCTCAGTATTGCTTGTATGATACAGCTTCACTTCCTGCTTCCTTCCGTACATCCCTATTATACAGAAGACAGACCCGCTTCTGCCGCAAACAAAAGCAGAGGCAGATCAACTGCCTCTGCATTGCAGCAATACCGGCTGGCATTACTTCTTCAGCATGAGTTCCTTTCCGGCATTCCATGCCTGTCCGACCTTCTCTCCGGTGACGTAATAACCATTGCGGAACTGATCGAACATCAGGGCATGAAGCGCCGTTACATCGACTTTCCCCTTTTCATCCAGGACTGCTTCGTCAGCCTTTACGTTGACGATCCTACCAACGATTGCGGATACATATTCATCCTTGAGATGTTCCAGCAGTTCGCACTCCATGACCACCGGGAACTCTTCAATGATCGGCGCGTTTACTTTATCACTTCTGACAGCGTGATAGCCGGTTCTTTCGAACTTGTCATCGATTTTGTTTCCGGACGCAATGCCGAAGAAGTCAGCCGCGTCCATGTGGGTTTCATCTGCGATCGCTACTGTGAAAGCCTTGCTG
>JAFOIY010000158.1 GCA_017420505.1 Solobacterium sp. | reverse complement strand
GACCATCGGTCTGATCGACGGACTGTCCGTCATCGGAAAGAATGTTATGGGCTGTCTGCGTGAGCCTTCCCAGGGTCCGGTATTCGGACTGAAGGGCGGAGCAGCCGGCGGCGGTCATGCACAGGTCATTCCGATGGAATCCATCAACCTGCACTTCACCGGCGATATGCACGCAATTACCGCGGCAGACAACCTGATTGCGGTCATTCTGGACAACTCAATCTACCAGGGCAACCCGCTGAACATCGATCCGGACAGGGTCGTCTGGAAGCGCTGCCTGGATATGAATGACCGTACACTGCGCTCCATCACCATTGCCCAGGACAAGAAGTCCAACGGCGTAGAGCGCAAGGACCATTTCGTGATCACGGTTGCGACGGAAGTCATGGCGATTCTGTGCCTCTCTGCAGATCTGAAGGACTTTGAAGAGCGCATCAGCCGGGCAGTGGTTGCCTATACTTATGAAGGAAAGCCGGTCACTGTCGGTGATCTGGGCTGTTCCGGTGCCGTTGCGGTCATTATGAAGGATGCGGTCAATCCGAACCTGGTACAGACCCTGGAGCATACACCGGTACTGGTGCACGGCGGTCCGTTCGCCAACATCGCGCACGGCTGCAACTCCATCATTGCGACAAAGACAGCACTGAAGCTGGCGGACTATGTTGTTACGGAAGCGGGATTCGGTGCCGACCTGGGCGCTGAGAAGTTCCTGGACATCAAGTGCCGCGCAGCCGGCCTGAAGCCGAACGCGGTGGTTATCGTCGCTACGATCCGGGCACTGAAGATGCACGGCGGCATTGAACTGGACGGTCTGGCAGAAGAGAACGTAGAAGCGATGCTGAAGGGTACCGAGAACCTCGAGAAGCACATTGAGTCCATCAAGGCCTTCGGTGTTCCTTATGTCGTGTCCATCAACCGGTTCACCCAGGATACCGAAGCGGAAATCGCAGCTCTGATGAAGTGGTGCGAAGAGAACGGTCATCCGGTCGCTATGTGCGATGCCTGGGCAAAGGGCGGCGAAGGCGCAGTGGATCTGGCCAATGTAATCGTTGACCTGTGTGAAAAGGAATCCCACTATGCACCGATCTATGATCTGAGCGATTCCATTGAAGAGAAGATCACGAAGATCGCGACGATTGTCTACGGTGCCGACGGTGTGGACTTCAGCGAGGCAGCGAAGGAGAAGATCGCCTTCTATACCGAGCAGGGCTGGGATCAGTTCCCTGTCTGTATGGCAAAGACGCAGAACTCCCTGAGCGATGATCCGAAGCTGAAGGGCAGACCGCGCAACTACCGTGTACAGGTGCGTGACATGGATATTTCGAGAGGCGCCGGGTTCGTGGTTGTCTATACCGGTACGGTTCTTACGATGCCGGGGCTGCCGAAGGTGCCTGCTGCGCTGAACATGGGCGTGGATGAAGACGGAAAGAGCTACGGTATTTTCTGATCGGGTGAGTTTATGAGTTCAATTGCGTATACAGCGGATGAAAACATGCTGGAATATCATCGTCTCTGCGGACACAGGGATGTGATTTTCTGGCGCCTTTCGGCACAGAAGGGCTTCCGGAATTTCCGGAAGGGTGATCTTCTGTTCTTCTTTGCGAAACCGAAGACAGGGAAAAAGAAAGGATTCGTAGGGTATGCGCACTATGATTCAACCAAGCGGCTGTCCTTGAACCAGATGTGGGAGCGCTACGGGGAAACCAACGGCTACCACTCCAAGGAACAGCTTGCGGAAGCGATCCGCAAGGTATCCCGTACCGGAGAAATACCGGCACGGATGAACTGCCTGTACCTGACGAACATTGTATTCTTCCTGTCGCCGGTCTATCCGGAGGATGCCGGCATCCAGGTGTCCCAGCAGCTGGAAAGCTTCATGTATCTGGACCGGGAGGACCCGGCGGTCACCGTCCGGATTCTGCGGAAGGCAGAGGAGAACGGCATTGATCTCTGGAGCTCCGCCCAGTCGGAAGAGACAGAAGCGCTGTTCCGGCGGGATGAGATCATGCACGGCATGGCGGAGATCGTCCCCTTGATTGCGTCTTCCCGGAGCGAGCGGGAGGAAGCGGCTGCCGTGCGGCTGATGAAGGAGAAGGTGCAGGACGCGGAACCGGTGCGGGGAAGCCGGACGGACTATATCCGGTTCAACGGAACGGATATTACGGTCCTCCTGCCGTTTGTCAGCGGTGTGAAGGACCGGAGGCGCCTTCTGACGGAACTGGCCGGGAAGATCAGCCTGTACCGTTACTACATCCGGGCGCTGAATGTACCGGTATCGTCGGTATCCTTTGAAGTGCTGACGGAAGAAACGGATCCGGAGACGGAAGGCCTGCTGAGGGACATTGCGCATGGAGAGCTTTGACATTATTGTCATCGGCGGCGGACATGCGGGCATAGAAGCAGCCCTGGCCGGTGCACGGCTGGGGAAGAAGACGATGCTGCTGAGCCTGTCGGTGAACAACATCGGCAAGATGCCCTGCAATCCTTCGGTAGGAGGACCTGCCAAGGGCATCATTGTCCGGGAGGTGGACGCCCTGGGCGGTCAGATGCCGGTAACCGCCGATGCGACAGCCCTGCAGTTCAAGATGCTCAACAGTGCCAAAGGACCGGGTGTACGTGCCCTGCGCGTCCAGTCGGACAAACTGGCCTATCAGAGAATGATGCAGAAAGTCTGCCTTTCCCAGGAGAACCTGACGGTACTGGAAGGCATGGCTGTACGGCTGAATGTAAAGGACGGAAGAGTGAGCGGGGTAACGCTCAGCGACGGATCGTTTATTCCGGCAAGGGCGGTTGTCCTGACCACCGGGACCTACATGGCCGGCATTACCATGATCAGCGATGATCATGTAGAATCCGGACCGGACAGGGAGAAGACGACCAAGGATCTCAGTGCGTCGCTGAGGGAAGCCGGACTGCGCACGTTCCGGCTGAAGACGGATACACCGCCGCGGGTACTGACGAAATCCATCGATTTCTCGAAAACGAAGCCGGAGCCGGGCACAGACGCGTTTGTCCGCTTCAGCGAAACGACGGAGACCATCCTGCCGTACCACCTGCAGGCTGTCTGCCACATGACCTACACCAATGAACGGATCCATGAGATCATACTGAACAATCTTCAGGGATCCGCTTCCTACCGGGGGGATATCCGTTCCAAAGGACCGCGGTACTGTCCTTCGATCGAAGATAAGATCGTGCGTTTCCGGGACAAGCCGAGGCATCTGCTGTTCCTGGAGCCGGAATCCCGGTATCTGAATACAACCTACATCCAGGGCTATTCCACGTCCCTGCCGAAGGATGTCCAGCTGGCCATCACCAGAGGACTGCCGGGACTGGAGAACGCGGTCATTGCCAGGTACGGCTATGCGATCGAGTACGATGCGATCGATCCGGTGCAGATGAAGCCGACGATGGAATCAAAGGTCATCGAAAACCTGTTCACAGCCGGACAGGTCAACGGAACATCCGGCTATGAGGAAGCGGCAGGCCAGGGAATCCTGGCCGGCATGAATGCCGCAAGGAAGCTGGACGGCAGGGAGCCGCTGGTACTGGGCAGGGATGAAGCCTACATCGGTGTACTGGTGGATGATCTGACGACCAAAGGAACGCAGGAACCGTACAGGATGCTGACATCCAGAGCGGAGTTCCGGCTGCTGCTGAGGCATGACAACGCGGAGGACCGGCTCATAGAAAAAGGACGGGAAACCGGACTGATCAGCGAAGCCCGCTACGAACGGTACCTGGCAAAGAAACAGAAACAGGAAGAACTGAAGGAGGAACTGGCGGAAACGACGTTCTCCCTCAAGGATCCTGCCTTCCGGGACTACCTGGCGGAAGCAGGCTACGATGCGGAAGGGAACACCGGCTTCAATGGTCTGGATCTCCTGAAGCGTCCGGGCATCCGTGCGCAGGACCTGATGCGTCTGAACGGTGCGGATGTGGACGAAGAGACCGCGTCCCGGTGTGATATCGATGTAAAGTACGAAGGGTACATTGCCAAGGCAAAGCGGGAAGCCGCTAAGCTGCGGACCATGGAGTCCATGGTCCTGGGCACGGACTTCGACTACCGTGCAGTGGAGAACCTGTCCATTGAAGGCAGGCAGAAACTGATGGAATACAGACCGGCGACGATGGGGCAGGCATCCAGGATCTCCGGGGTGAACCCCGCAGATCTGGCTGTACTGGCCATTGCGCTGAAACAAGGAAAGGGAAGAAGGATATGAACTACGAAGATGTCGTATCGAATGTAAAGGTATACGGACTGGAGGAGTCGGTCAAAGGCTCCAAATACCCCATGGCTGTGGATCTGTCCCGGGTTACGGACGAGATCACGGAGCGTACGGTGAAGCTGGCCAATGCACCGGCAGGCAGCGGACATGACAATTTCCTGAACGGAGTGATTGTTCAGTTCGATCTGACATTCACCAACAAAGCATGGGTGGAAGCGGAACGCTACCATTTCCTGGACTTTGTCAGTTCCCAGTCCACGATGCACCGGATCACGAAGTTCGATCTGGACAAGGCGTATATTGAGTATACCGATCCCCGGATCATCGAGATCATGAAGGAGAAGGCCAAGGAATACAACGATCTCCAGGCGGACATCAAGCAGCTGCGGGAGATGGGAAACGATACCACGACACTGTCTGATCTGGCAGCGCAGAAGTATCTGGAAGTGCTGTACTCCAATCCGGCAGGCTTCCGTCTGACGGCGCGTATGACAACGAACTACCGTCAGCTCAAGACGATCTATTTCCAGAGAAGGACGCACCGTCTGCCGGAATGGCGGGCTTTCTGTGCCTGGATCGAGACTCTGCCGAGGGCGGAGTTCATCATCGGAACCGATGCTTAGGAAAGTACTGGCCGCACTGTGCGGGATGCTGGTGCTCTGCAGCTGTGCTAAGCCGCAGGCGCTCCGGGAACAGCCGGCACATGCGGTCTGGTATGCCTATCTGGATTATGAGGAAGCCGGGACGACTGACCGGGCTTCCTTTGAAGCGTCTGTGGATGAAACCATCCACAATCTGCAGGCGATCGGCGTAAATACCGTCTTCCTGCATACCGTGGTCCGTACAGAGGCCTACTATCCCTCGAAGATCTATCCGATGGCACAGGTGTTCAACGGTATCGATTATGACCCGCTGGCCATCTTCATTGATAAATCCCACGGTGCCGGAATCCAGGTGGAAGCCTGGGTGGATCCGCTCCGTTCCCTCACCGTGGACGAGGTTAATTCCCGGGAAATAAACGATACCGTTTCCCGGTGGCTGACGGAGAACAACGAAAGACTAAGGCAGGTGAACGGCCGCTGGTATCTGAATCCCGGATATCCGGAAGTGAGGGAGCTGGTCTGTTCCGTCGTACAGGAAATCCTGGACAACTATGCGGTGGACGGCGTACACCTGGATGATTATTTCTACCCGGACGGGACGGACCGCAGATTCGATGCGTATGCGTTCGGACACCAGTCGGAGCATTACGATGTGTCCGCGTTCCGCAAGGCATCGGTGGACAGCCTGGTGGAGGACCTGCATGCCCTGTGCGCGAAGAAGGGCGTGCGCTTCGGCATCTCTACCGCAGGCAACTACGAACTGACATCGGAAACGTACTATGCCGATCCGGCGCACTGGGTGCAGGCAGGTACGGTCGATTATCTGGCGCCGCAGATCTACTGGGGCTTTGAGCATCCGCTGAAGCCGTTTACGGAGACCCTTGAACAGTGGCAGGCCATTGCGGGCGATGTGCCGCTGATGCCGGGGCTTGCGGCCTACAAGGCAGGCACGCGGGATATCTATGCCCAGGACGGCGCGGAAGAATGGCTGCAGAACCACGATATCCTGGTGCGGCAGATCCGCACGGCGGAAGAACACGGCTGTGCAGGCTGGGCGCTGTTCCGCTACGGATCACTGTTCCGCTGCAGCGAGGACGTCCGCGACGCCGTCAAGCTGGAAACCGCGGAGCTGATCCTTCACGCACACCGGACAGAAGAGGCAGAATGATGAACGAGAAAGAGTTTGTACAGGCAGCGAAGACATACGGCATTGACCTTACAGAGGAGATGTGCGCGCAGTTCCGGAAATATACGGAAATCCTGCTGTCGTGGAATGAACGGATGAACCTGACCGCAATCACGGATCCGGAAGAGATCTATGAGAAGCATTTCCTGGACAGTCTGAGCCTGCTCTGCCTGGAGGGAATCCGGGGCAGGATCGCCGATGTGGGCAGCGGGGCAGGCTTTCCCGGCCTGGTTCTTGCGATAGTTCTGCCGGATGCGGAACTCTGCCTGATCGATCCCATGGCCAAGCGCTGTACCTTCCTGCGCACCGCAGCGGAGGAACTCGGACTGCACAACGTCACCGTGTTCAATGCCCGGGCGGAAGACCATGCGAAGGAATACCGGGAAACCTATGATGTGGTGACAGCACGGGCGGTGGCCGCACTGCCGGTGCTGAGCGAGCTCTGTGTCCCGCTGGTGAAGCCGGGGGGCGTGTTCGTTCCGATGAAGGGCAGCCAGGGTACAGAAGAAGCCCGGGAAGCGGCACACGCGCTGGAACTGCTGGGCTGTGCGGCACCGGCGGTAAAGGAACTGGAGCTGCCGAGTGCCGGGAAGAGAGTGCTGATCCGGTGCGAGAAAGTAAAGAATACCCCGAAGAAGTATCCCCGCAACTACGGGCAGATACACAAACACCCGCTGGTATGAGGAGGGTTTATGAAACGCAGTATATTTGACATGTTGAGCAAGGACAATACAGGAGAGATCCTGCAGGTGGATATCCACAGTGTCCGGCCTTCCCGCTACCAGCCGCGGATCAGCTTTGATGAGCAGGCGATGGAGGAACTGACGGCTTCCATCAAGGAGAACGGTCTGATCCAGCCGATCACCGTACGCAAAGTAGAGGACGGGTATGAAATCATTGCCGGTGAACGGCGTTTCCGGGCCTGCCAGCGGGCAGGGTACGAAACGATTCCCTGCTATGTACTGTCGCCGGGAGAGGACGAGGCGGCCGGCATGGCATTGATCGAGAACATCCAGCGTGAGGATCTTACGGCGGTGGAGGAAGCCCGCTCCTATGTGCATCTGATGCGGCAGGCATCGCTGACGCAGGAAGAGCTGGCGGCCAGGCTGGGAAAGAGCCAGTCGGGCATTGCGAACAAGATCCGGCTGCTGAATCTACCGCTGACCATCCAGGAAGCGGTCATCAATAAAACCATTTCGGAGCGGCACGCGAGAGCGCTGCTCAGTGTACCGGAAGAAAAGCGGATGGACGCGTACCGCTATGTCACGGAAAAGAAGCTGACGGTACGGCAGACGGATGCCTACGTGGAACGGCTGGTCAGCGGCCGGAAGAAGCGCAGGAACCGTTCCAAGGGGTTTACCAGGAACATCCAGATCGGTCTGAACACCGTATATGAGTGTGTCAGACGGATCAAACAGATCGGAATCGATGTACTGTCGGAAACGGAGGAAACGGACGAAGATGTCCGGGTGATCATCCGGTTTCCGAAATCATAAGGGGGTACTATGGGAAAAATCATTGCAGTAGCGAACCAGAAGGGCGGTGTAGGCAAGACCACTACCAGCATCAATCTGAGCGCAGGTCTGGGCTATGCCGGCAAGAAAGTGCTTCTGGTGGATCTGGACCCCCAGGGAAACGCAACCCACGGCATCGGTGGAAACCGGGTGGGATTCGACCGCAGCCGGACGACCTACGAAGTGCTGGTAGGCGACGATTCCGTACAGGACAACCGGATCCGTCTGGATATGCCGCCTGTGGATCTTCTCCCGGCTACGGTGGATCTGTACGGGGCCAACGTCGATCTGGCTTCCAATGAATACCGGATCGGCAGGGAACACCTGCTCAAGGCCAAGCTGGATGAAGTGCGCGACGAATACGACTACATCATCATTGACTGTCCGCCGGATCTGGGCCTGCTCAATACAAACGCCCTCACGGCCGCGGATTCCGTCATGATTCCGGTACAGTGCGAGTACTTTGCGCTGGAAGGCGTTACCCAGCTGCTGAGCTCCATCCGTCTGGTACAGAAGCTGTGGAATCCGGCACTGTCGATCGAAGGGGTGCTGCTTACGATGTTCGACGTACGTACCAGGCTGTCCATCGAAGTGCAGCAGGAAGTGCGCAAATACTTCAAGGAGAAGGTGTACCGCAGCTATATTCCCCGGAACGTACGTCTGGCGGAAGCACCCAGCCGGGAAGAATCAATCTTTGAGTATGATACCCGTTCGGAAGGCGCAAAGGGCTATGCCGCGCTGGTGAAGGAAGTCATCACACAGAACGAAGGGAGGAACCGTTGATGGCAGAGAGAAAGAAGGCACTCGGAAGAGGGCTGGATTCGATCTTCGGATCGAATGTAGAACAGTTCCTCGATGATATACAGAACAATACCTCCGATCTTCCGGGCAGAAGGCAGATCGAGCTGAAGATCAGCGAGATCCGTCCCAATCCCTACCAGCCCAGAAAAGAGTTTGATCCGAAGACACTGAATGAACTGGCGGATTCTATCCGCCTGCACGGGATCTTTACCCCGCTGCTGGTACGGAAGAGTGTCAAGGACTATGAACTGATCACCGGTGAACGCCGTCTGCGGGCTGCGAAGATTGCCGGGCTGAGCACGGTGCCCTGCATTGAAGTGGATTTCTCCGAAGAGGAAATGATGGAGATTTCCATTCTGGAGAACGTACAGCGTGAGGATCTGAATCCGCTGGAGGAAGCCGCTGCGTATGAATCCCTGGTCAAACGGCTCGGCTACACCCAGGAGAAGCTGGCGGAGCGGGTAGGCAAGTCCAGGGAGCACTGCGCCAACATGATGCGTCTGCTGAAGCTGCCGCAGGAAGTGCGGGATCTGGTGACTGCGAAGAAGCTCACCACCGGCCATGTACGTCCGCTGCTGGCACTTGAGGATGAAGACGCCATGGTGGAGGCGGCACAGTACATCCTGAAGAAAAAGATGTCCGTGCGGGAAGTAGAGAAGTACATCAAGACGCTGCTCAAGGATCCGGAGAAGCGGAAGAAGCGGGAAGTGCAGAAGGATCCCTGGATCCGGGATCTGGAAAACCGGATGCAGGACAGGCTCGGCACCAAGGTGGAAGTAGGCACAAAGTCCTTTACGGTCAGCTATCAGGATACGGCGGATCTGAACCGGATCCTGGATCTGCTGGGTCTGATCGAGGAAAGCGAATAATGCCGTTCCGGCCTGCACTGCACCTCTGCGGTGCATTGTCAGGGGGAATACGGTATAATATATTGGATACATAGCACCGGAGACGAAGATGACAGAACGTTCCTGGAAAATCTACCGGATCCTGCTGGTGATCGGGCTGTGCAGCGGTCTGATCAAACGGACCTACGGTCTGGGATTCGGGCTCGGGGCGGCTGCGTCCCTGCTCATCTACAAAAAGATCGAGCTGATGTGCGATACATTGATCCAGCGGCAGGAAGCCGGGCGGATCCAGGTGTATTCGGGGTTTCTGGTTGACTATGCGATTATGGCGGCTGTGCTGATTCTTGCGGCGAAGCTGCCGGACTGGTTCAACATCTTCACAGCTGCGCTGGGGCTGGGTCTGATCAAGATTACAGCGGTAGCGGAGCTGCTGTTCAGTGGAAAGGGTGATGCGAATGAACATTGAGCTGCAGGCAGATGTATTCCGTATTGTGTTTGTTACGGTGCTGATTGCGGTTGCGATGATCCTGCTGGGGCTGAAGATCCGCAGGACGGATCCTTTGGCACAGCCGAAGGGTATTATTGTACCGGTGCTCCTGGGTGTACAGAAGGTCCATCAGACGGTCATCGAGAACGTCGGACCGAAGCACGCGGAGATGTTTACACCGTATATTCTGGCGCTTTCGGTCTACATCTTTCTCTCTAATGTCATCAGTCTGTTCGGGGTGTCGTCGCCGACAGCCAACCTGAGTGTTACGCTGACGCTGGCGATCATTACCTGGGTCATCACCCAGGTGGCTTCGTTCAAGTACAGCGGGGTCAAGGCATGGTTCCACAGTTTCCTGGAACCGATCCCTGTACTTCTGCCGATCAACATCCTGAGCAAGTTTTCATCGATCATTTCGATGTCTTTGCGTTTGTTCGGAAACATTCTCTGCGGTGGAATCATGATGTCCCTGGTCTATGCCGGGGCACAGGCGGCTTCCAACGGCATTGCGCATCTGCTGGGGCAGGGCGGGCCGGTCTTCAATTTCCTGGGACCGATCGTGGCGCCTCTGCTGCATGCGTACTTTGATGTGTTTGCCGGGTTTATTCAAACGCTGGTATTTGTTACGTTGACCATGGTGTTCGTTGGGGTGGAAATCCCCGATGAGCTGAAAAAAGCAAAATAGGAGGGCTTTTGTATGGATATCACTAAAGGTTTGATTGCAATCGGTGCAGGTATTGCCGTATGTGCCGGTATGGGTACCGGTGTCGGTGAAGGTATTGCGGCCGGCCGTGCCATTGAGGCAATGGGAAGGAACCCTGAGATGCTGCCGCAGCTGCGTTCAAACATGATTCTGGGTATTGCGCTGTCTGAGACAGCGGCGATCTATGGTCTGCTGATTGCCATTATTCTGATCTTTGTGTACTGATCCGGAGGCATGCAATGATTGATGTAGATGTTTACAATCAATTGGTGCCGAATATCGTAACGATGTCAGTGCAGCTGCTCAGTACACTGGTGCTGTTTCTGATTGCCCGTCATTTCCTGTGGGATTCTGTCAAAGCGTGGCTGGCGCAGAGGTCTGTAAAGATGCAGGAGGACCTGACGGCCGGCGAGGAAGCCAGAGCGGCTGCGGAAAGCGATCGTGTAAAGGCGATGGAGCAGCTGAGCGAAGCTTCGGACAAGGCAGAGACCATCGTTTCGGCTGCTGTGAAGCAGGCGAAGGATGAGAAGTCTGCGATTCTGGCCCAGGCACACAGTGAAGCTGATGCGGCCCGCAGAAAGGCGCATGAGCAGATCGAAGCGGAACGTGCCAGTATGTACCAGGATATGCAGAAAGAGATGGTGGAAGTAGCTCTGGCCGCTGCCGGAAGGCTGCTGGAAGACCGGAACGCTGAAGACTTTGACCGTCAGGCGATCGATGCTTTTGTAAAGGAAGCGACCGGACATGATTAATGCGGTGGCTGAGAATTACGGCGGAGCACTGTTTTCCCTTGTGAGGGAAGAGAGCACGATCAGAAAGACCCGGAAAGAGGCGCAGAATCTGCTGGATGTTCTGGATGCTTGTCCTGAACTGATGGAGTTTTTCAATGCGATCAAGGTTACCGATCAGGAAAAGAAGGATCTGGTGGACGCGGTGTTCGGGGAAGCCTACAGCGCGAACATGATCCATCTGCTGAAGCTTCTGATCGATAAGAACCGGATTTACTGGCTGAAGGAGATTCTGGTCCAGTTTGTAACGCTGGCCAACGAAGAGCTCGGCATCAAGACCGCAACGGTGTATTCTGCCCGGGCGCTTGCGGAAGAGGATCTGGAAAAGATCCGGAAAGCGCTGGAGAAGAGAACAGGCAAGGAGATCCTGCTGAACAACCGGATCGACCGCAGTCTGATTGCCGGGATCAAGGTGGTCACGGACAACAGTGTGACGGATATTACGATGAAGCGCCGTATTGATGAAATGCGGAAGACGCTGCTGAAAGGAGAAACGGTATGAGAGAGATCAGACCGGATGAGATCAGTTCCCTGCTCAAGGAACGGATCAAGAACTATGACAATGTAATACGTTCGGATGATGTCGGCTATGTCATCAGTGTCGGCGATGGTATTGCGAACGTACAGGGCATTGACAAGGCGATGGCTTCGGAGCTGCTGGAATTCCCCAACGATGTGATGGGTATGGTCCTGAACCTTGAGGAGGACCATATCGGTGCGGTATTGCTGGGCAATGATACGCTCATCCGTGAAGGCGATGAGGTAAGGCGCACCGGACGCATCGTTGAGGTGCCGGTCGGTGACGCTCTGCTCGGCAGAGTCATCAACTCGATCGGCCAGCCGGTGGACGGCAAGGGCGAAATCGTTACGGAAAAGACACGGGCTGTGGAACGGGTGGCTCCCGGTGTTATGACGCGGCGCAGTGTTTACCAGCCGTTGATGACCGGACTGAAGATCATCGATACCATGATTCCGATCGGCAAGGGTCAGCGTGAGCTGATCATCGGCGACCGTGAAACCGGCAAGACGGCGATTGCCGTGGATGCGATCCTGAACCAGAAGGGCAAGGATGTCTACTGCATCTATGTTGCGATCGGCCAGAAGGAAAGCACCGTTGCCCGTCTGGTGCAGAGACTGCGCGAGGGCGGAGCGATGGACTATACGGTTGTTATCAGTGCGGGTGCGTCGACATCGGCGCCTCTGCAGTACATTGCGCCGTACGCAGGCTGTGCGATCGGTGAAGAGTGGATGGACAACGGCAAGGATGTTCTGATCATCTATGATGACCTGTCCAAGCATGCGGTTGCCTACCGTACCATGTCGCTGCTGCTGCGCAGACCTCCGGGACGTGAGGCGTATCCGGGTGATGTTTTCTATCTCCATTCCCGTCTGCTGGAAAGAGCTGCGAAGCTGTCCGATGAACTGGGCGGCGGTTCTCTGACAGCCCTGCCGCTCATCGAGACACAGGCAGGCGATATTTCAGCCTACATTCCGACCAATGTCATTTCGATTACCGACGGTCAGATCTTCCTGCAGAGCGATCTGTTCGCTTCCGGTGTACGTCCGGCGGTAGACAGCGGTCTGTCGGTTTCCCGTGTCGGTTCGAACGCGCAGACAAAGGCCATGAAGAAGGTTTCCTCGAGCCTGAAGCTGGAGCTGGCGCAGTACCATGAGATGCTGAGCTTCTCCCAGTTCGGATCCGATCTGGACGCGGCGACGAAGAAGATCCTGGATCATGGTGCACGCCTCACGGAGCTGCTGAAGCAGCCGCAGTACCAGCCGATGTCCATGCACGAACAGGTGCTCTCCATGTTTACGGCAAAGTACGGCTACATCGACCAGGTCAAGGTTGAGGAAGTCGGGCGCTTCGAGAAGTTCGTCCACCGGTATTTTGCGGAGAATGCGCAGGATATCATCGATGAACTGGAGGACAAGAAGGATATTTCTCCGGAGCTGGAGCAGCGTATGAAGGATACGATGCAGGCCGCGCTGGAGCAGTTTGATCCGCTTCTGGGAGTAAAGTAGTATGGCACAGTCGAAACAGGCCCTGAGATCACGGATCAAATCGGTCAGATCGACGCGCAAGATCACCAAAGCCATGGAGATGATCGCGAACGCGAAGCTGTTCAAGCAGCGGAACCTGGTGGAGGCGAACCGTATCTATACAGACCGGCTGCAGGAAAGCGTCAATGAAATCGTTGCCAGGAATCCCGGCGTACAGTCTTCTTTGGTAAGGCCGAAGCAGGAGGGACAGGCGTATACGATGGTGTTCTGCAGCGATCTCGGTCTCTGCGGGGGATACAATGCCAACATTCTGAAGGAAGCGAGAACGCTTCTGAAGAAGGATGATCCTGTGGTTCTGGTCGGAACGTCCATGTACAGTTCCTTCCGGAACGAAGGCTTCCGGCTGCTCAATGAGGAACCCATATCTTCGGATCATCTCTCCTATGATGAGATCAAGGAGTATATGGACCGGGGCATCCAGGGCTTCCGTGACGGAGAATATGCATCGGTGCAGCTTCTGTTCACCCGGTTCATCAATACGATGACTTTCAAGCCGGAGCTGCTGCAGCTGCTTCCGTGTGAAATGATCACACCGGAGCAGACGGATGACAGGCTGGAAGCGGAGACGATGTTCGAACCGGATGCGGAAACGATTCTGGAAGAGGTCGTTCCGATGATGGTGAAGACGGTTGCCTACGCGAAGTGGATGGAAGCCACAACGTCCGAGCAGGGAAGCCGGCGGGTAGCGATGAAGACGGCGACGGACAATGCGGACGAGCTGAGCGAAGAGCTGATGCTGGAATACAACAAAGCGCGCCAGGCGGCGATTACGCAGGAAATTACGGAAATTGTCAGCGGATCAAACGCTGTGTAGGAGAGAGGAAAGATGGGTAAAACAGGTAAAATCATTCAGGTTATCGGACCTGTCATCGATATTCGGTTTGATCCGGACAGTCTGCCGACCATCCACAACGCAATCAAGATTGAGGATGAAGCTACCGGCAGGTCGATGGTTGCGGAAGTCGCGCAGCACATCGGTGATGATATCGTACGCTGCATAGCGATGAGCTCCACGGACGGTCTGGTACGCGGTATGGACTGTGAGGATACCGAGGGACCGATCAAGGTTCCGGTCGGTGATGCGGTCCTGGGCAGAATGTTCAACGTGCTCGGTGAGCCGATTGACGGACTGGGCGAAGTGAAGGCTGAGAAGTACATGCCGATTCACCGGGATGCGCCGACGTTTGCGCAGCAGCAGACAACCAGTGAGATCCTGGAGACAGGCATCAAGGTCATTGACCTGCTGTGTCCGTATTCCAAGGGTGGAAAGATCGGACTGTTCGGCGGTGCCGGTGTCGGCAAGACCGTTCTGATGCAGGAGCTGATCCACAATATCGCGATTGAGCACGGCGGCCGTTCCGTTGTGGCGGGTGTCGGTGAGCGTACCCGTGAAGGCAATGATATGTACTACGAGATGAAGAACTCCGGCGTTCTGGGCAATACGGTTCTGACCTACGGGCAGATGAACGAGTCTCCCGGTGCGAGAATGCGGGTCGGTCTGAGTGCACTGACCATGGCAGAGTACTTCCGTGATGAGGATCATCAGGATGTGCTTCTCT
>JAFOIY010000157.1 GCA_017420505.1 Solobacterium sp. | reverse complement strand
GTTCGCATCGAGTCCGAGCTGTTCCAGGATCAGGGTATCTCCTTCAATGATCTTGCTGGAGGCAAAGCGCGGAGGAAGCCCGACAGCTATGGCATGGTCTTCGATCACGTGTTCCACCGCGTGGATGCCCCGCTGTACCGCACCGCCGTGGTCTTCCGGTGTACAGAAATCCTGATCCAGGGGCTTTTCCTGGTACTTTGCAATGTGGATGGCATGTTCGACAAGTTCATCGATGCCCTGCCCCGCCGCTGCTGAAATCGGCACCACCGGTGTACCGAGCATCTCTTCCATCGCATTGACATCAATGTACCCGCCGTTGTTGGCAATCTCGTCCATCATGTTCAGGGCAACCACCACCGGTATGCCCATCTCCAGCAGCTGCATCGTCAGGTACAGGTTCCGCTCTATATTCGTCGCGTCCACGATATTGATGATTGCGTGCGGCTTCTCCTGCAGTACAAAGTTGCGGGATACGACTTCCTCGCTGGAATACGGTGACATGGAATAGATGCCCGGCAGATCCGTGATGGAGGTGTCCGGATGGCCCAGAATGGAACCGTCCTTGCGGTCTACGGTCACACCCGGAAAGTTGCCTACATGCTGGTGGGCACCGGTCAGGGCATTGAACAGGGTTGTCTTCCCGCTGTTCTGGTTGCCTACGAGCGCAAAGCGCAGCACTGTGCCTTCCGGCAGCGGATTGCCGGTGCCTTTCGGGTGGAACTTTCCCCCTTCGCCGAGTCCCGGATGCAGGCCCTTCTTCGCAGTGGATACGGTTTCCTTCTCCGCTTCCTTTTCTTCCGCAGGCACGACCATGATCTTCCCGGCATCATCCAGACGCAGCGTCAGACTGTAGCCGTGCAGCCGCAGTTCCATAGGATCATTCATCGGTGCATAGCGCACCAATGTGACTTCCGTCCCGGGAATCAGACCCATATCCAGGAAATGCTGGCGGAGAGCTCCCTCTCCTCCGACTTCCGTTACAACTGCACTCTCTCCGGTTTTCAGATCACTCAGTTTCATATCATCACCATTGCTTTCCAACAGAAATAATCAGCAGAAATTATTCTAACATAAAAAAGCCTGCGGATTTCCCGCAGACCGTTGTTTATTGTTCCAGCACCCTGCTGAGCAGGCGTACCATCTCAGCAGCGTCTTCCTCACCGAGCCGGTGGATCAGCTGTGTCCAGTGCTCCTCGATCTTCCGGAAATCCTCGGCTGCTCTGGTTCTTCCTTTTTCCGTTACATGGATCCGCATTACTCTCCGGTCATGTTCATCCGTAACGCGTTTCACACAACCCTGTTTCTCCAGCATTTTGAGGATATTGGCGACTCTGCCGGCTGTCAGACCGAAGTGTTCAATGATATCCACGGCGCGCGGTGCTGTTTTCTCCGAGCAGAGCCAGAACAGAACACCACGCTCTCCCCCGGTATTCAGCAGTTCCGATATGGCATCCATACCGGAAGGATTCTCTTTTGCAAGGCGGCTGATGCTTTGGATCATTTTGTCTTCTGCTGTCATTACTGTTGTATCCTTTTTTGTTAGTTTAATATGGCTAACCCCCGTTTGTCCATTCTCTGAAGCTCAATTTTGAATTCTTGAAGATTGATATTGTCATTGTTTTTTTTCTGTGCTATGATCATAAAGCTTGATGGCGTGTTGGTGAAGCGGCTTAACACACCGCCCTTTCACGGCGGCATTCACGGGTTCGAATCCCGTACACGTCACCATAGTTGCAGGGGTGTCGTACAATGGCAGTACATCGGTCTCCAAAACCGCTGATGGGAGTTCGATTCTCTCCACCCCTGCCATTTTTTTATTTTTCGGAGATTGTTGTATCATATAGTTGTGACCAGGAGGTATTGCTATGTCTGACAGAATGAGCTGGACACTGAGCAAGAAGACAAAGACACCGCTGGAGGTCAGGAACATCCTCGGTGCAGGAGAGAATGCGGTACAGGCTTATCTGATGCAGACAGGCGGATATGTCTGTCTGACAAACCAGCGGATCATCGTAGTGGAGAAGACCGGTGCCGCTGCATCCAGGACTGCAGCCTATTCCTTCCCCTACCACGCGGTAGACTACTGGGTGACGGCAGATACAGAGACCCTGATCTCCGTCTACTCGGAACTGGAGATCCACCTTGTCTCCGCTACCCTGAAATTCACCGTAAACAAGAACTGCGATATCGACGAGATCAACCGGATCATTGCCTATCACCGGAACAAATAGACCATGCTGCAGGAATCCCTGTTTGATGACAGAAGCACATCTACGCCGCTTGCGGACCGCATGCGGCCTTTGACGCTGGACGACTACGCCGGCCAGGAACACCTGGTCGGGGAAGGACGGGTCCTGCGTCTTATGATCGAGCGGGATGAACTGCAGTCCATGATCTTCTGGGGACCGCCCGGGGTCGGAAAGACTACGCTGGCGCGGATCATTGCCAATTCCACTCATTCCCGCTTTGTGAACTTCTCGGCAGTGACCAGCGGCATCAAGGAGATCAAAGCCGTCATGAGCGAGGCGGAAAACAACCGTGCTCTGGGTGTCCGCACCATCCTGTTCGTGGATGAAATCCACCGCTTCAACAAAGCCCAGCAGGATGCCTTCCTGCCGTACGTGGAAAAAGGCTCCATCGTCATGATCGGTGCAACGACGGAGAACCCTTCCTTTGAGATCAATTCCGCTCTGTTGTCCCGCTGCAAGGTATTCGTACTCAATGCCTTGAGCACAGAGGATCTGGTGAAGCTGCAGAAGCGTGCTCTGTCCGATGAGAGAGGCTTTCCCGGCAGAGAGATCGAGGCCGAGGACAGTGCACTGGAAAAGATCGCTGTATACGCCGACGGAGACGCAAGGGTCGCTCTGAACACCCTGGAGATGTGCGTACTCAGTGCGGATCAGGACGGACATTCCCTGATCAACGACGATGTCCTGACCCAGGTTCTTTCCGGCAGAAGCCTGCTGTACGACAAGAACGGGGAAGAGCACTACAACATCATTTCCGCTCTGCACAAGTCCATGCGCAACAGCGATGCGGACGCGGCAGTCTACTGGCTTGCCCGCATGCTGGAGGCCGGAGAAGACCCGCTGTATGTTGCCCGGAGGGTCGTACGGTTCGCTTCGGAGGACATCGGCATGGCAGACTCCCGCGCGCTCGGCATCGCCATAGACGCCTATCAGGCCTGCCATTACATCGGCATGCCCGAATGCACCGTCCATCTCACCCACGCTGTTGTCTTCTGCGCCCTGGCACCCAAATCCAACTCCCTGTACACGGCCTATACCAAAGCCGCGCAGGATGCGAGAAACACCATCAACGAACCGGTCCCGCTGCAGATCCGCAATGCACCGACAAGGCTCATGGAGGAGCTCGGCTACGGCAAGGATTATCAGTATGCCCATGATTTCGAGGGGCACATTACGCCGATGGACTGCCTGCCTCCTTCCCTGGCAGGGACGCACTACTACGAACCGTCCGAGCAAGGCGTTGAGAAGCGGGTCAAGGAACACAAAGAGGCCATCGAAGCCTGGAAGAAAGCACACAGAAACAAACAGTGACCGCAGGGGTCACTGTTTTTATGATCTGTTTTCCAGCGGTCTGACCAGTTTCAGCGCCCGCTGGGCTGCATAGCCTGTGAGCAGGCCGACCGGCACCGATCCCAGCAGCAGATACGGCAGAACGGCTGCCATCGCCGGCTGATGGTACAGAAAGACAACAACCAGCACCTGTCCGATGGAATGGCATACCGAGGAGACAACCGAACTGAACAGCAGGGAGCTCTTCAATCCCGTCGTCAGGATCAATGACAGGCTGGAAAGAGCCACTCCGCCCAGACTGATCCAGAATGTGGTTCCGAAGATCATACCCCTCAGCAGACTGCCGATCACCACCCGCATCAGATTGACAATGATCATCTCCCTGACACCCAGCATACGGATGGTGATCAGGGCCATGATGTTGGCCAGACCGATCCGGATTCCGTACGCAAAGGATCCGATGTACATGGATTCCACCAGGTTCAGCGCAACGGCCATCGCCGCAAGCAGACCCAGGCGGACAAACCGTCCCGTATCACTCCGCATCGTTCACCACCATAATGACAATATCGTTGGGCACGCAGGTAATGGGATCCAGGTCTTCCACCGTCTTCCAGCCCATCTTTTCACAGATGTGGTTCGGACACTCCACTTCCCTGACCCGCCAGGAGCCATCCTTGACTTCAATGATCATATGACCGTAATCCCCGTCCAGTTCGATGACCCGGTCCTTTTCCGGATCAAAGGTCAGGTACACTTCATCATGATAATAGATGCCGACCGTGACACCGGAAGTACGGGGGCGCCGCAGGAAAAGAATGCCTGCCGCGCACAGCAGAACCAGCAGTGCAACAATCACCCGCTCGGTCCGTTTCATACCCTTCAGTATAACACTCAATTCCTTAACAGCCTTTCTCAATGGTATAATTGCAGTACAGAAGCGGCATATCTGCTCGGATTGAGGAACACTTATGATCGTTACAGCTGAAGAAATGAAAATCATGGAACAGTCTGATTCCCGCAGTGCACAGGAACTGATGGAAACCGCCGGTACCAAGTGTGCCGGAATCATCAGGGAACGGTACGGCGCAGATCCTGTTCTTGTGCTCTGCGGCAGAGGCAATAACGGCGGAGACGGTTTCGTCATTGCCCGCTGCCTGGATGCGGATGTCTGTATGGTGGACGGACTGCCCCGTACCGATGCCGCAAAACACGCAAAGAAGCAGTTCAGCGGCAGAATACTGCCGGCAAAGAATCTGATCGAACATTTTAAGGACTATGCGCTGATCGTTGACTGCATCTATGGATACGGCTATCACGGTACGCTGCCGAAGAAGCTCGTCCCTGCCTTTGAGGCCATCGAAGCTTCCGGCATCCCGGTCGTTTCCGTAGACATCAACAGTGGCTGCGAAGCCAGCTGCCTGAAGCGCGATCCCCATGCCCTGCACTCGGTTCTGACACTGGCCCTCGGTATGGAAAAGCCCTTCCATGCGCTGTACAAGGAACACGGCATGTTCCGGGAAGCCTGTACTGTGGATCTGGGGCTGGAAGCACCGGAACATCCCGTATTCATGGAAATGAACGAAGAACAGTTCCGCTCCCTTCTTCCCGATAAGCCGGAAGATGCCTACAAAGGGACCTACGGCAGGACCCTCCTGATCGGCGGGTCCTACGGTATGGCCGGCGCCCTCGCGCTGAATATCATCGGAGCGCGCTCGGTAGGTGCTTCCTATCTGGAAACGGTCCTGGATGATGCCATCTATCCTATACTGGCACCGGGTTTCCTGACAACCGTATTCCATCCGGTGAATGAGTTTACACCGGAGGATCTCATCGAACAGTGGATCCGGGATGCGGCTGCTGTGGGATTCGGCAGCGGTGCGGTGCATCTTGGCTACAAGGAACGCCTGCTGCACGCGGTTCTGCGTACGGGCACGGCACCGGCTGTCATCGACGCAGAGGGACTGCGCCTGATGGCCGGCAACACCTGGATGCTGGACTTTGTACGCAAACCGCTGATCCTGACACCGCACATCGGTGAATTCTGTGCCCTGGAAGGCACTGAACCAGCGGCCGTCAAGGAAGACCCGTTCACCCACGCTGCTTCCTTCGCAAAGCGCAGCCGCTCTGTACTGGTGCTCAAAGGACCGCATACCATCGTGACGGACGGTACCCGGTTCTACATCAATCCAACCGGCAATCCTGCGCTTGCCCAGGCAGGCAGCGGCGATCTGCTCACCGGGATCATCACCGGCCTTGTACCGTTTGTAAAGGATCCGTTCCTGAGCGCTGTGATGGGTGTATGGTTCCACGGACATCTTGCGGACATGGCGGTACAGGACCATCCGGCAAGAAGCCTGGATCTGACCCTGCTCTCTCAGTACGCAGAACGGTTTTTCCGGGTCTGATCGTGTATAATTGATTTATTGTTCCGGAGTATTCATGGCTGCTGAGCCTAAAGTCATAACAAAAAAACAGGCACGGAGGCAGATCGATCTGCTTTGTTCCGGACTTGTCATACTGGTCCTGCTGGAATGCGCGCTGCGGATCGGGAAACCGTATCTTCTTCCCCTTCTGCCCGTGTTCTTTGCCGGAACGGATACAGATACGGTCTTTCTGGTTGCTGAGATTGCGGTCATGGCTGTCGTCTGTATTCCTTTCATCATTGCTTCGTTTGCACTGAAGCTCAATCTGGCAGACTATATGCGCAGTCCGCACCACAGTCTGGGCCAGACCCTGTCCCTGATCTGCATCGGCATTGCCCTGCGCTTCCTGAGCGCGTCCCTTTCCCAGCTGGTCTACCTCTTTTCAGAGCGCAGTACGCTGGAATACGCCTGGATCGGTCAGTTCGTCAGCCGGACCTACATCATTAACAATGTTCTGTACGCGGTTCTGTTTGTACTGCTGAGGCCGGTGTTCCATGAGATCATCTTCCGGGGAATCATCCAGCGCCATCTCGGCCACTACGGCCGCTATTTCGGTGTACTGGGCTCTGCGTTCCTCTTCGCGCTCTGCCAGCCGGATCTGCCCGGCTTCGCGGCCATGTTCTTTCTGGGCTGGTATCTGTCCACGGTCACACTGTACTCCCATTCCATCCTTCCTTCCATCCGCATCAGCATTGCCCTGAACCTGTTCCTGTGGCTGCTGTTCATCATACCGGAACGGGCATGGATCATTGTGATGGTCTTCCTGGTCATCGTCTATGTCACAGCAGCGCTGTACATCTTCCGGCTGCGCGGCAGGAATATCGTCCGCTACGGCGCGACGGAGAGCACCCTGTGGAAACTGCTGGTGACTTCCCCCAGCGTGATCATTCTCATCATTGTCTTTACCGTCAGTTCGGTGTGGTCCATACTGCACTGATCTGTATCCTGCAAGGAGGCATACTATGAACCGTTGTTTCGTACTGGATATCGGTGGCACCGCCATCAAATACTCTGTCATGGATGAGCAGGCGAACATCTATGATTCCGGCTCGGTCCCGACACCCCGGGAATCCCAGGAAGCGTTTCTCCATGAGATCCACCGTCTGTACCGGGAATACGGCAAGGGCTGCACCGCCATGCCGGTCAGCCTGCCCGGACTCACTGACAGTGATCATGGCTGCATGATTACCGGCGGTGCCCTGCAGTTCAATGCCGGTCAGCCTCTCGCTGCGCAGATGGAAGAGCTCTGCGGCATACCTGTACATCTGGAGAATGACGGCAAGGCAGCAGCCTGGGCGGAGATGGAAAGCGGTGCTCTGCAGGGCATTGAGAACGGTGCTGTGTTCATCATCGGTACCGGTGTTGCCGGAGGTCTGGTACTCAACGGGAAGCTGTTCAAAGGCAAGGATTTCTCTGCCGGGGAATACAGCTATCTGAATGTCAATGATACAGAGTGGGGACAGCTCGGTGCCATGATGGGCTTCCGCTGCTCCACCACCGGATTGCTCGGGCTGTACCGCAGCCGGAAGAATATGCCGGAGGAACAGGAGCTGAGCGGCAGGGATTTCTTCCATGCCTATGACGAAGGAGATCCGGACGCTGTACAGGCGCTGGAGACATTTGCGCGCTCTGTTGCGGTCCAGCTGTATAACCTTACGATGCTGCTGGATGTAGAACGCATTGCCATCGGCGGCGGGATCTCCAATCACCCTGCTCTGGTGGAAACCATCCGGAAAGCCTACCATGATATCCACTATGATTCTGCGTTCCCGCTGGACAATACACCGAGGACGGAAATCGTCAAATGCCGCTACGGCTCGGAAGCCAACCAGATCGGTGCACTGTACAGTTGGCTGGAATACCGCGGACGGAACCAATAAAAAACAGCCTCAGGGCTGTTTTTACTTTACTTCATCCACAAGCATGTCTTCGTACTGCCGCATATACAGTGCGTAGTACATGCCTTTCCTGCGCATCAGATCCGCGTGCTTTCCCTGTTCCATGATCTTTCCGTCGTGGACGAGCAGGATGACGTCCGCGTTCACGATCGTAGACAGGCGGTGGGCGATGACAAAGGAGGTTCTTCCCTGGATTACCTGATCGATGGCATTCTGGATCTTCTTCTCCGTCAGGGTATCCACGGACGCTGTCGCTTCATCCAGGATCAGAATCCGGGGATCTGCCAGAATCGCTCTGGCAAAGGAGAACAGCTGCTTCTCTCCGGTGGACAGCAGTCCGCCGTCTTCACCGACTTCACTGTCCAGTCCTTCCGGCATCTTGGCCAGCACTTCTTCCGCGGATACCAGGCGCAGGGCTTCCATGATTTCTTCATCAGTGGCGTCCGGACTGCCGTAGCGGAGGTTGTCCCGTACCGTACCGGAGAACAGGTGGGGTGTCTGCAGGACGTAGCCGATGTTCCGGTGCAGCCAGAGCTGCGACCGTTCCCTGAGATCCCTGCCGTCCAGCAGGATTCTTCCTTCCGTGGGTTCATAGAACCGGCATACCAGATTGACCAGTGTACTCTTTCCGGCACCGGTTTCACCGACGATGGCCACATTGGTACCGTACGGGACATTCAGGCTGAAGTGCTCCAGCACCGGTTCTGTACCGTCAGGATACTGGAAGGTAACATCATCAAAGACGATATCCCCTTTCAGCTCTTCCCAGTTCTCTGTTCTGGCATTGAAGATATCTCCGTATTTTTCAGTGACTTCGGGTGTATCGGTGACGCCCGGTTCGGTTTCCACCAGACGGGTGAAGCGCTCGATATTGACCTGGATGCCGATCATGGCAGAGATGGTCATGACCAAGCCCTGGATGGGCTGGATCATATTGATGGCATAGTTCATGAATACAGACAGTGTACCGATCTCCATGATGCCCTCCAGGCTCATCCAGCCGCCCTTGTACATAACAATGGCAAGGGTGAGCGAACTCATCGTTGTCACTGCAGCCGTGAACAGCGCCGAGATGCGGGCAGTACGTACGGAGGTCCGTTCCATATTGGCTGTTTCTGCTGTAAACCCATCGTTGATCCTGTCTTCGATCACCAGTGCTTTGATGGATCTTGCGCCGGTGATGCCTTCATTGAAGTTTCCGGTAATCCGGCCGTTGATCTCCCGGATCCGCCGGTTGAGAACAATCAGCCTGCGCTGGAACAGTGTAATGAGCAGGACAGCTACAGGGACCACGGTCAGTACATACAGTGCCAGCTTCAGATCAATCCTCAGCATGACCACGATGATGAAGAACAGGTAGGAACCCATCCAGACCGTATCCAGCATACGCCAGGCAATCATCTCACCGATCTTGCCGGTATCGCTGATGACACGGGCATGAATGTAGCCGACATTGTTCTGGTTGTAGTAGGAAAAGGACATCCGCTGCAGATGTTCAAAGGAAAGATTCCGCAGATCCCGGTCCACTTCCATCTCCACCTTGCCGCAGAAGTAGGTACTGACGAAGTTCAGGATGATCTGGATCAGTACGATCGCTACAAACAGAGCGATGAACTGCGGCAGTGTATCTGTTGTATGCAGCGCTGCAAAGTGGTTGATGGCATAGCGGTTGAACAGTGGATAGACCGAGTCAATGAGGCTGGCCAGTGTTGCGCAGACGACATTGAACAGGATCCATCCCCGGTATCCCCTCACATACGGCCACAGCTTCGGCAGACCGAAGAACGGCAGTTTTACATCATAATCGCTTTTCTCGCTCACCATTCGGCCTCCTGGGCACTCTGCAGGCTGTAGATCCTGCGGTAGATGCCGTCCTGCTGCAGCAGCTGTTCATGACTGCCGTGCTCGGCAATCCTCCCCTGCTGTATGACAAAGATCTCGTCTGCGTCCATCAGTGTGGTCAGACGGTGGGAAATGAAGATCTTCGTTGTATGGTTCAGATTCTTCTTCAATGCGGCACGGATCTTCGCGTCCGTTGCGGCATCCACTGCCGACAGAGCATCATCGAAGATCACGACCGGAGAGTGCTTCATCAGTGTCTGGGC